>BHES01000148.1 GCA_003864575.1 Enterobacterales bacterium
TTTTTCATTGCTATCCGTGAGATTTATCCGGTTAGGCAGAAGATTCACATTATCCTTGACGGAGCAGGTTATCACCGCAGTGGGTTGGTGAAAGACTGGGCTTACGTGATGAATATCGACCTTCACTACCTGCCGCCTTACAGCCCGAACCTGAATCCAATCGAACGACTGTGGAAGGTGATGAATGAGGAGGTAAGAAACAACCGTTACTTCGCTTCAGCAAAGCAGTTCCGGGAGGAGATAAGACGATTTTTTAGTGAAATATTACCGGGACTTTCTGGTGCGTTGCCACGCCGAATTAATGACAACTTCCAGATGCTGAAAAATGCATCTTCAAGTTAACTGTGTATATAGCGCATCCCCGTTTTTTACGGCCCCTGCGCATCGCAGGCATTATCCCCGTTTTTAACCTTTTTTATGTCGCAGGGTGCAGCAGATGGTCTCAGATTTGGTTTCATTCCTGTTCTTTATATCGTCCATTTTCCTCTATATCCGGCGGGCCTCTGCGGGGCGTGTCTGGTTTTCCCTGCTGCTGTTTTTCCTCTGTTTATACGTCATTCTGAATCTGGTGTTGATCGGCAGTAACTATTTTACCGGCGACGGTATTACCGATGCGGTGCTTTATACCGTCACCAGCAGCCTCAAAGGGGCGGGTTTGACCAAATATATCCTGCCATTTTCCGGCCTGGTGGCCGCGCTGGTGGTGATCGTGTCCCTGCTGGTTTGGTGTCTGAAAAAACGCAAAAGTCACAATAGCAGCTGGAAATACAGCGTGCTGGCCGTGGTGTTGGCGGTGTTTTCCGTCGGTTCAACCCAGGCATTCCAGAACATTTCGCGGCTGGTCAAAACCCAAATTAGCGGTGATACCGCTGATTTTGACAGCTACTACAAAGTGCCGCAGAAGGTGATCAAAGGTAAAAAACCGAATCTGGTCTATATCTATGGAGAAAGCCTGGAGAGAACCTATTTTGACGAACAGACGTTCCCAGGGCTGACCACCGAACTTTCGCGCCATAAAGATGCCAGCATTGATTTCACCGCGACGCGGCAGGTGCCGGGCACCGGTTATACCATCGCCGGTATGGTCTCTTCCCAGTGCGGTATTCCGTTGTTCGCGCCGTTTGACGGCAATGCGTCCAGTGCGCTTTCTACGTTCTATCCGGAAAATGTCTGCCTGGGTGACGTGCTCAAAGCGGCGGGGTATCAGAACTATTTTTATCAGGGCGCAGAGCTGGCCTTTGCCGGTAAAGGCACCTTCCTTACGTCGCACGGCTTCGACTATTTATACGGCTACAACGAATTGCGTAGCACGGTGGCTGATCCTCAATATAAAAACGACTGGGGCTGGTATGACGACACTTTGCTGGATGAAGCTTTTAAGAAGTTTGTTGAACTGAGCAAAGCGGGCAAACCCTTCTCGCTGTTTACTCTGACGGTGGACACTCACCATCCCGACGGATTTATCTCGCGCGGCTGTACCAAAAAAGAGTACCTCTACAACAAAAAAGAGAACCGTTCGTTGAGTGCGGTTGCTTGCAGCCAGCAGCTGGTGGCGGCGTTTATCGATAAAATCAAAGCCTCCGGTTATTACGACAACACCATCATCGTGGTGAGTTCTGACCATCTGGCGATGAACAACACTGCGTATGACATCCTGACCAAGAAAAACCGCAAAAATCTGTTCTTCGTGATGGACGGTCGCAACCCGCAGGCTGAACTGAATAATGTCAAACGCAGCACCATCGATAACGGCGCGACAGTGCTCGATATTATGGGGGGGGATAACTTTATCGGCCTCGGTCGCAGCGGCATGTCGAGTACGTCACTGGCGACACAATTTATAAATATCGACGAGAAAATCGACGGCTGGAAGCCTGCGGTGATCAAGCAGTGGGGCTTCCCAAACAGCGTCAGCAAATACGTGGTGGATAATAAAGCCAATACCTTTACTTTCTCCGGCATGGCGGTCAAAGCGCCGTTTATTCTTAAAGTCACGCCGAATAAAGTTGAGCCGATGTTTGACGTTTACCTGTCAACGCCGCTGAAAAAACAGCTGGCTTCACTGGGCGTTAGCGACAATTTTGTCTGGGTGGATAAATGTTATGAGATGGGCCGCGTATGGGCGCCAGAGCTGTCGCTTAACACCGGGCTGTGCGTGGCGTCAGGCAATTTGGGTTCGAAACCGACGATAGTTCAGGCCACCGGAGGGGTATACAAGGGCAGTGTCGATTTCACCAAAGAGGCGGCTGGCAGCCAACAGATCTATCAGGAGACGGTGAAAACCCTGAACATCGATGACGAACAAACCCAATATCAGTCCCCGGCGATTGCTTTTATGCTGCCCGGTTTGCCACAGCAGGTGAAAGCTATTACCGGTGTGTCTACTGTCGAAAACTGGGGCCGCTGGTCTGACGCCAACCTGGCGCCCGCCGTGAAAATTGATTACATCGACCCGCTTCCCGCCAGCTTCGACGTGGTGCTTCGCGCCCGTGCTTATGGCAATAACATCGGCAAACCGATTTCGGTGAAAGTCGGCGACGAGGAACATTTCGTCATCTTCAGTGACAAAGACGAAACGATCACTGTCCAGTTCAGCAATCCGGACAGTGCGCAAAGTATTGTCATCACGCCACCGTCGCCGACGGAGCCTACCGAAGGCACCAGCGGCGGTTTCGAACCGAGAAAACTGGGTATCGGGCTGGTATCACTGTCGGTCGAGGATCGGGATACGCAGTCGTAGACTAAACGTAGTGCTATGCAAAACAGAGCCCGCTTGAGTCACCTCCGGCGGGCTTTTCTTTTATATCGCGCCACGCCTAATCATTTCCCGCCCTGTGCCGATAATAAGATCAGTTCAGCACGACACACACGGATAAGTGCACATCACAAAATTTTCTCATTGGGGAAGGTATGGACAATTTTCAGAAAGATATCGATGAGAGAACCAATCTCACTTCTTCAAACCGCTTCGAGCTGTTGTTGTTCCGTTTGGGGACCCCGGCGGAGGAAGAGCAGTCTGAGCTGTACGGTATCAACGTCTTCAAGCTGCGCGAAATTGTCCCGATGCCCCCGCTGACCAAAGCGGCAGGCATGGCATCACCGATGTTAGGCATTGCGAATATTCGCGGCGAAATCATACCGGTGATTGACCTTCCGGCCGTGGTGGGGTGTGTACCGAAAACCGGTCTGAACATTTTGCTGGTCACCGAATATGCGCGCAGTACGCAGGCTTTTGCGGTGGAGTCTGTCGATGACATTGTACGCCTTGAGTGGAGCCAGGTTCTGGCCGCAGAGGCGGGTGTGAAGAGCCGTAATATCACCAGCATCGCGCGCCTAGACAATGATTCCGCCAGCAACCGCCTGGCGCTGGTGCTCGATGTTGAGCAAATTCTGTATGACATAGTGCCACCTGAACGTAATACCCAAATCGACAGCGCACAAACCCGGCCCTTTGATCTCAAACCGGGCGCTGTGGCGATTGTGGCTGAAGATTCGAAAGTCGCACGTTCGATGCTTGAGCGGGGCCTGGATTCTATGAACATTCCCAACGTCATGCATGTCACCGGCCTGGAAGCCTGGAACAATATTAAGAAAATCGCCGAGCAGGCCAGGGCAGAAGGGCGGCCAATTTCCGATAAAATCGCGTTCGTATTAACGGATTTGGAAATGCCGGAGATGGACGGCTTCACGCTAACGCTGAATATTAAACGCGATGAGTTCCTGAAAAACGTCCCGGTGATCATTCACTCGTCGTTATCCGGCAGTGCCAACGAAGATCACGTCCGCAAAGTCGGTGCCGACGGATATGTGGCGAAGTTTGAAATCAATGAGCTGGAAGCGGCAATCCACAAAGCGCTGGATGCCAGGAAAGCGGTAAACGGTTAGAAAACAAAAAGCCCGCTGACGTTGGCGTCATCGGGCTTTCCTACCTGTATTCTTTTTAATTGATCATCTACTTCTTTTTACTGATCATCGACTTCAAATCGGCAAAAGGATTGTACGTTGCTTCGCCGATGTCTTTTTGTGCATCTTCCCCCGCCACGACGTTAGTGCCGTACTGGTCAGCTTCCGTGTACTTCGAGTGTTCGTGGTCATGGCAAAACAGGCACAACAACTCCCAGTTACTGCCATCTTCCGGGTTATTGGTATGGTCGTGATCCATATGGTGAACCGTTAATTCGCGCAGGTTTGAATAAACAAACTCCCGCGTGCAGCGTCCGCATACCCACGGATAGATTTTTAGTGCTTTCTCACGATAGCCGCTTTCCAGCCGCGTGTAGTTTTTTGGAATATGGGAATTAATCATCTATTTCTTCCTGAGTCGATTAACGCGTAGCGCTACTGATGAAATCTTTTAAAATTTGCCCAGGCGATTATGTCATTTGTGCCGATAACAAACCGAATATTTTGGGGCATCTGATCCTACATTTTTGGATGATGCCGCCTGCTGGGATCCAAAAGCCCGCTTAACGTTCCCTGAGCAGACTTCTTCAATGACACTCCTGTGACTGAAAACCCCACAATCTTAATCAAATAAACTGAACCCTTAGGTTAAATAAATGAAATTTATTCTCATCCAGAGTCGCGTAGAGTGATGGCATGACGACGACATGCCCTGCCAGGGTATGTAACGCTTTTTGGCTGACGCTCAGCCAGATGATGAGGATTAATACGCTATGAAAAAGATTGGATTTCTATCGTTTGGCCACTGGACGCCTTCGCCGCAGTCGGCCAGCCGTTCGGCGGCGGATGTGTTGCTGCAATCCATTGATCTGGCGGTCGCGGCCGAGGAACTGGGAGCGGATGGCGCTTATTTTAGGGTACATCACTTTGCCCGTCAGCTGAGTTCGCCTTTCCCGCTGCTGGCGGCGATTGGTGCGAGAACCCGTAAAATTGAGATTGGCACCGGCGTTATCGACATGCGCTACGAAAATCCGCTGTATATGGCCGAAACCGCCAGTGCCGCGGATTTGATCTCCGGTGGACGCCTGCAACTGGGCATCAGCCGTGGTTCGCCAGAACAGGTGATCGACGGCTGGCGTCATTTCGGTTTTCAACCGGCAGAGGGTGAGACGGAGGCCGATATGGCGAGGCGCCACACTGAAGAGCTGCTGGAAGTATTGCGCGGCCAAGGTTTTGCCGAACCACACCCTCAGCCCATGTTCCCTAATCCGCCCGGTCTTTTGCGTCCGGAACCCTATTCCGCCGGTTTGCGCGAACGAATCTGGTGGGGGGCAGCAACCAATGCGACGTCAATCTGGGCCGCGAAGCTTGGTATGAACTTGCAAAGTTCTACGCTGAAATTTGATGAAACTGGCGAGCCGTTCCATATTCAGCAGGCGAAACAGATTCGGGCTTACCGCGCCGCCTGGGCCGAAGCCGGTCATGCACATGCGCCAAGGGTCTCTGTCAGCCGCAGTATTTTTGCCCTGATGAACGATCGCGACCGCGCGTATTTTGGCGGAGGCAGCAACGATGGCGATAAAATCGGTTATCTCGATGAGCAAACGCGTGCGATTTTCGGCCGCAGTTACGCCGCCGATCCAGAAACGCTGGTGAAACAACTGAAGCAGGATGAAGCCATTGCTGAAGCTGACACCATATTGCTGACCGTGCCGAATCAGCTGGGTGTGGACTACAATGTGCATGTGATCGAGTCGATCCTCAAACACGTTGCGCCAGCCATGGGTTGGCGCGATTAGCCGACCCGAAGCTTTAAATACCCAAAGCCCGCTTAGGTTTTCTTAAGCGGGCTTTTCTCATCGTGGTACAGCCTCAAGAATTACAGGTATAATCCCGTCAAATATTCAACAGGCTTAGAAACGAAGATGACAAAACTTTCCTTACAAGAGCAGTTACTGAAAGCAGGTTTAGTGACCAGCAAAAAAATCGCCAAAGTCCAAAGAACGGCTAAAAAATCGCGAGTTCAGGCTCGTGAGGCCAGAGAGGCGGTGGAAGAAAATAAAAAAGCGCAAGTTGAGCGTGATAAACAGCTCAGTGAACAACAGAAACAAGCGGCCTTATCGAAAGAATATAAAGCTCAGGTGAAACAGCTGATTGAAATGAACAGAATCAGTATTCCCAAAGGGACGATTGATTTTAATTTCACAGATAATAATTTCATCAAAAAAATAGCCGTGGATAAAACCACCCAGACTCAGCTGATCAGCGGTCGCCTCGCTATCGCTCGTTTGGTGATTGATGGCAGCACAGACAACGAATATGCGATTATCCCTGCAGTCGTGGCCGATAAAATCGCGCAGCGGGACGCAAACAGCATCGTATTAAACAGTACGATGAGCCAGGAAGAGCAAGACGAAGAAGATCCGTATGCTGATTTCAAAGTCCCTGATGATTTGATGTGGTAATGATTGTTTTCAGAAAGGGCTGATACTGCGGGTTTTGATCCACTCTCCGCTAACGGGATGCACAAAATCCAGCCCACTGGCGTGCAGCATCAGCCGTGGAGTCCCGCCGGTACCCGGCAGCAGAAGGCCGCCATACAAATCGCAGCCCAAAATAGGGTGGCCCAACGTCTGGCAATGGATACGCAGCTGGTGCGTCCGACCGGTTTCTGGAATGAGCTCAACTCGCGTCAATGGCAGTAACGTCCCGTCCTCCCGCTCATGATACATACGCTCAACCACCCGATAACCGGAGCGGGCGGGCTTGCCGTGGATGGCGCAAATCGACATCAGCGGGAACCGTGCCGGGTCTTTGGCAATGGCCGCGTCAATCACCCCGTGGTTGTCGTCCAGATGTCCGCAGAGTAGTGCGCTATACGTTTTTGTCACGGTGCGCTGGCTGAATTGTTGGCAGAGGGCGGCATTGACTGCCTTATTGCGCGCAATCACCATCAGACCGGACGTCCCGAAATCCAGGCGGTGGACCAGCGTGCAGCCGGGAAATATCTTTACCAGCCGGTAGTGGACTGAATCGAGATTTAACGGATTTTTTCCCGAAAGGCTGAGCAGCCCGCTGGGTTTATTGATCAGCGCCAGATGATCGTCCTGATAGAGGATCTCTATCTCGTCATGGCATGGCGGAGCAATAAAGGTATCGATAATTGCAGACATCAGGCTACCCGCAGGGAAAGTGGGAGCGGATGATAACGGATTTTAAGCCGACTGACGAATCGGGCGTCAGTATCCCCCATAATATTATTACTTTGGTGAGATGGCTCAATGAAGCTTACGCCTTCGTGGTGTTAATGGTTTTAATGGCGTTAATGGTGTTAATAGCGTTATAAATTCCAGTTGATGTTATTTTACTAATATAATTCCGGATTATTAATCAGTGCCTAAATGATATGTCCACGTTAATTGAAACCAACGTAAGTTATTGATTCTATCAAGGCCCATTATTAGGCACCTTACTGCTGTTGTGTTACCTGAGGTTTCCCCAGATAATTGCCGGGCTTTATTCCGATATGCAATTTCTCGTTCAAATAATAGAGGTGGCTACAGAGCCGCTATTTATAGAAATGGGAAAATAACTGCATTACATATATACCCGTGGTCATTGAAAGTGCTTGATTATCCAGCTGATAAATATCATGCTCAGCGCGATGAAAATAGAGCTGACTGCAAAACAGAAGATTGCCCTTGAAGAGCTACAGCGTCAAAG
>BHES01000149.1 GCA_003864575.1 Enterobacterales bacterium
AGTTCCGAGAGGAAATACGACGATTCTTTAGTGAAATATTACCGGGTCTTGCTGGGGTATTATCATGTCGAATTAATGACAACTTTCAGATGCTGGAAAATGCATCTTCAAGTTAACTGTGTATAGTATTACGTTACTTTCCTGGCCAGTGTGGGGGAACGCGGACAAACAAGAGCCATTCAGAGCTCAGAAACCAAAAAAAAGACAGGACGTATATACCCTAGATAATTTGAGTCGCCCAGAGGCGCCTTGAAGTAGGACGGGTATAACATCGCTGGACAAAAAACAGGAATAAACACGACATGCAAGAAGAGACAAACATCCTCACAAAGCCGCAAGAGGAAGGCGCAGAAAACCTGCGACGCAACCTCAGCAACCGACACATCCAGCTGATCGCAATCGGCGGCGCGATTGGTACAGGCCTCTTTATGGGCTCGGGAAAAACCATCAGTCTGGCCGGCCCTTCTATCATCTTCGTCTACATGATCATCGGCTTTATGCTGTTTTTCGTGATGCGGGCGATGGGCGAACTGCTGCTCTCCAACCTCGAATACAAATCCTTTAGCGACTTTGCGGCAGACCTGCTGGGCCCATGGGCGGGCTATTTCACTGGCTGGACCTATTGGTTCTGCTGGGTCGTCACCGGCATCGCCGACGTGGTGGCGATCACCGCATATGCCCAGTTCTGGTTCCCGGGGTTGTCACAATGGATAGCCTCCCTGCTCTGCGTTGCGGTGCTGCTGAGCCTGAACCTTGCGACGGTGAAAATGTTTGGGGAGATGGAGTTCTGGTTCGCCATGATCAAAATCGTCGCCATCGTGGGGCTGATTATTGCAGGACTGGTAATGGTGTTGACCCATTTTCAGACGCCAACCGGCTCTGTCGCCTCCTTCAGTAATCTGTGGAATGACGGCGGATTCTTCCCCAAAGGCGTCAGCGGATTCTTCGCCGGTTTCCAGATAGCCGTCTTCGCCTTTGTCGGTATTGAGCTGGTCGGTACCACTGCCGCAGAGACCAAAGATCCGCTGAAATCGCTGCCACGCGCCATCAATGCCATCCCGCTGCGTATCATCATGTTCTACGTCTTCTCGCTGATCATCATCATGTCCGTCACGCCATGGAGTTCCGTCGTGCCTGACAAAAGTCCGTTCGTCGAACTGTTCGTGATTGCTGGCCTGCCTGCGGCGGCCAGTATCATTAACTTTGTGGTGCTGACATCGGCTGCATCGTCGGCCAACAGCGGCGTGTTCTCCACCAGCCGCATGTTGTTTGGTCTGGCGCAGGAAGGCAATGCACCGAAGGCGTTTGGTAAACTGTCCTCCCGTGCGGTGCCGTCCAACGGACTGACTTTCTCCTGTATCTGCCTGCTGGGCGGCGTGGTGCTGATTTACCTTATTCCCAACGTCATGACCGTCTTTACGCTGGTGACCACGGTATCGGCGATTTTGTTTATGTTCGTGTGGACGATTATTCTTTGCTCGTATCTGGTCTACCGCCGCCAGCGCCCACAGTTGCATGAAGCATCAATCTACAAAATGCCGCTCGGCAAGCTGATGTGCTGGGTCTGCATGGCGTTCTTCGTTTTCGTGCTGATACTGCTGACCTTGCAGGATGACACCCGTCAGGCGCTGATCGTCACGCCGCTGTGGTTTGTGATTCTGGGGATTGGCTACTGGCTGCGTAGCAGAAAACGCACCGCGTGATAGCCCTGATATAAAGAACACGGATATACGGATATAAAGTAAAAAGGAGCCTTATCGGCTCCTTTTTACTTTTACTGCCACTTCCTTACTCTACCTTCAGCGCCTGGCGGAACTGCTCGAATAATCGAGTTGCCGAAGGTCTGGCTGCGGCGACCTGCGTCGGCACTGCGTTCGGGGGGCTCTTACTTAAATCCCCCAGATTAAACACAAAGGTGTAATCCGGTTGCTGGCCCATACGTAAGTCGCTGACCAGAATGTTGTTTCCCTGCTGCTTCACGCTAAAGAAACCGTGGCTGAACCACGCGACACGTCCCAGGAAGGGATTGTCTTTGTAGGTTTCATACAGTGCGGCACCGCGCGGATAGAATGAGAAGCGGATCGGCGAATCAGGGTGCAGCAGCGAGGTAAAACCTTCGCCATAGCTGTCTTTTGTCATCACCACCACCCGCCACACCAGCGAATTGAGCGGCGTTGGCGTCACCAGTACCTGCGTGCTCTCAATATGCTGCCGCTCCAGCTCCTCGCCGACGTGAAGCGTCACCTGATGCTGCTCCACCACGGTACAGGCCAGATACAAACAGCTCACGCCCAACAACAGATTATTCCAGAAAACCCCACGGTGTTTTTTCCGGTACAGCGCAATACCGGTACCCATAATTAACGGCAGCGTATAAAGCGGATCGACAATAAAGATGCTGCCGACGGCAAACGGGAAATGCGTAAACGGAATACCCAGCTGGGTACCGTAAACCGTCATCATATCCAGCAGCGGGTGCGTGATAAGCGCCAGCCATACGGCCAGCCACCAGTGGCGAAAATGTGCGCCAGCGCTGAACAGTTTTGCCATCAGCCAGGCCATCAGTGGCGAAGCCAACGTCAGATACAACAGCGCGTGCGTCCCAGTGCGGTGCAGCGTCATATTGCTGATGGCATCGCCGTGATCGTAAAACACATCGAGATCGGGCAACGTTCCGCATACCGCGCCTGCCAAGGCGGCTTTCCATACGGGTGTGCGTCTGCCCATGACTGCGACACCAACCGCAGCCCCCAGAACTAATTGTGAAACCGAATCCATTATTGCTCCTGCCCGCGAAGTTGAATACCGCCGGTGATAATGCGCTGAACGTTAGACACGGTTTGTTCGAAAAAAAGTGGGTCGCTCAGGGTTTTGCCCGTAATCGCTTCCACCTGAACGCCAAAATCCGCGTAATGCTGTGTGGTAGCCCAAAGCATAAAAATCAGATGCAAAGGCTCAACCGGGGCAATCAGCCCCGCTTTAATCCAACCACGAATCACCTCGGACTTATCCTCCACCAGCGTTTTTAGGCTGCCGCCCAGCTCCTGCTTAAGCAGCGGCGCTCCCTGCACCATCTCCAGACAGAACAACCGCGAGGCTTGCGGATGATCACGCGACACGCACAGTTTGAGGCGGACATACTCATCGATGGCTTCCAGCGGATGCTGCTCTGCGCGCAGCGCTTTGAGCGGCGCCAGCCAGACGTCGAGCAACCCTTTCAGCACCGCGACATACAGCTCTTCTTTCGACGGGAAGTAGTAGAGAAGATTGGTTTTCGACACGTCAGCGCGCTCAGCAACCTGATCCAGACTGGTGCCATGTATGCCGTAGAGCGAGAAAAACTCCAGCGCTGCCGCCATGATGGTACTGCGCTTGGCGGCAACCGCTCTCGAACGCCGCGTCGGTGTTTTACCCTGATGTTCTGCCTCGTGCTTCACAGTCTCTCCGGTGAGATTCCAGGCCAAAGATAAAGCATAACAAATGCCTATGATCCCGACTATCGCGATTCACTGACAGGGTATTCCCCGCTAGGGCCGTTAACTCTTTATGGTTATATTTTTAACAATTTCGCACCAACTTTGCTCAGGCGTGCCTGTTTTGTGTGCAATTATTTTTGACCAAATGGTCCGAAACAGACCAATTGTTCCATTCAACCTCCCACGATATTTGTAACACCATGATAAAAGGCATGATTTCAAAACTGGCATCCGCTTTGCAAAGAGATTCTGGTCAGTCAATTTCCGCCCGGTGCAATTCGGAACCCGCAGGACGCACTCAAGCCGCGCAGAGATTTTCGCAAGCCCTTGTATACGTTATTGAGATTGAGGTGAGCTATGAAAATCGGAGTCTTCATTCCTATCGGCAACAACGGTTGGTTAATTTCTTCAACGGCGCCGCAGTACCAGCCGACTTTTGAACTGAACAAAACCATCGTGCAGCGGGCAGAGCATTATCATTTCGACTTTGCGCTGTCGATGATCAAGCTGCGCGGTTTCGGCGGCAAGACCGAATTCTGGGAACACAACATGGAGTCGTTTACGCTGATGGCAGGCCTTGCCGCCGTGACTTCCCGCATTCAGCTCTACGCCACCGCCGCCACGCTGGTCATGCCTCCGGCCATTGTCGCTCGCATGGCCGCCACCATTGACTCCATCTCCAACGGCCGGTTTGGCGTCAACGTCGTTACTGGCTGGCAAAAACCGGAATATGAACAGATGGGCATGTGGCCGGGCGATGACTATTTCAGCCGTCGCTACGACTACCTGACCGAATATGTCACCGTGCTGCGCGACCTGTGGGGAACTGGCCACTGCACCCTCGACGGCGAATTTTTTAAAATGGACGACTGTCGCGTCAGTCCTCGCCCGCAGGCCGAAATGAAAGTGATCTGCGCCGGCCAGAGCGATGCAGGCATGGCGTTCTCTGCCAAACATGCCGATTTTAATTTCTGCTTTGGTAAAGGCGTCAATACCCCAACCGCCTTTGCCCCGACCGCCGCCCGCATGAAAAAGGCCGCCGATGCCGAACAGCGCGACGTCGCTTCCTACGTACTGTTTATGATCATCGCCGACGACACCGACGCCGCGGCCCGCGCTAAGTGGGAACTCTACAAATCCGGCGCCGATGCCGATGCGCTGGCGTGGCTCACTGACCAGAGCAGCAAAGACACGAAATCCGGCGCCGACACCAACGTCCGTCAGATGGCTGATCCCACCTCGGCGGTCAACATCAACATGGGCACGCTCGTCGGCTCTTACGCCAACGTAGCCAGAATGCTCGATGAAATCGACACCGTGCCGGGCACCGAAGGCATCCTGCTGACCTTTGATGATTTCGTACAAGGTATCGAAAACTTCGGCCAGTACATTCAGCCGTTAATGAAAACGCGCCAGAACCTGTTCACTGATACCGATGAAACTGACCATAAAGAGGTGGCTTAATGACTGTTTTTGGAAAACCTGTCGCCGTTGAGAATCCGGCGATTGTTCGCCGCGAACCGAAAAACTCAGGCGAAGAAACGGTGCTGACGGCCCGCCCGGAAGCCATTGCATTTACGCCGCAGCAAACGGCGCTGATTGTGGTTGATATGCAAAATGCCTATGCCTCTAAAGGGGGTTACCTGGATCTGGCGGGTTTCGACGTCTCGGCAACCGGCCCTGTGATCAAAAATATCCAACGAGCCATTGCAGCAGCGCGCTCCGCGGGGATCAAAATCATTTTCTTCCAGAACGGCTGGGACAATCAGTACGTAGAAGCCGGTGGCGAAGGGTCACCCAACTTCCACAAATCCAATGCGCTCAAAACCATGCGCAAGCGTCCGGAACTGATGGGGAAACTGCTGGCGAAAGGCGACTGGGATTACGACTTGGTGGATGAACTTCAGCCTCAGCCCGGCGATATTGTGCTGCCGAAACCACGCTACAGCGGCTTCTTCAACACCCAACTCGACAGCCTGCTGCGCAGCTACGGAATTCATCATCTGGTGTTTACCGGCATTGCCACCAATGTCTGCGTGGAATCAACACTGCGCGACGGCTTCTTCCTCGAATATTTTGGCGTAGTGCTGGAAGATGCGACCCATCAGGCAGGCCCTGAATTTGTGCAAAAAGCCGCAATTTACAACATCGAAACCTTTTTCGGCTGGGTATCTGATGTGAACAGCTTCTGTCACGCGCTCGGTTATGACACCCAACCGCTAAGCCAGACGGCCTGACCTTTCACCAAGGAGATCACTATGCCCAAAAGCGCGATTATCCCGGCTGGCAGCGGTGTTCCGCTGGCGCCATTTGTACCCGGCACGCTGGCCGACGGCGTAGTTTACGTCTCAGGCACCCTGCCTTTTGACAAAGAAAACAACGTCGTGCACCTGGGAGATGCGGCAGCACAAACTCGCCACGTCCTGGAGATCATCAAAAGCGTGATTGAAACCGCCGGTGGCACCATGAGCGACGTGACCATGAACTCGATTTTCATCACCGACTGGGCCCATTACGCGGCGGTAAATCAGGTCTACGCCGAATATTTTCCCGGCGAAAAACCGGCACGCTTCTGCATCCAGTGTGGTCTGGTGAAACCCGGCGCGCTGATTGAAATTGCGTCCATTGCGCATATTGGCCGCTGACCCTTTACTGACCACCTTGAGGGATAACCATGTATTACAAGGTATCAGGTAAAAACTCACCCACGGCGGAAACGCTGGTGCTGTCATCCGGTCTCGGCGGCGTGCATGGCTTCTGGCAACCGCAGATGGTGATGCTGAACGAACATTTCCGCGTGGTGGTGTATGACCAGCACGGTACCGGCGGCAGCCATGGTGAGGTACCGGCCGGTTATCGCATGGAAGACATGGCCGACGAACTGGCCGGAATGCTTAACGTGTTGCAAATCGACCGCTGTCATCTGATCGGACACGCGCTCGGCGGCATTATCGGCCTGCATCTTGCCCGGCGTTACCCGTCGCTGTTGCAAAGCCTGGTAGTCATAAACGGTTGGGCGAAGCTCGACAGCCAGACGCGCCGTTGCTTCGAAGTCCGGCAAAATCTGCTGCTCAACAGCGGCGTCGATGCCTATGTGCAGGCGCAACCGCTGTTTCTTTATCCGGCTGACTGGCTTTCTGAAAACGACAGGTTATTGCAGGAAGAACGTCAGCATCAGGTGGCACATTTTCAGGGAATGGAAAATCTGTTGCATCGCCTGCAAGCGCTGATGGGTTCTGATCTAAGCAACACGCTGAAAGAGATAGTCACCCCGACGTTGGCGCTCAGTTGCACAGACGATCTGCTGGTGCCGTGGCACTGTTCGGCCACGCTGGCTGAGGGGCTGCCCAACGGCATATATCAACAGATGAATTACGGTGGCCATGCCATGAGCGTGATTAGTACATTTTAAAAATCGACAAACATCGTCCAAGAGCGCATTAAATAACAGTTAGTTAGAACGCTTCAAAATCCACAGTTACGAACTTAGGCGAGCTTTAGCACTATTTTATGCCCCATGGGTGCCCCATAGATTGACTAAGCCGTAAAATATGAATACTGTATGGATAACCAGTTATTACATGTGGAGTGATTTTATGTTTGTAGAAATGATTTATGATAAGAGAAATTTCGAGGGCGTGCCGAACGCCAAGACGCTGATCCTGGCTGAACTGACCAAGCGTGTGCATGGCACCTTCCCTAATGCCGAAGTGAAGGTTAAGCCAATGGTGACCAATAGCAGCATCCATACTGATGCCAGCAAAGCACAGAAAGCTATTCTAGCCGGGATAGTGGAAGAGATGTTTGAGGATGCCGGTAACTGGCTGGGTATGGAATAAGGGGGATGTATGCGTGTAGAAGTGACTATCGATAAAACTAAGCAGCTTCCCGCCGGTGCGGTCGAAGCTTTCAAAGTTGAGTTTGAGAAAAAGCTTGAAAGGAATTACCCACGTTCAGCGTTCGCCGGGCTGGCAGTGATGGGATGTCGGTGATGGGCGGTACGACTCATGACAAAGAAG
>BHES01000150.1 GCA_003864575.1 Enterobacterales bacterium
GCCCCGCCTGCGATATCAATCATGAGGTTCATCGTTCCCTGATGACAGCAACGGGGGTGAGCCATGTCGTATGAAATCACAATCCAGCAGGCGGCTAATCGCGCTGACCAGGCGAATGTGACCCTGTTGATGCTTAGTAAGGCAATCGACGATATGGACATTTGCGATATTGAAACCGCCGTAGTTATGGCCTGCGATCTGGTGGGTTCAGTTGCGGCATGGCTTATCGAAGAGCAAGCACAAAGGGAGAAAGCCCATGCGTGAGCCTATGCCAAATGAACGCTATCAGGATAAACAGGGCGACGTGGTCACAGTCCGGTCAGTGTCATTCAATCGCGTGACATTCGTCCGCGACGGCTATACCAGCCCGGCATTTATGCTAGTCCATCACTTTACTGAACAGTACACGCTGATCCCGGAGGTCAAATGAAGAGCAAATTTATCCACATTAAAGCAACCCCGGCCGGTATCAGCATTGTGTTACGCGCCGATACAGGCAAACAGCAAATCGGATATTCCGCGGCTATCAGACAGCTTGACGAAGGTCATTATGACCACTGCTTGTCTGATGGGCTGCGTGTGGTATCTGAAATCGCTCAGGCGAGTAAAAAAGGCTGGTTTAAACAGTCTGACGAACAGGCGGTAATCGTCTGGCGCTGGTTGGTGTCCTGCCTGTTTATCGATGAACAGTTGGAACAACACGGCACTATTGACGCTACTAAATTGGATGGAAGGGTAGAGAAAGCAGCGGTCTATCGCGGCCAGTACGGCGGCATCGTTATATACCCGGCAACTGAACGTTTCGCACTGGCAAACAACATTGAAGGGCTGGCGTGTGAAAAGTTCGGCGCTGATGCCCACCGCCAAGCGGTCATGGTTTATCAGTCCATGACTGAAACCGATGCCAGCGGCGGCAATCTCAGGCTTTCTCAGTGGGGGCGTGACTCTATGGCTCTGCTACACGATGGCTTTATTGAAATGCTCAACACTGAAGGGATGCCAGCCGCACCCGTGGCGCATTAAGGGGAACGTATGCGAAACATTGAACTTATCCGCGAAGTCACCACTGCCGCCGCAGGGCGCTGGCCTGACGTGTTGTCACTGGCTGGTATCACCGTACCGCAATCATCGCGCCAGCATTCTTCCTGCCCGGCGTGTGGCGGTACTGACCGTTTCCGATTCGACGACGGCGGGCGCGGTTCCCATTTCTGCAATCAGTGCGGCGCAGGTGATGGGCTGGACTTAGTGGCGAAGGTGAATCGCTGCGACACCACCGAGGCGGCGCGTATTGTTGCCGGGGCATTGGGTATTGATTACCGGGCAGCAGAATCAAACCCCAAAGTATCCAGCCAGAGACGCGAACTGATGGAGACAGAGCACCAACGGCGCGAGCAGGATCGCCAGCAGCAGGCAGCCACAGAAGCAGCAGAGCGGCGCGAAATATTCACAGCAAGATATCAGGCACTGGCAGCACAGGCACAGCCGGGAGAAAGCGAATACCTGATAGCGAAGGGGCTGAATGGCTTCACGTTCCCTGTTATGTCCGACGGGGCGCTATTACTGGCGCTGTCTGATGTATCCGGCACCGTGACCGCCGCACAGACCATCACCACCGCTGGCGTCAAGATGCTGGTAGCGGGTTCGGCAAAGCGTAGTGCGTATCACGCCGTAAACGCACAGGAGAAGCCGCAGAGCATTATCCTTGCCGAAGGTCTGGCAACCGCGCTAACGGCTCACCTGATGTGCCCTGATGCGATGATTGTCGCAGCCATTGACGCGGGCAATCTGTTACCCGTTGCTCAAGTCATGCGCCAGCAGCACCCACAGGCACAAATCATCATCGCCGGGGATAACGACCACCACGAACCCGGCGAGCTGGATGAACACGGAAAGCCGAAAGTAAACACCGGGAAGATTGCCGCAGAGAAAGCCGCTTTATCCGTGTCTGGCTGGGTGTCACTGCCACCGGCAGACCATAAAGCCGACTGGAACGACTACCACCAGCAAAACGGCCTAGAAGCCGCTACAGCCGCTTTAAATGACTCACTCTATCAACCGCAGGGCGACGGGATGAACGCAGTACAGGAAGCCGCAGAGGGCGCTAAGGTTACGCTAAGGGACAGTGACCCACTGAAACCCCGCATTGAAAGCCGGAGAGATGGCGTGTTTTGGATATCGCCAAAGGTAGACCGGGAGAGCGGAGAAATTACCAACAACGAATCATGGCTGTGTTCTCCGCTAGATGTTGTCGGGATCGGACGTGGTGACAATGACCAGTATTTAATCCTCCGCTGGCAACCCGCTGGGGGAAATGCCAAAACAACGCAGGCTATCCCTCTGGCTGATATCGGAGAGCGTGAAGGCTGGCGTGTACTTAAAGCGGGCGGCGTGAATGTCACCACTAAACCCTCGATGCGGGCAACGCTTGCCGACTGGTTACAGCGCAGCGGTTCCCGTGAGATATGGCGTGTGGCGCAGGCTACGGGCTGGCAGTGCGGCGCATACATCATGCCGGATGGTGAAATCATCGGCACACCTGACATGCCGGTGCTGTTTAACGGCAGGAGTTCAGCGGCGTCGGGTTATACCAACAAAGGCACAGCAGAGAGCTGGCGTAACACCGTTGCGCGTCTGGCTGGTGGCAACTATTCGATGATGACCGGGATCGGAGCCGCATTGGCCGCACCACTTATCGGCCTGGCGGGCGCTGATGGGTTCGGCATTCACTTCTATGAACAATCGAGCGCAGGCAAGACTACCACGGCAAATGTGGCTTCCAGCTTGTATGGCAGTCCTGACCTTTTGCGCCTGACGTGGTACGGCACCGCGCTGGGACTGGCAAACGAGGCCGCCGCCCACAATGACGCACTGATGCCGCTGGATGAAGTCGGGCAAGGCGCAGACCCGCGCAGCGTGGCACAGTCTGCTTATGCGCTGTTTAACGGCGTGGGCAAATTACAGGGCGCGAAGGAAGGCGGAAATCGAGATTTAAAACGCTGGCGCACGGTGGCGATCAGTACCGGCGAAACGGACTTAGAAACCTTTATCGCAAACACCGGGCAGAAGGCCAAAGCCGGGCAGCTTGTGCGCTTGCTCAATATCCCGCTGAGTAAGGCGGTAAGGTTCCACGACTGGCAGAACGGCAAGCAGCACGCTGACGCACTGAAAGACGCCTACCAGCAGAACCACGGAGCAGCGGGGAGGGAATGGGTTAAGTGGCTGGCTGATCACCAGCAACGGGCTGTTGAAGCCGTGAGAGAGGCAGAAAGCCGCTGGCGCTCACTCATTCCGGCTGACTATGGGGAACAGGTTCACCGCGTGGGTGCGCGTTTCGCCATTTTGGAGGCCGCCTTGGTGCTGGGTGCAGTTGTTACCGGTTGGGATGCGCAGACGTGTCGTGATGCCGTACAACACAGCTTTAACGCATGGGTTAGGGAGTTCGGCACCGGCAACAAAGAGCACCAGCAGATTGTTGAACAGTGTGAGGCGTTTCTGAATGCGTACGGGCTGAGTCGTTACGCACCAATAGGTTATGACCCGCGAGATTTACCTATTCGTGACTTAGCCGGATACCGAAAGAAAGGGAGTCACGAAAGCGACCCGATAACTTTCTACACCTTCCCCGCAACGTTTGAGCAGGAGATAGCAAAGGGATTTAACGCGAAGCAGTTTGCCGAGGTCCTTAAAGGTGCAGGGATGCTTACACCACCGACAAGCGGCAGAGGGTATCAAGGCCGCGTGCGTGAAGACGGGCGGCAAATACGTGTATATATGCTCAACTTCATGGCAGAGGAAAGCGGCCAGCCAGAATAGTGATTTCTCTAGGTGAGAGAAAGGGTGTTGTCTCTGTTGTCTTTGTTGTCTCAATTTGTAAAGATCTTTGATTAATAATGATTTTATTTTTATTTGTGAGACAACAGTAAGACAACAATTGAGTGTTTTGAGACAACACCACAATATGGTCGTTTTATCTTTGGCTGGCAGTGAGACAACACAACCCCCCGCTGAGACAACACGGATCCGCCAATGTTGTCTCAGCAAAACCTAGGCGTGGCGCGGGCTGTAGAGTCGTGAGACAACAAAGACAACAGAGACAACACCCTTTTGCTTATATAGAGAAAAGTTTGCACCCCTCCTACATTAAGAAAGGGTCATTAGCAAAACTAATAATCGTTTATATTTTCAGCAATGAAGCATGACCCTAATCGGAGAGTAAAAGATGACCGCACAAATTTCAGCATACGGGCGGCTGGTGGCTGACCCCCAGACACGTACCACGGCAAACAGTAAGCAAATGACGATGGCGCGATTAGCCGTATCCCTTCCCTGTCATACAGCGCAGAACAATGAGGCTGTTTACTGGCTGGGCGTGGTGGCCTTTGGTAAACAGGCCGAATTGCTGGCACAGCACCAGAAGGGCGAGATGGTGAGCGTATCAGGAAGCATGCAGCTTAATCAGTGGAAGGGGCAGGATGGCACTCAAAAGGAATCGCCGCAGGTTATCGCTGATAGCGTAGTCAGCGCACGCACCGTTAGCCCGCCCAATGGTAAACCCGCAACCACTCAACAACAGCCACCACTGACCGCGCCGGGGTGGGAGGTGTACAACACACCGGACAGTTACGACCAACGCCCGCCGTTTGATGATGAATCAGGATTTTAAGGGGGCACGATGATAAAAGACGATAAAGCTGAGGCATTGGAAAAGGCGGGACTGTATCGGCGTGCTGCGTCTCGCTGGCTTGAAGTATTTGATCTGCGCCAAATGGAAACAGAAAGGGAATGGCTCACCCGCCGCCGTAATGAATGTATCCGCAATGCGTCAGATCCCGACGCCACCAGAACTAGGCAGCGGAAGGAATATAAGGCAATGGTGCGCTACAACGCCGGCATCTAAACTTTGATGATTAAAACACCAATACGCGGTCGTGCGCGAGGCAGAGGCCAGCAGAATGAGCACCAGCATGAAAAAACAGGTTAACCGGTACTTTCACAACATTCCCACAGTGCGCCTGATTGTGACCGTTGAGACCGTTGAGACCGATATAGTGGCGCAGGTGGATGACCTGATAGGCGCAAGGCGATACGGTGAGATTACCCACCCGGCAATGCGTAATCGTGCGGAACTTGTGAGGCTGACAATCGCTGAAAAGCTGGCGCGTGATGTGCGGAAATAACAACGCTCAGGTGGTACGCAGTACGCATGAAGGTACGCAGTACGCATGAAGGTACGCAGCGAAATGGCATGTTTTCAGTGCGTACCATTCGGATAGCAAAGCGGTTAAAATACGGTCACATTAACCGCTGAGGCCGCGCCATGCTAGACCAACAGACGTTAGAGCTTACCTTGTTAGAGATTGCTGGCCAGAGCAGTGAGCCGATGGACAGGCATACGCTTTACGATATGAGGAATAGCATTAGAAACGCGCTGGCAGCGAAGGCGCGGCACAGGCAAAGGATGGCAGCACCTGTTTATCAGTGGAAGAAGGCCGTCGCTCCACGCAGATAACTCCGCACTATGCTTTTTGTAGACGCAGGGAGACTCACAGAGACGCAAAAACACTCACAATGGCATTGTTGCTCGAATGACAACCAGCGGGGATTTATGCCACAATGAACTCATACCGTTGCGAAACGGCAGTATCCAACGATTCGAGGTTTATATGTTCAACGTAGAAAAATCCGCACAGATGGCAGCTTACCTACTACATAAACGTGGTGGGCAAATGAGCTTTCTCAAGCTCATGAAGTTGTTGTATCTGTCTGACCGGAAATCACTGGATCTTTACGGTGAGCCGATTAGTGGCGACCGCTACGTGTCCATGAACTATGGCCCGGTGCTTTCAAATGTTTATTCACTGATTGCTGATGGCAGTCAGGTTGGCAATAAATGGGATGAGTGGATAAGGGACGGCGCTGATCATACTGTTGTCCTCCGCCAGCGATTTGAGGATGTATACGACCTCACAGAGTTAAGTCGGGCTGACATTCGAGCAATGGATGAAATTTACGAGCAATACGGCCACCTAAACCGGTTTGACCTGTGCGATGAAACTCATCGTATCTGCCCTGAGTGGCAAGATCCTCACGGTTCGTCCATACCGATACGTATTCAGGATATTTTCAGGGCGCTTGGAAAAACTCAGGAGGAGGCAGAAGCGTTGGCACGTGAGCTGATGGCAAAAAACCAACTGGAACAACTCACCTCAGGTCTGAGATGAATGCTCCGTATTTGCCATATAGGAAAGGCACCGTCTTAGCACCATCTGGCCCTGTGGATCATTTGCATATTATCTGCTCAAACCCTGTGTATTCCGCAGAGCATGGCTGTGATGTCGTCTTAATTGTGAATATTTCCAGCGTGCCAGTTGTTGGGGTTTATGATAATTCCTGCATTCTGAATGCCGGTGAGCACGCTTTTGTCAGGCATCCTACTTACCTTGCATATAGCCGTTCTGTGCTGTGGCGCTGCCCGACGATTATCGATAAAGTTGATTCTGGTGAATACCGGACTCACGATAATGTTAGCGATGCGGTCATGCAAAAAATCATGGCCGGTTTTCGGGCATCCCAACACACAGCGTTTAAAGTGCTGAGATTTATAGACCGTAACGGCCTTTAATCACTATCCAATACCGCCGCCAGCCTGCCAGCATTACCACCCTGCCGCTTCCAGGCACTGTAAATATCCTTATCCCACGGCATATTTCCAGTTGAAATGCAACAAAGTGACTCGCATTTTTACCCTGGCGCATCATGAGCACACCACAGCTCAATGCCATCACACAGGCATCGTCCCTGTACTGACGAATCAGGCAAGCATCAGCCCCGCGCCCTAATTGATAGAGATATCCGCGCACACGGGTAAACAGTAAAATCACAAAAAAACGACGTATTCAGAAGAGACATAATCAATGACCAGTATTCAACAGCGCGCAGAGTTACATCGTCAAATCTGGCAAATTGCCAATGATGTCAGAGGTTCGGTCGATGGATGGGATTTCAAGCAGTATGTCCTTGGGGCGCTGTTCTACCGCTTTATCAGCGAAAACTTTTCCCTCTACATTGAAGCAGGTGATGACAGTATCCATTATGCGGAATTGGATGACAGTATCATCACTGATGATATCAAAGACGACGCGATTAAAACCAAAGGCTATTTTATTTATCCGAGCCAGCTTTTCTGTAATGTCGCCGCAAAGGCTAATACCAACACCAGACTGAATATCGATTTAAACAGCGCCTTTGTCGCGATTGAAACGTCTGCCTACGGATATCC
>BHES01000151.1 GCA_003864575.1 Enterobacterales bacterium
CAAGCATCTTCATTAATTACTGGTATAGGTCGAACCCCAGATGAAATAGAGTGCGAAAAGCGCACCGATTAACGGCAGCAGAGAACGGACGGCGGAACGGGTCATAGTCGAGGCACTTTTAGGCATAAATTCGAAGGCAAACAGTTAACGCTATTGCTTATCAACCGGGCAAGTGAATCTGTGCTATTGCATCAAAATGTTGCTAAAAAGTTTCTTAATATGTCCATTTGCAGTGCAAACATAAACAGACGGGGGACTTCGCATGAATAGACTGTTGCAGGGAGGGCCAAACGACTTATAATTCCGCGCAATTATTGAAGAGGTTCTCAGATGAATACGTTCGGCAAAAAATGTTTTATCGCTCTGTTTGGCCTGATGGCGATCGGTGCTATCGGCGGTGTGATGGTTGCGGGTTATGCCGTGGTTATCCAGGAAGATAAAGCGCCAGATACCAGCACCGCGCCCGCCGTCACTCCGGCTCCGGCAACCCAGAACGCGTCCTGACGGCGCGTTTTCTTTTCCGGCCTCCTTTTTACTCCCCAGCGATTCCTGCTATTCCTGCGGCGGTGTGACCTGCCAGCCTTGCAGATGACGGCTCCAACGCTCAAATGCCATATCAACGATGATCGCCAGCAGCGCCACAATCACCGCGCCCTGCAACACATACGCCGTGTTAAACCCGCTCAGGCCGATGATAATCGGTGAGCCAAGACTCTGCGTGCCTACGGTCGAAGCAATCGCCGCAGTACCAATATTGATGATGACCGAAGTGCGAATACCCGCGACGATCACCGGAGCTGCGAGCGGCATTTCCACTTTGGTGAGAATTTGCCAGCGGCTCATGCCAACGCCCTGCGCGATTTCACGCGCCGAGGCAGGCACGGATTCAATACCGGCAATGGTGCCCTGTAAAATCGGCAGTAATCCGTAAAGTACCAGTGCGATAATGGCCGGTTTTTCGCTAAACCCCATCACCGGTACCGCTACCGCCAGCACCGCCACCGGCGGAAAGGTCTGCCCCATGGCCACGATGGTCTCCACCAGTGAGCGAAACTCTTTTCCCGCACGGCGCGTCACGCCAACGCCTGCCGCCACGCCGACGATCACCGCAATCAGGCTCGATACGCCCACCAGAATCAGATGCGCCATTACCAGCGAGGCAAAACTTTCCTGCTGATAGACCGGGCGATCCAGCCCCGGAAACATCCAGTGAAACAGGCTACCGAGTGAGGTCATGCCAAACACCAGCGCGACCAAAAGCAGCGTCACCCAGGGCAGCGGGTCCTTCAGCCAGCGCAACATCATGCGTCACTCCTTTGGGCCACCAGATCGGCGAAGTGCAGCACGCCGAGGGGCTGTCCGTTTTCGTCCACCACCGGCAACTGCTCGGTATGACGCGCCACAAACACCGACAACGCTTCACGCAATGTCATCGACTCAGCCACCGGTTCCTGATGCCCGGCCAACAGCTCACCGCGCCGGGTACGTTCACCCACCCGTCCGAGCGACAACAGCTTGATGCCCATATCGCTGCGGCCAAAGAAATCGCGCACAAACGGTGTCGCGGGTTGAGTCAGCATCTCCAGCGGCGTGCCTTGCTGAACCACCTGCCCTTCGTTTAACAAGACAATACGGTCCGCCAGGCTCAGCGCCTCATCGATATCATGCGTCACCAGCACAATGGTGCGGTTGGTCAACTGATGAATACGTGCCACTTCCTGTTGTAACGTGGCGCGTGTGACGGGATCGAGTGCGCCAAAAGGCTCATCCATCAGCAGCACCTCAGGGTCCGAGGCCAGCGCGCGCGCCACCCCCACCCGCTGCTGTTGGCCGCCAGAAAGCTGATGCGGATAGCGCTTGCGAAACTGTAGCGGGTCCAGATGCAGCAACTCCATCAACTCCGTCACACGGTCGCGGATTTTCGCCTTCGGCCATTTAAGCAATTGCGGCACCGTGGCGATGTTCTCTTCCACCGTCCAGTGCGGGAACAGGCCAATCGACTGAATGGCATAGCCCATCCGGCGGCGCAGATCCTGCGCGCGGAATTTTTCTATCGCTTCACCGGCAAAGGTAATTTGCCCCTGATCATGCTCCACCAGCCGGTTAATCATCTTGAGCGTGGTGGATTTCCCCGAACCGGAGGTGCCAATCAGCACCGTAAATTCGCCTTTGGCCATCTCCAGCGTCAGGTCGCGGACGACTGCTTTTCCGGCAAAGTGTTTACTGACCTGCTTGAAATGAATCATCTGCGTGAGGTTTCCAACATTGAGACTAAAAATTTAAAGATGCCATCGACAATCACCGCCATCAGCACCACCGGGATCACCCCCAGCAGTACCAGATCCAGTGCGCTGCTAAGCAACCCCTGGAACATAATCGCGCCCAGACCGCCCGCACCAATCAACGCCGCCACCACCGCCATACCGACGGTTTGCACCGCCACGATACGCACACCGGTCAGGATCACCGGCAGCGCAATGGGCATCTGCACTTTATAAAACACCTGCATCCGGTTCATCCCCATACCGCGCGCCGATTCAATCACGCCGGAGGAGACCGAATTCAGCCCGGCAATCACACTGCGCACCAGCGGCAGCAGCGAATAAAGCACCAGCGCGATGATGGCCGGAGCCAGCCCGATACCGCTGATACCGTGCTCAGCCAGCCACGGCATGGCTTTCGCGAGTCCCGCTAACGGGGCCAGTAACAAGCCAAACAGAGCAATCGACGGCACGGTCTGAATGATGTTGAGCACTGAAAGAATCGGCGTTTGCCAACGTACCGATCGGTGGCAAACCAGACCGAGCGGCAGGCCCAGCAACACCGCTGGCACCAACGTTCCAAATAAAATGCCCAGATGCTGCCACAGGGCGTCGTTAAAGACGTCAGAACGGTTGTCGTATTCCTTGAGCAGCGAGAGTTCGCTGAGCTGGCCGCTGCCCATTAGCAAAGCAATGGGAACAATCACCTGTAAATTCAGCAAAATGCGCCAGGTATGATTTGGCGTAAAGCGGGAGATGGCATCGGAGGCAATCAGCAAGGAGAGCGCCGCGCAGGCCCAAAAGCCGCCGCCAAACGACGTCCGCGCCAGACTCTCTTCGTCACCTCCGCTCAGCGTCACGGCGGTATGCCCGGCCAGCGCCGTCATACCAAACAGCAGCACTTCAGCCAGCAGCATGACCAACAACGTATTGCGGCGCGAAGGTGTGAGAAATGAAAACAGCAGCAACAACAGCACCGGCAGCAGTAACAGTGCGCCCGTTCCGTTGAGCAGGCTGAACAGCGAAATGCCCTGCCCTGACATCAGTCGATTGGGCGCATGGCTGAGAAAAGCCAGGCCGGAACCGGCAGCAATAAGGAGGATCACCAGCGTCAGTAACACGCGGTTTTTAACGAAGTCCTGGGTCAAAAAAATCACCTGAAGCTATTCCATCTGCCCGCGCCGCCAGCCGGAGCCAACGTTGCGGGCCTGAGCCATTGCCCTGCCGTTATGGCAGCGCTTATTTTTTCACGAAGCCTTTTTCCTGCAAATATTTCGCTGCCACTTTCTTCGCATCCATGCCGCCAACGGCAATTTTCGCGTTGAGTTTTTGCAGCGTCGGGCCATCGAGCGAATCAAACACCGGTTTCAGCAGTGCAGGAATGTTCGGATGCGCTTTCAGCACGGATTCACGAATGATCGGCGCAGGCGCGTAAATGGGCTGCACGCCTTTCGGATCAGCCAGCGTTTGCAGGCCAAGTGCCGCGACCGGGCCGTCGGTGCCGTAGGCCATCGCCGCATTTACGCCGGAGGTTTTTTCCGCCGCCGCTTTGATAGTCACCGCCGTATCACCGCCCGCCAGCGACAGCAGCTGGTTCTGTTTCAGCTTAAAGCCGTAGGCATTTTCAAACGCCGGTAAGGCATCTGGCCGTTCGATAAATTCTGCCGAGGCCGCCAGTTTGAAATCGCCACCGCCGTTGATCCACTTGCCGAGATCATCGAGGGTTTGCAGATGGTTAGCCGTTGCCACATCCTGACGCACCGCGATGGTCCAGGTGTTGTTGGCCGGTGACGCATCCAGCCAGACGATTTTGTTCTGGTCGTAGTCGAGCTTTTTCACTTTCTCATATCCGGCTTTGGCATCTTTCCATACGGGATCTTTTTCATCAGAGAAGAAGAAAGCACCGTTGCCGGTATATTCAGGATAGATATCAATCTCACCGGCGGTGATCGCTCCGCGCAGCACCTTGGTGTTACCCAGTTGCAGTTTGTTGGTGGTCTTGATGCCGTTGGCTTCCAGCACCTGAATGATCAGATTGCCGAGCAGTGATCCTTCGGTATCAATTTTCGATCCGACACGCACATTGTCCGCCGCCTGGGCAGAGATACTCATCGCAGAAACCATCGTCAGCGCCACTGCTGCCGCGATCCCACGCATACGCCCTGTCATAGAAGCCATGTTATTTCCTCTTATAAGTTGCCACCAACATCATGATTTGCTCAAAAAAACGCGTGTGATCAAGGATAGACCAATTTTGCCTATGGGCACAAAACGACGGATCATAAAAACAGTACCCAGCCTGTGGGTAAATGGCTTATTTGTGAATAGCTTTGCTATCAAATTGCTAAGGTCGTGGGCTCACCGCCCACACTGGCTTTTGAGATTCACATTCAAGACTTTGGGTTGCCACCCAAACTGGCCTTAAGGTCAAGACCTTGGGTTGCCACCCAAACTGCTTTTAAATTCAACACCTTGGGTTGCCACCCAAACGCTTAATCAAAACCTTGGGTTGCCACCCAAACTGGCTTTAAGAGGCGCCTATCGCCGCGCCTCTTAAAAATCTCCGGCTCTTTTAAAAACAGCAGCTGCGCAGGTCACAATGGCCGTGTTCCAGATGTTTCTGTTATCGCCGCAAACTCCGCCGCGTTGCGGTTCTCTCTCTTCGGGTTACAACCCGCACAAACAAACGTGCGGTTTTCCACCTCTTGTTCGACGTCGTTTTGAATGCGGCCAGGGCTTTTCTAAAGTCAAAATCAATCCAATCCAATCCAATCCAACGCAATGCTTTCTTATATTTTATCTCTTGATTTACATAGCCGCTAAGGCGCAGTCAAAAATGGCACCGGATGAGAGGTTCGAGACCTGTGGCTCGAATCCCGAAATACGGGGACGGCGCAGCCGTGACATTTTGCGCCGTGAACGGAAGTGGCTGAAACACGTACCTTGCCAGCGGCGGAGCTGTCGGTGTCTCATGAAAAAACGCAGGATTGTTAAGGGTGGCGTTTACCACCCTTAACCCGGTGTGGGCCGGCGCCCACGACCTTGAACTTGAACTTGAACTTGAATTTAAAAGCGAGTTTGAGTGGCAACCCAAGATGCTAGCGAGTTTGGGTCGCCACCCAAGAAGGTTAGCGACTCCCCGCTACAAAAGCTTTCGCATAATCACCTGATGCCTTCTGCGCCGGGTTGCTGCTGGTTTGCAAATCAACGTAGGTATAGCTTGACGGGTTATCACGGTTAAATGACCAGCTACCGATAAACGCCATGGAATTTTGTTTGGCAAACTCCGCAACCGTGGTGGCATCAGGGAGTTTGAACATTTCGGTGGTGTCATCGTTAAGGCCGATCATTGGCGTTATCGCCACTTTCGCGTAAAGCTGTGCGTCCGTTAGTGTGGGGTAGAATGTGGCCAACTGAGTTTTGATACTTTTCGCCGCGTTGGTCGCCGCTTTACCCATGTCCTGACTGGACACCCCGTCGTTATAATCCATCGCCATACCGTTAACGCTGAAGTTCAAACCCGCATTTTTCGCGGTCTGTACAATGCTCAGCCCCTCGGCCACCAAACCTGCGGGCAGCGTCGGCAACGTAAAACTGATGCGAATGGTCGGGTTGGCTTTTTGGAAAATAGCCAGCGCAGCACAAATATTAACGGTGTTGTATTAACCATTTTCCAGATCAAAATCCAGTGCTTTTGCCTTAAAGCTCTGAACAACGTTGGTATACGTTTGCACCAGTTGGTCAACGGTGAATTTAGTAGAAATATCCGCGTTAGATGCGCCGCCGAAGGAGACAATCACCTGACGGTTTGCCGCGTTCAGGTCGTTCGCCAGCGGCAGAGCCCATGCCAGCGGCATCGCGTCTGAGGCCGCCCAGCAGGCCTGGTTTGAAGGCGAGAGGGTCAGGAAGCCAAGCACCAGACCGTCCACACCCCAGCTAGTCGCCTGTTGGGAATAAAGCGGATTTGGTCGCCCGTTCGGGTAATTCTGCCAGTCACTCCACAGCGCGTTAACGGTGACGTCGATAAAGGGAGTATATAAAGTTGTCATGTTTTATGTCCTTTGATGTAGGTAAGAGTGTTTTCCGCCAGCGTTGTTCTCTGGCGGCAAAGTCATCTTCACCTACAACCTTTACTCGCGCATTCGATCTCAGTAGTAGCATCGATAGCACAACAGGACAAATAAATATCAATTATAAAACAATTACTTAAAACAAAACCGCATCAACTCGCCACCGGCGCTCTTGGGGCAAAGATATGCCTTGCTCCCTGCTCTATCATCGCAGCCACCAGATCAAATCCTCCGTTTGGCCTCGACAGTGCCAGCTCGCGTTCGGCGGTGAAAATCGGGCTTATCCAGAACAGGTTTACCGGATCACCGTAGTTGTCCGGCAGGGACACCTTGCTCGACGGTGAACAGAGCGCAGAGGAGACCACGTGGCCTTCATAACCCAGCGGCGCCATCGGAGAAATCAACGTGTGCCCTTCCCCCAGCCAGCTCAGCGTGGTCCACGGCAGTTGCGCATAACCTGAGAGCGCACTGGCCATCTGCACCGCATTCTCTTCGTTCACGTACTCTTTGCCGACGGCGAATGCCAGCTCAATGCGACGATGATCGCGGGCTTCGTCGTTGAAAATAATGTCAATTTGCGGCATCGGGCGGATGCTCATGCCCAGGGTGAAAAAGTAATAATTCTCGTCATCTTCATGCTGGGAAATGGCCATCGGCGGCCAGTTGCCCTGATCGATACCGTAATATTTCACCGACGGGCCAAAACGGTCTTCGTAGCGGTCGAGAAACTTTCGCTGGATTTTGGCCCAGGGGCTTCCTTCTTCCTGCTGCCAGTCGCGCCAGAACTGGCGGGTTTTGTCGGCCAGCTCATACTGTGTATTGGTAGAAGCGGAACCCAGCGGGAACGTGAGCGGATTCTGTTTGATACACCCGGCGGAATAGCAAACCGCGTGGTCAATATAC
>BHES01000152.1 GCA_003864575.1 Enterobacterales bacterium
GTTTTATCGTCATGGTGTTCCCGCTGTCTCAGTTTGTGGCCTTTTTTAACTGGAGCAACATGGGGAAATTCATGGCTATCGGGCTGACCGACGTGCTGGAAAATCTCGGTATGACCGGTATTCCGGCGTTTCTCGGGCTGATTTTCCTGTCGGCATTTTTGTGCATGTTTATCGCCAGCGGTTCCGCCATCTGGTCGATACTCGCGCCGATATTTGTGCCGATGTTTATGTTACTGGGCTTCCATCCCGCGTTCGCGCAGATTGTGTTTCGTATCGCGGATTCAGCGGTGATCCCGCTGGGGCCAATGTCACCGTTTGTCCCGCTGTTCCTCGGATTCCTCCAGCGATATAACAAAGACGCCAGGCTTGGCACCTACTATTCGCTGGTGTTGCCATACCCTATTGTGTTTTTCGCGGTGTGGTTGCTGATGCTGGTGGGCTGGTATTTGCTGGGCTTGCCGATTGGGCCAGGCATCTACCCTCATATGTAATGCCCTCATAGGTTGAGGTAAATAAAGGAACATGACCCGACAAAAAGTAAAACGCCAGGGGCTGGTCATCAGCACCTGGCGTTATTTTTACGTCGTGATTGACGTGATAAAATTTCGGTTGAAAAGGCTAGTGCGCGAGAGGTTTCGCGGCGGTGGCCTTGTTCAGTTCTGGCCACAGAACCATCACCAAATCAATCAGGCGGTGAAGCTGCTCGGCACTGGCGCCATCGCGCGCCTGAACGGACATCCCCTGAATGGTACAGGCCAGATATTTGGCCAGCAGCGCGCTGTCCGTGGTCTGCGGCACTTCATTGCTGAGTTTCTTCATGTCGAAGTACTCCAGCAACGTGCGTTCCTGCGAGAGATGACGACCACGCAGCATTTCTGCGATGTCCTGGGATGATGATGACATCCCTGAAGAAGCGCTCACCATAAAGCAGCCGCTTGGGGTATCGCAGTCCGTAAACAGCTCCGCCGTGGTGCGCAGATACTGCTCGATAGCTTGTTCGACGGACAAATCTGTTCTGCTCAGCAGACAGAAACTCTTTTCGTAAAAGGTTGCCAGATAATGTTCGACGGCAGCGCGGAATAACCCTTCTTTATTACCAAATTCGGCATATAAGGTGGGCGCTTTCGCACCGGTGGCTTCGACCAAATCCGCTAATGAAGTGGCCTCATAGCCATGACGCCAGAATAAATTCAGGGCCTTGCTCAGAGCAGTTCCACGATCGAACTGTTTTGGGCGACCGCGACTTTTCCGGACCAAAGCCGTCTGTTCAGTGCTCATACACCCTCCTTCCATCACCCTAGTGGTTCTGGTTGTTTAAATAATTTAACGATCATTATTAAAAATAGTTGCGCACAAGTCCAGCAGAGATTATCATTTAATTATCGAGTGATAAGTAAATCATTCCCACCAGCAAGTCAGACGCTATTATCAGCTAAGAATCCCAGGACAACACATCATGCGTAATCTAAAAACCCTTCTTGCAGTTATGGCATTAACCGCTGTCCCGGTTGCCAATGTTGCCGCACAGCAGGTTATCATGATGCCAACCCAGAGTCAGGAAGTCGCCATGGTCAATGTGACCGGAGACAGCAACTTTTGTCATCCGGGCCGTTTTGTAAACGGTAAATCCTCACAGCAACGCATCCCAACTTCTCCGACTATGCCACCTGCACCCGCCGGTTCAGCCAATCACCCTTCTTTTTATTATTAAGGGGATTGACCTGAATCCTGCTCCTGTAGGGTAAAGAGCGAGGCGACATGATGTCGCCTTACTTTTTTCGCTCCCTCTATGCACAAAGCCTCTACGTTTTTAACATCCCCAGCGCCTCACGCCAACCATTAAGTTATCACTCATTAAATAATTCTTGATAGCGTCATAAAATCGCACTATCATTTATTTATCGAACACTAATTAATTTTTATTGTGAGAATTTTTAACAAATTGATCACACATGACGTAATAAATGTGATCAACCTCACAGCACAATTAGTTAACGGTTACTAAAAAAACATCTTGCACAGGAATCGATCAGTCGCTAACATTAACTTATCGAACGTTAACTAATAACGTTGACCGAATCCAAAACAGACTTCTCCAGATTAACGAACAGGAACTGACATCATGAAAAACGTAAAAATGACAATCGCAGCACTGGCACTGGCTACCATTTCTTTCTCTTCAATGGCAGCTACGTTGGTTGATTCAGCGCCTGCTAACCAACAGAAAATCGGTGTTATCAGTGCTAACTCAGGAAATGACCTCTCCAGCCTGCAACGTGAACTGAATTCTAAAGCTACCGAGGCTGGTGCAACGTCATATCGCATTATCGGTGCTTCTGGTGACAACTATCTGCACGGTACTGCTGAACTGTACAAATAATCGCGAGCACGCCGACGTCATGTACCGCACAATTAGTTAACGATTAATAAATAAATAGATTGCATAGAATGTGATCCAGGTCTAAGATTTAATTATCGAACGTTAAACAAAACGTAAGACCAATTCATCACCTGCTGATGCACAGATAAACAAAGAATATAAAAAGGTAATTATCATGAAAAACATCGCTATGACATTTGCAGCAATCGCACTGGCTACCGCTTCTTTCTCTACGCTGGCCGCAACACAAGTTCAGTCTGCACCCGCCAATGCACAAGCAATCGGTGTGGTCAGCGCGCAGGCCGGTTCTAACCTGAGCAGCCTCGAAAACAAACTGGCCGCTAAAGCCGAAGCCAACGGTGCAAGCTCATACCGCATCATCTCCGCTTCCGGTGACAACCGTCTGTACGGTACTGCTGAGCTGTACAAATAAGTTCTGAATCTGAATGAGTACAGCAGTATGCAGAAGAGGCGGCGTTTGCCGCCTTTTTCGTGTCTGTCATTTATGCACGGCTTTCCTTCGACACTCCTCGCAAAAACGTCATGCCCCCCTTTCCTCTCCTGCGTAATCGTTTAAAAGATGCTCGTACCTTAAGATTGTTTGGTATAAAATTTTATACATAAGGATAGGTATACAGTGATCAAGAATATTGCATGGAGCAGCACTGCCCTCAAGGATTTGAAAAACTTCCCGAGTGAAGCAAGGATTTTTGCGGGTAACCAGTTGAGAAGGATTCAGCGTGGGGTTGATCCGATCGATTTTAAATCCGTAAACCACTGGGGCATAGGGGTTATGGAGTTGCGTTTGGTGTCAAATGATAAAAATTTCAGAGTGATTTACGTGGCTAAATTCGAGGAGAAAATTTACGTATTACACTGTTTTGTGAAGAAAAGCCAAGCAACGTCAAAACAGGATGTCACGATTATAAAATCCCGCTACAACGCAATTTTACAGGAAAGGAGAATTACAAAATGACCAGTAAACAATCCTCTAATACTACCCACGTCACGGAAGCGAAAGACAATATTTTCATTGATTTGGGATTCCCTCCCGAGCAGGCTGCGGTACTTTTAGCTGAATCGGATAAAGATATCGCTCTGGCACTAGCATTGAAAGAACAACTCATGGCTGAAATCAGCGATTGGATCGAGGTCAAAAGTCTGCGGCAGACCGATGCCGCCCAAATACTGCATGTTTCGCGCCCCAGAATTTCTGATGTCGTTAATAAAAAAACAGAGAAATTCACCCTTGATAGCCTGATCGGCATGGTTTCCCTCATAGGCAAACGCGTCACGTTAATTATTGAATAAAAAAGGCAGAGATTTCTCCCTGCCTTACTTTGTAACGTTAGCTCTCTGTCAGTGCGCAGAGCTTTTCAGCTGGCTATCCTGCTGATGCTGTTCGAGCGCCAGTTCGAGCAGTTGAGTGATCAGTTCGCTGTAGCCCAGACCGCTGGCGGCCCATAATTTCGGATACATACTGATGTTGGTAAAGCCAGGCAACGTATTGATTTCGTTAATGACTACGTCACCCTGCGCCGTCAGAAACACATCGACACGCGCCATACCACGGCACTCCAGCACTTCAAACGCCTGCAAAGCAATCGCGCGGATCCTGTCATGGGTTTCCTGCGGCAAATCTGCCGGGACCGCAACCGATGCGCCCTGTTCGTTGATGTACTTCGTGTCGTAAGAGTAGAACTCGTCCTGCAGGATAACTTCCCCACAGACGCTGGCCTGTGGATGAGTATTGCCCAATACCGCGCACTCAATTTCGCGCCCGACAATGGCGGATTCCACCAGCACTTTGTGGTCGAAATCAAACGCCAGATCCAACGCCTGAATAAATCCGGCTTCGTGGGTGACCTTACTGACCCCGACGGAAGATCCCTGATTGGCCGGTTTGATAAACAACGGCAGGCCGAGGGTCTGTGAGACTTTCTCAAAGGTGTGCAGATGACGGTTGGTGCGCGTCACGCTGACGAAGGGCGCAATGTTCAGTCCGGCATCGCGCAGCAGACGTTTGGTCACGTCTTTATCCATGCTGACCGCAGACCCTAAAACGCCGGATCCGACAAACGGCATGTTCGCCATACGCAGCAACCCCTGCAACGAGCCATCCTCACCCAGCGTACCGTGAACAATCGGGAAAATAACGTCGAGCTGGGAAAGCGCACTGGCACTGCCGGTTTCAATCAGCTGATTTTCAGTCTGGCCGGGGATCAGCGCGACCTGATTATTCGAACGGTTAAGGGCAATCAGCGACGGATTTTCCGCGTTGACTAAATAGTTGCTGGCATCATTAATATGCCACTCACCCTTTTTATCAATGCCGAGCAACGTTATATCAAAGCGATTTTTATCAATGGCATCGACAATGTTCTTTGCCGATTGCAGTGAAACTTCATGCTCTGCCGACTTACCGCCAAAAATAATGCCTACGCGTAATTTACTCACCCACAACTCCTTGAAATCAATAACCGGTACCGTTGTACAACCCATTTCCCGTTAACAACGAAAATTCAGTCCACAACAAAAAGTTTCACGCCTTTAACCGTGGAAGACTGATGCGCTTCGGCACCATCGGCCACCTGATAACTCATGCCCGGTGTCAGGGTGAAAGTTCGCCCATCATCCAGCCGGGTCTGTAACTCGCCTTCCAAACAGAATAATACGTGACCTTTACTGCACCAGTGATCAGCCAGATATCCCGCCGAATACTCGACAATACGCACGCGGATCTCGCCAAAATGCTGAGTACGCCATAGCGCCACGCCGGTCTCACCGGCATGTTCCGTTGGCTCTATCTGGCTCCAGTCGGTGGTGCAAAAAGGAATATCGGCAATCTTCATACGTCTCTCTGTTTGTGCGACTTACCGGGGAAATCCAGCATAAAAGTGAGCGGTGTTTTAATCAATCACTGTTCCCTGAATACCTGACGATTTATATGATTGATAAAAAACAGCCACCCGCAACGAAAAGTACGTGGCAAGCCTGAACGTGAAAAGTTGAGTAAAGCCGATTTATCCGAACTCAGCGCTACAGCGCAGGCATAGCAAGGGCTGAGGCGATCCGGCGAAAAAAGGCCAAAAGGGAGTGTTGCGAAAGATGACTCTGCGACGGACGTCTCATTTCTTCGACTATGCTTTAAGAAGTTTCGAAAATCAGTCCAAAACAAGGAGCACTTCATGCCTTATCAAACAATCAATCCTTTCAACAACAAGCTTATCAAAGAATATCAAACACATAATGACCAGCAGGTTGAACAGGCGCTGGATGCGGCACATGCCCTTTATAAGTCTGACTGGGGTCAGGGAGACATGCAGCAGCGCCTGAAAGTGCTGCATAAACTGTCTGACCTGATGTCATCCCGCGTAGAAGAGCTGGCGAAAATCGTCAGTGTCGAAATGGGTAAACTGATTGAGCAAAGCCGCGGTGAAGTGAAGCTGTGTGCGGAAATTGCCCAATATTATGCCGAACATGCCGAAGCGTTTCTAAAACCGGTGCCGTACAAATCCAGCCTCGGTGAAGCCTGGGTCGAGCACAGCCCAATTGGTGTGATCATGGCCGTGGAGCCGTGGAACTTCCCCTTCTATCAGTTGATGCGCGTTCTGGCTCCCAACCTCGCCGCCGGTAACAGCGTTATCGTCAAACACGCCAGTATCGTTCCGCACTGCGCAGAAACCTTTGAGAAACTGGTGGCCGAAGCCGGTGGTCCGAAAGGGGCTTATACCAACCTGTTTATCTCGCAAGATCAGGTGGCGAATATTATTGAAGATGACCGCGTACAGGGCGTTGCGCTGACCGGTTCGGAAAAAGCCGGCGCTATCGTGGCCGCCAAAGCCGCCAGTAAACTGAAAAAATCAACGCTGGAACTGGGGGGGGAATGACATTTTTGCCGTATTGGAAGATGCCGATATCGACCACGCCGCCAAAGCCGGGGCGCAGGCCCGTGTATCCAATGCCGGTCAGGTCTGTACGGCCGCCAAGCGCTTCATCATTCATGAAAAAGTGGCTGATGAGTTTCTGAAGAAATTCACCGAACATTTCAAAGCGCTGAAAATAGGTGATCCACTCGATACCAGCACTACCCTTGGCCCACTGTCGTCCGCGGATGCATTGAAAACGCTAACCAAACAGGTTGAGCAGGCAGTAAAAAATGGCGCGAAAGTACATGTTGGAGGGAAAGCGGTGTCGGGCAATCCGGGTAACTTCTATGAGGCAACCATTTTGACCCACATTACCCGTGATAATCCGGCCTATTTCGAAGAGTTCTTCGGGCCGGTCGCGCAGGTTTATGTGGTGAAAAATGATGAGGAACTGGTGAAGCTGGCCAATGACTCAAATTACGGTCTGGGCGGCGCGCTGTTCACGAAAGACATGAACCGTGCCCGCAAGCTGGCAACCCAAATCGAAACTGGGATGTTGTACGTTAACTCTCCGACCGACACCGCGCCTGAGCTGCCGTTTGGTGGTGTGAAACGTTCAGGCTTTGGCCGCGAGCTATCCGATTTAGGCATCAAAGAGTTTGTGAACCAGAAACTGGTGGTGCTGGCCGCGAAGTCTTAATTATTCAGCATGATTATTCCCTCTCCGTGCGCAGAGGGATATTCCATCCCTTCATGGGCTTTGTTGAATAAATCGAACTTTTGTCTGTGATCAAAATCAAAACTCTATCTTCCTGATGGCATCGTGGTCTCTCGTGGCAAAACAAAAGTTCAAAATCACCAACTGGACAGCCTACAACAAGGC
>BHES01000153.1 GCA_003864575.1 Enterobacterales bacterium
AGTTTCGAGAGGAAATACGACGATTTTTTAGTGAAATATTACCGGGTCTTGCTGGGGCATTATCATGTCGAATTAATGACAACTTTCAGATGCTGGAAAATGCATCTTCAAGTTAACTGTGTATATTTTGTTATTCGCATTGGCGTCGAGAGCTGGCCGCCGCTGATGATGGCGGGGCTGCGTTTCTTTGTCGCGGGTTGCGTGATGTTCGCGTTTTTGCTGCTGCGGGGCCATAAAATGCCGTCGAGAAAACAGTGGCTGGCCGCCGGTGCCATCGGTATTTTGCTGTTAGCCGTCGGCAACGGACTGGTGACGGTGGCTGAACATATGCAGGTGCCATCGGGTATTGCCGCCGTGATGGTGGCGACGGTGCCGTTGTTTACTCTGTGCTTCAGTCGCTTCTGGGGAATGCCAAACAGCCGTCTGGAATGGACCGGGGTTGCTATCGGCCTGTTTGGGATTGTGCTGCTCAATACCGGCAGCAATCTGGGGGGAAATCCGTGGGGTGCGATGCTCATTCTGCTGGCCTCCCTGAGCTGGGCATTTGGCTCGGTGTGGAGTTCACGTCTGACGCTACCAGTGGGGCTGATGGCCGGTGCCGCCGAGATGATTGTCGCGGGTGTGGTCTTGTTGGTTGTCAGTAGCCTCAGCGGCGAAAAACTGACCGCGATGCCGCCGTTAAGTGGCTTTCTGGCGCTGGGCTACCTGATGGTGTTTGGCTCGATGATTGCCATTAGCGCGTATATGTTTTTGCTGAAAACCGTCCGTCCGGCCATTGCCACCAGTTACGCTTACGTCAATCCGGTGGTGGCAGTGCTGCTCGGTATCAGTTTCGCCGGTGAGTCGTTATCGCCAGTCGAATGGACGGCGCTGGCGGTGATCCTCTGCGCCGTCCTGTTGGTGACCTTAGGCAAGTTTGTTTTTGGAAGAAAACCGGCGGTTTTGCAAGAGGTTAAGACTGATCGATAGGGTTTTGGTGACAACCCAGGGTAATGAATTTCAATTTAAAAGCGCCAGTGGGGTCACTCGTTCTACTGGCGTCTTCTTGCTACTTTTTCTCAAAAAACAGCGTTACTTTGGCCACTTCCACGCCGAATTTCTTCAGAGAGGTGACGTTGAACAGGTGCTTGTCATCTTGTTGGAAGATCCAGTCGTCGAAGGTCAGGCGGTGAGTACTGCCGCTGGCGGTGACATCCATGTCGTACTTCCAGTTAAACGCATTACCCGCCTGATGGCCGGTGGCGGTGCCGATGATATCGCCAGCGGTGCCGCTGAAACTGCCGTCCGTCAGTTTGCGGATATGCCATACGCGGGTCTGTTTTTCGCCGTCGTCGTAAATGAAATCTTCGTGCAACGTCAGCGTCGGGCCTACGACATCACCGCGTATTTTCACTGAAAAACGCCGGGTCTGTTTATGGGTATAATCCTGCACCATGCCGTAAGCCACACTGTCGCCCTGAAAATAACTGAAGATATCCAGCTTCGGCTGAGCCTGCTGATAGTCATCAATATCGGCGCTGCAACCGGCGAGGAACAGCACGCAGGCCGCACACAGGCCGAGTAAACTTTTGTGCAGGGAAGAGCCTGAAACAGCCATAAAACCTCCGGTCTGATGTGCGTTAATTTGACGTTGTGCTGCCCGTCAGCCTGCGGCGTCAATCAGGATAGTGTGCGGGGAAGGATCATTCGATTTGTAAAAGCGCAGGATGTTCACCCGCGCCGTTCTGCGGTCAGCTGTACGGTGCTGATGGTACGTGCCCGGAATCCCGCCTCGCAGTAGCACAGATAAAATAACCACAGTCGTTTAAAGCGATCATCGCTGTCTGGGGCCACCTGCTGGCTCCAGTAACTGACGACGCGTTCACGCCATTCGTGCAGCGTGCGGGCGTAGTCGGCGCCGATATCAAACAGGTCGCGCACCACCAAACCGGTGTGACGGGTCATCGCCTCGCTCATGGCGGTGATCGATGGCAAAAAGCCGCCGGGGAATACGTAGCGCTGAATGAAATCCACGTTGCGGCTGTAATATTTGTAACGCTGATCGGCGATGGTGATAGCCTGAATCGCCATGCGGCCGTGCGGTTTGAGCAGGGCATTACAGCGCTTGAAAAAGGTCGGCAGATAGCGTTTACCCACCGCTTCGATCATCTCGATTGACACCAGTTTGTCGTACTGGCCGCGCAGGGCGCGGTAGTCTTCAAACAGCACCGTTACCTGGTCGCTGAGCCCGGCCTGCTCAATTCTTCTGACGGCAAAATCATACTGTTCGCGAGAGATGGTGGTGGTCGTGACCTGACAGCCATATTCGCGCGCAGCAAATTCTGCCATCGCACCCCAGCCGGTACCGATTTCCAGCAGATGATCTGCGGCACGCAGCTGTAGCTGTTCACACAGGCGGCGCATCTTGGCCTGCTGCGCCTGCTCCAGCGTCATTTGCGGTTCCTGATACCAGGCCGAAGAGTAGAGCATCTGGCTGTCGAGGAAACCCTGATAGAACGCATTGCCAAGATCGTAATGCGCCGAGATATTTTTACGTGCCTGCTTGCGGCTGTTGCTGCGCAGCAGATGGATAAGGCCGTTAAGCGGAGCACTCAGCCAGCTCAGACGGGCTTCGATTTTATCGACCAGCCCGAGGTTTTCTGCCAGCAGTTGCAACACGGCGGTGAGGTTGGGTGTCGTCCAGTCGCCGTCGATAAAGCTCTCGCCCGCCGCAATACTGCCGCCGAGCAAAACGCGGCGATAGGCTCTCCGCCGGTGAACCTCAATCACTCCCTGTAACGGCGCGCTGTCATCGCCAAAAAACAGCGGCTCGCATCCCTGCTCGGAAATCATCAAACCTGCCCCGCGCAGTTGTTTAAGTACCCCCAGAATCACATTACGGGCGGTTTTACTTCGGCGGGAATCTGCGCCATCGCGGGCAAGCTGTACGTCTGGATTGCTCATTGTCAGTCCTTATCAGCAGGAGGATGAGAATAAATAGGCGCACGTTTGAGCCAAAGTTTGATCGCCTGCCAATAAATGGTGACGGCGGTTTTACCGGTCATCAACGGCAGACGCCAGAGCTGTTGGCGCAGGGTCTGGCGGGTCAGAGGCCGGGCGGTGAGCGTCAGCGTGGCATCAAATTCCCGCGTTTTACGGTGGTTCTCGATATGGACGCGCAGCTGCTTTCCCGGTGGCGTCAGCTGCCAGTGATACACCATGTCCATCGGATTAAAGGGTGAAACGTGAAACGCTTTGGCGACGGGCAGGCTGCCGTCCGGTAACACGGCGTAAGTATGACGCTCGTTCCAGGGGGTATTGCGCACCTCGGTCAGCATCCAGCGCAGCACGCCTTCGCTGTCATAAAGATAGTAAAAATTCACCGGATTAAAATAGAGCCCGAAATAACGCAGCTGGCACAGCAGCATCACCCGACCCGTCAGCCGGTCACCGGTCAATTGTGCGATGCGATCCTGTGCTTTGGTTTTGATGTCACCCCCGCCGAGATAGTCACTGCGCCGGAAAGTGGCCGAAGAAAATGTCTCAAGCGTAATGCCCACCTGATGCAGTATCTCCAGCTCGTCGAGATCGATAAGCGGCATAAATATAGCGTAGTCGAAATGGTGCTCAACCGGGGTGAACCGGCGATGACGCACACCGCCGACGTACAGAGTGCTGTTCACGATGTCACCTGTTCGACCGCTGGCTGGCGCTGATGAGCGGTATTTTTCAGCAATTCTTTCACGACGTCGCGGGTGCTATTAACGCCATCCTCATGAAAACCGTTATACCAGTACGCCCCGCAGAACCAGCTGCGGTGATGGCCGTTGATCCAGCCGCGTTGTTGCTGGGCGCAATAGCTGGAGAGATTAAGGACCGGATGCCTATAGCGCGTGCGAAACAGGATTTTGCTCTCATCCACCGGTGTGGTCGGGTTCAGCGATACGCAAAACGTATGGGCGGAATCCAGCCCCTGCAATATGTTCATATTGTAGGTCACGCTGGCCTGACGCTGGCGAAGCGCCGGATCTTGTACCGGCAGCAGGTAGTTCCAACTGGCCCAGGCACGTTTCTGGCGCGGCAGGTGTCGCGTGTCGGTATGCAGGATCACGTCGTTGGATTGATAGGGCAGAGCGCCGAGAATGTCTTTTTCGTCCCCGGTTGCGTCCGTACCAAGCAACGCCAGCGCCTGATCGGCGTGGCAGGCGAAAATCACCTGATCAAAATATTCTGTGCCGCGGGGTGTTTGCAACGTCACGCCCTCTTCATGGCGCAGCACGTTGTGTACCGGCATTGAGGTCAGTAATTCAACATGGGCCGGGAGTTTTTGCTGCATTCGGCGGATGTACTCCCGCGAGCCACCGGGTACCACCATCCACTGCGGGCGGTTGGCGACGTCGAGCAGGCCATGGTTTTCGAAGAAACGCAAAAACAGCGTGAGTGGGAAACTCGCCATGTCATCGAGCGATGAGGACCAGATGGCGGCTCCCATCGGCAGTACATAGTGCAGGGCGAAAAATTCGGAGAACTGATTTTGGTCCAGCAGCTCACCCAGGGTCACTTCATTATTGTTCGGGTTGTTCAGGCGCTGTTTGCACAGGGTATTAAAACGCAGAATTTCGCGCAGGAAACGCCAGAATTTTGGGCGGAAAAAGTTGCGGCGCTGGGCGAAAAGCGTATTCAGCGTGTGTCCGTTGTACTCAAGCCCGGTCAGCGGATTACGCACCGAAAAACTCATCTCTGTCGGCTGGCCCTGCAAACCCAGTTCGTTAAGCAGGGCGATAAAATGCGGGTAAGTACGCGAGTTATAAACGATAAACCCGGTATCGATCGCATAGTCACGGCCATCAAGCGAGACATCCACGGTGGCGGTATGGCCGCCGAGGGTAGGGTTCGCTTCAAACACGCTAATGGCGCAGTCGGGCGACTGGCGGTGCAACATCCAGGCGCAGCTCAGGCCGGAAATCCCGCTGCCGATAATGGCGATTTTCATCAGTCGGTTACCTCACCAGCCGTTGGGCCAGACGTTTTTGCCAGGCAAAAGGCAACAGGGCGACGGTTTTCAACAGCCAGACAAACCGCAGTGGGAAGGCAATTTCGGCGGCTCCGCGCGCCAGTCCTTTACGAATACATTGCGATGCCTGTTCCACGCTTATCATCATCGGCATCGGGAAATTGTTGCGTTCGGTCAGCGGCGTTTTGACAAAACCGGGCATCACCAGTGATACCTGGATGCCGCGCGGTGCAAGATCCAACGAGAGGGAGCGGGCAAAATAGGCCAATGCTGCCTTTGACGCGCCGTAGGCTTCCGCCCGTGGCAAAGGTACCAATGAGGCGGTTGAGCCGACTAAGACGACCCGTGCACCGGTGGGTAAACCCGGCAGCAGGGCGTCAAGGCAGTTGACCGGACCCAACACATTGGTATTGAGTACGCGCGTCACTTTTTCAGCATCCACGACGCCGCTATCAAGGTATTCGCACGTTCCGGCGCACAGAATCACCAGACTGGCTTGCACCCAGGCCAGCGCCTGACGGGTCAGGGCCAGATCGGTCATGTCGAAACTCAGAGTGTCGATAGCCGGATTCGCCAGATTCAATGCCTCAAGTTTGGCTGGGTCACGTCCGCAGGCGGTAACTTTCCAGCCTTCAGCGGCATAATCCAGCGCCAGTTGCCTGCCGATGCCGGAGCTGGCGCCGGTGATCAGAACATGGTTCATGACTTCAGCCTCGCTTTCAGTGCCCTGACGGCGGTTCCAAGCAGAGGGACATGCTCATAGAGCATCGCACCCAGGTCGTAGTAATCACGCTGGTAGAGGATGAGATCGTCGGCCAGCCGCAGATGGCTGATGCCATCGAGCGACAGATTCTGTCCCTTATTAAGTTTCGGATGGGCGTAGTCCATGCGCCACACCAGCGTCGCTTCGTTGCCATTTCTCTGCGACTGCTGAATATCAAAGCGGCAGTAATTGACGGTTTTGAGCAACTGACGGAAATACTCCTCCAGTGCGTCCACGCCGTTGTGCTGACCCACTGGATCGATAAACACAATGTTCGGATGATAAATGCGCGAAAGCTGAGGCAGCTGGCTGTTATCCAGATGACGATAAAAATCTTCCAGCCGTTCGAGGATCGCCTGCGACGTGTCGGTATCTGCAAGGTTATACGTCATGATCGTCTCCTGTACCGGGTTCCGGGTCTGTCAGCAACGCCGCGCTACCGAGAAGCTGCACCGGCAGTCCCTGCGCGTGCCACTGTGCCAGTTTGTTTTTCTGTACACGCGTCAGACGGCCTTCAGACCAGAGCAGAATCTGATGTGCGCGGACATTATCTAACTGGGGTTCATCGAGCGGTTGGGGCAGCAGATCAATATGTACTCCTTCTTCGCTGCGAATAATCGCTTCAAGCCAGAGTTCGGTGCTGTCCATGGCCCCCCAGCCGAGCATCACCACCCGCACGCCGGGTTTTTTACGCGCCGCATTGAGACACATCACCGCATGTTCAATCAGGATGCCGTCGAGCAGATTACGCAGCAGCATGAGCGAAGGGCCACCGGAACTGAGGCGGGTGCGCAGCGGACGCAAAACGTTGTTGACCAGCGCAATGGAGGGATAATCGCGGCCCAGTTCGCTGAGCAACTGACGAACTTTCTGCATATTACTGTTTTGTAAGGCGTCCAGCAGGCGGTGTTCTGATTGCGACCAGCCGCTCGGCAGCGGCGCGATTTTGCCTTCCAGCAGCGCTTTGACCTGTCCTACCGGGACTCCGCGGTTGATCCACGACAGAATGGTGCGAATGGTATCGAGATCGTTGTCGTCAAACAGCCGGTGGCCGCCTTCGCTACGCTGGGGTTTCAGCAGCCCGTAGCGACGTTGCCACGCCCGCAGGGTGACAGGGTTGATACCACAAATGCGGGCGACTTCGCCGATGCTGTACTGAGACATAAGTCCTTCCAAAATATTTATACCGTTAATATTTACTCTAAATAACTGCGCTTAATACCGCTCCACTTTTGTTAACCCATGTTTGTTGCCAGGGAAAGGTGAAGCGGCTTTCATAAATTGTCTGACATTGTTCAGTAATTGCCACATCGTTCTGCAGCGATGA
>BHES01000154.1 GCA_003864575.1 Enterobacterales bacterium
ATCCCGGTTGTTCTTATGCAGCATTTTCAGGGCTATCCGTTGTTCCGAAGTCAGATGTATTTTCATGACGAGTAGCATGGTCCTCATGGTTCACAACATCAAGTATCTTCATTAATTATGGGTATAGTCTCATACGTCGTTTTTTTATCGACAACGAACATCCTCTGATTGAATCAATTAACTGGTCAATATTGCGAATGAAATTGAACGATTTTTCTGTGTGCAGCAATATGTTGATCACCGACAATTGACTTGTCGATTTATAACAATGAATGTCATTCGCAGAGACCAGAAAAAAATCGCCTTTATAGATAAATTCAACCCGATCGTTAATTATATGGAATCCGCCCCCTTCCTTAACAATAACTAACTCATCAAACTCATGCCGGTGAACATCTTCCATCATCTGAAGTTTCATATTGAATATACTGAAAGCGTGTTGTTCTGAAAGAAAGAAATCTCTGACTTGTAGTGTCCTCATATATTCACCGAGTTAATTATTCAGGAGAGGCATTACTTTTTCCCAGCCCCTGAAAGAGGATTTTGGCCTGATGAAAACATTAGAACGGAATAGTGATGACAAGTACATATGAGGGGATGGCACTGAGACGTAAGTGGTAGTGACATTTGTTCCAGAATTGGAGTTCTGCTTGGAAATTGTGCGATAACCCTGCTCAGGGCTTTTAGACCCAGCGTGTGCCGCAGCCTACGACGTTGCCTTTAACAATCCAATAATGCGTTTAGGTCGCCAGCCCTTTTAACCTTTACTTTTCAGCGCCGGTTGTGGCGCAACGTAGCCTTTGGCCCATGACGGCAGCGAAAGTAACCAGGTTTCGCTCTCCGCCTCCATCACTGCCCCACGTGTAGAATCTGGCGGCAGGCTGAACGTCGCGCTACGGATCTGCTGCTGGTAGCGGGAACTGCCGGTGGCGTTATCCGCCCAGGAGAGTAGCGGCACCGGCCTTACGTTGATGCGATCAAGCGTTTTGTACGGCCACGGCTGGCTGTCGTCGGTGTATTTCGCCATAAAATCCAGCGATTTAATCACACCGCCCCCCTGCGGCGTCTGGTAATTCCACAGATCGATACCGTTTTTCTGCGCCAGTATCGCCATCAAACTGATCGCTTGCAGATTGAAATAACTGTAATGGAAAGAACGGGTACGCGCTAACTCGGCAGGCTGGGTGCCATCGGGCATCAACTGGACGTCGAGCTTACTTTTCATCAGCGTCGCCATCTGTTTAATCACCTGCGGCTGATCGAGATACCAGGCAATCCCCGCCACCTGCGTCACATACCAGTTACCGTGATTGTTCTCAGTACAGCTCTCCTTTTGGGCAATCTTACTGCTCTGTAACCACGTGAGATATTCGGTCATCCATTCACGCATTGCCTGTTCATCTGCGGTTTTCCACGCCGGGTTGCCGTGCAACAACACCACTGAATCCACAATGCGGGTTGAGAAGTAGCGCCCGTCGAGCACGCCGGTGTTACGCCCCGCCGCAATTCCCGGCACGCCCTGCGCAAAATTGAGGTTCGGGTTCATCCGGGTATCCGGGTCAATAAACCAGGTACGCATCAGGCTCGCGGCTTTGTCGGCATATTTCTGCTCACCGGAGAAATACCAGGCCAGCGTCAGGTTTTGCACCCTGGCGGTAAAATCAGCCAGACGCACGCCATCGCTTTGACTGTTCTTACTGGCCGGATTCACGTTGCCGTCTTTGCGGATCCACGGCAGGCCATCGGGTTTGCTGTCATCCGCCCACCAGTAGGCGCTCAGGCTCAAATAGTCGTGCTTCGAGCCGCTGGGCGGCGTCATCCCTTTATTCGTCACGCTGAGATTGGGTTTACCGAGCGCATTGTCAGCGGCTTTCAGCAACTGTTGATAGGCCGCGGTGGTTTGCGGTGCAGCCTGTTTGTCGGTCAGTTGCTGTTTAATCACCGCCAGTTGGGCGGTATTCAGAAACGCCGGTTCCGCCGCCAGCAGTGAAGCACTGAAAAACAGCCCGAAGATTGCACTGTAGCCTAGGGTTGCACCGGAGATTCTCATCTATTGTCCTGTTGGTGATAATGGCCTTTTCGACATGAAAGAGAGTAACGGTAATGGCGATTAACCCTCTAACGATGATCAGTTACGCCGTGTTAATGAGTGCAATCAACTCTGCATTTAACCCATTGTTCTGACTTAATGACTCTGACTTAAAGCAACCCACGCTGTTTTAGCGTAATGCGTGTGGCTTCGTTTAAATCGTACTGTAATAAATCTTCTTTGCGCACCCATGCGTAGCTTTCAAACTCGTCGTTGAGTGTGATCGCCCTATTTTTCGCCAGACAGGTGAAAATCAGATAGATCATGTAGATCTCTTCTTTCGTACCGTCCGGATAGGTTTTCACGCGGATATCGTCCCGGAACGTCCACGGCGTTATATGCGTCAGTTCCAGCGCCTCTCCCAACTCTTCGCGCACTTCCCGCAACAACGCCTGTTCAATGGTTTCACCCGGCTCCATCCCACCGCCCGACAATGCCCACTGGCCGGGGAAAACACCCTGCTTTGACGACATTTTACACAGCAGATATGTTCCTTCATGTTCAATCAACGGACAAACAATGGTTCTCTGACGCATGGCAACCTTCAATGGTTAGGGGGTTATTTTGAACGCAAAAAGTAGCATATTTGAGACTGCGCGCGCGCGGGCTGAGTCAAGATTGGTGAAATTTCACAAAATCCACCTGACAGAAGGGAGCAAAATCCGTACCCTACTGCGCATAGAGTCAGGCGGTCCGCGCCGCAGTTCCCAATACGAAAGAGATCTTTGTGACAACTCCAATTCAAAAACAGAAACATAACCTCGATAAATTGCAAAAACGCCTGCGTCGTGACGTGGGTAAAGCCATTGCAGATTTCGGTATGATTGAAGAAGGCGACCGGATTATGGTCTGCCTGTCCGGCGGCAAAGACAGTTACACCATGCTGGAAATTTTGCGTAACCTGCAACAGAGCGCACCGGTGAACTTCGAACTGATTGCCGTCAATCTTGACCAGAAACAACCGGGTTTCCCGGCACACATTCTGCCCGCCTATTTAGAGCAGTTGGGTGTGGAGTATAAGATTGTCACCGAAGATACTTACGCTATCGTGAAAGATAAGATCCCGGAAGGCAAAACCACCTGTTCACTCTGTTCACGCCTGCGTCGTGGTATTTTGTACCGCACGGCGAGCGAACTGGGTTGTACCAAAATCGCGCTTGGCCATCACCGCGATGATATTTTGCAAACCCTGTTCCTCAACATGTTCTACGGCGGCAAACTAAAAGGGATGCCACCGAAACTGATGAGTGACGACGGCAAGCATATTGTGATCCGCCCGCTGGCTTACTGCCGCGAGAAAGACATTGAGCGTTTTGCGATTGCGCGTGAATACCCGATCATTCCGTGTAACCTGTGTGGTTCACAGCCTAACCTGCAGCGTCAGGTGATTGGCGACATGCTCAATGACTGGGACAAAAAATACCCGGGTCGAATCGAAACCATGTTCACTGCAATGCAGAATGTGGTGCCATCGCACCTTAACGACGCCAGTCTGTTTGATTTCAAAGGCATTCAGCACGGCGGCGAAGTGGTAGACGGTGGTGACCTGGCGTTTGACCGTGAAGATATCCCGATGCAGCCTGTTGGGTGGCAGCCGGAAGACGAAGAAAACGCCGCAACGATTGAGCGTCTCAACGTATTAGAAATTAAATAATTCAAAGCAATAAAAAAAGCAGGACTTAAAAATTCGCCCGTTTCATCATGAGACGGGCTTTTTTTATGCCGTTTTCAGGCCAGAAACTCGACCTGCTGCCAGTTGTAGTTGCACATGACCAGCCTGACCGGCAGCGAAACCTCGCCGAAGTCCTGATTCTGAAAACGCAAAAAAAGGGCGTGCAGTTCGGGTGATATCACGCTGGCGTTGTAACGCAGCAACGTGCTGTGCCAGAACAGCTGGGGGATATCACTCTGAGGATAGCGCGCCCAGACCTTACCGGCCCAATTTGAAGCCAACAGCGCCCCGGCAAACTGCTGCCGAACCTTCAGACTCTGCGCATCAGGCAACCCCGCCAGCAGAATCTGATTGGGTAACGCGACCAGCCGCAGTTGACTGATGTGCATCACATGCCCTGCGCAGTAGCGGGTAAAAATAGCGGCCACCTCGTCGCGATCGTGCGCCTGATCCACGCGGTCATACAGCGCGTTGGTCACCGGAAAAAAACTAAAATGCACGCCAGCGGCCGGATTGGGATCGGCCAGCGGGTCTCCTTGCGTACTCTCTTTCATTGCGCTAAGCAGTGACAACAGTTCTGGGCTCAGAGCGGGTCGGTTACCGCTGGAAATCGCCAGTTTCGTTGGGTGATAAAACGGCTCATTACGCACAACGCCACGTCCGGCGGACTTCTCCCACAGCATCAGCGTTTTTTTCGTCACATCCTCATAAGCCTGATGAATGCTTTCTAACGACGACATAAAATCTCCCTGCCTGATAAAACAGCCCCTATGTGCTTCACGGAAGTGTTCAGCAAAGCACCGGCTGGTGACTAAATCCCAAAAAGATTGCGCGAAATCAACATATCCAGCGCGCAACAGGTCCAGTATCTATTCCGCAGGTGAATGCAACGTCAAGCGATGGGCGTTGTGCTCCATATTGTCTTATTTCCAATTTTTTAGAATTAATCCGCTAGATATTTAATTCGAACGACGCCGGTCTTCTGACCGGCTTTTTTTTTGCTTTTTTTCGCCGGTTTCCACCGCTACAACCACTTACTCTTCTTCAGCCACCAGGCCACCCCACCGACCAATGCCAACAGCGACAGGCAAAAAATGGTGAAACCATAAGGCGAGGTATTGCCCGGAATTCCCCCGAGGTTGACCCCAAACAGTCCGGTCAGGAAGGTGGTCGGCAAAAACAGCATCGCCAACATCGACATGGTGTAGGTCCGGCGGTTGAGCGCATCAGCCATCAGCGAACCTATCTCATCGGCCAGCACACCGGTGCGGGCGATGTTGGCGTCGAGGTCGTCCAGCCCGCGGCCCAGTCGGTCGGCAATTTCCTGCATGCGGCGGCGCTCATCATCGTTCATCCACGGCAGGCGTTCGCTGGCAAGACGCGAAAACACGTCACGCTGCGGTGACATATAACGGCGCAGCACGATCAGTTGTTTACGCAACAGTGCCATCTGCCCGCGTTCTGGCACCTGCTGGTCCATCAGGTCGTCTTCGATATCAATGATTTTGTCATGCATATCTTCGATAAAATCACTGGTGTGATCGGTCAGCGCATCGCAAATCTCCACCAGCCAGCTGCCGGTATCGGTTGGTCCAGTACCGTGCTGCATGTCAGAGATAATTTCATCCATCGAAAAGACTTTACGGTGACGCGTGGAGACGATCATCTTATCGGTGAGGTAAACACGGATAGTCACCAACTGGTCAGGGCGAGAATCGGCATTGAGATTAATACTGCGCAGGGTGATCAGCGTCCCCTCACCCATTCGCAGGACTTTCGGGCGCACACTTTCCCCCGCCAGGGCTTCACGGACGGTATCTGGCAGGACGGGCGTGGAGTTAATCCACTGCTCGCTGGCCGGCAATGTGTAGTCCAGATGTAGCCAGCACGGCTTGTCATCACTGGCGACACACTGGGTATTAATGTCACTCACGCCACCCTTGCCGTCGAACTGGTAAGCGTATACCGCATCAGACACCTGAAGTTCTTTACCCTTAATGACTTCCACGACATTCCTCACTGTTTTATTCGTTTTCTGTGCGCCAGTTTAGCGTTTAACGCGAACCTGCGGAACCCTGGGTTGGCAGCTGCATTTCAGCCAGTGCAGGCATCACACTGCGCATCATCTCGAAGAATTTCCTCAACCGGGCCGGATAATAGGTTGAATAGGGATAAACCAGATAGACCGGCAGTGGTAAGGCATTCCAGCCGGGTAAAATCTGCTGTAACCGTCCTTCAGCAATGTCTTCCCTGACAACCCAGGCGGAGACGACGGCGGCTCCCAGCCCCAGTAGCGCCGCCTTACGCACGGCATACAGGCTGTCGGTTGCCATGCGGGGGGTGATCAGGCAACTTTCCGTTTTTCCGTCGCTGTCGTGACGCAGCGTCACCTCGTTGCGATAAAAAGTACTGAACGACACCCAGGGAAGCTGCGCCAGTTCGCTGACCTGATTCATCGGAGTCTGTCTCAGCAACTCAGGCGTAGCCACCATAATGCGCGGCACCTCAGCCAGCAGAAGTGCGATCATCGACGGGTCATCAACCTTACCGACTTGAATCGCGCAGTCGATATCCTCAGACATGAAGTCCGGCGTGCGGTCGTTGAGCATCCAGTCAATGGTCACTCTGGGGTAACGTTGTAAATAACGGGTTAGCGGTTCTATCATCTGATCCTGCCCGAAGGCGTGCGGTGCCCGTACGCGTAACGTGCCTACCGGTTCATCTCCGGCTCCGCGCAGTTCATCTTCCAGTGCCGCCCACCGTTCAAGCAATAATTTTGCCTGCTGGTAACAGCGTTCGCCGTCATCGGTGAGTTTCATTGCGTGGGTCGTGCGCAGGATCAGTTTCGCCCCCAACATACGTTCGAGCGATTGCAACCGGCGGCTGATGGTCGGCTGGCTGGTATTGAGCTGTGCGGCAGCGGCGGACAGGCTGCCGCTCTCAACGATGCGCACTAACGTTTGCATCAGGTCTATGCGGTCAATCCCGCTGGTATTCAATATACTCATACGCCATACGTATACAGTTTTACCTTCCGGCTGGCTACCACTCATAACCGTTCGGATGAAAAATAGCGCTCAGGTCATCTCATCCACCAGGAATCACATCATGTCAGAACTTATTACTGCCTCTGCGGCAGAAAAAGAATCCGCGCTGTCAGGCAAAATAGTCTTTACGCTGGCGGCGGGCGCAGGCCTGAGCGTGGCATCTATTTACTACAGCCAGCCGATGCTCAGCCTGATGGGCCAGGGAATGCTGGCCACCCCGGCGTCTGTCGGTATGATAC
>BHES01000155.1 GCA_003864575.1 Enterobacterales bacterium
AGGCTGGTGTGTTGCAGCAGGTCATAGACATCATTGATGCCGCCAGAGCTGGTGTTTTCTATCGGTAAAACGGCGTAGTCAGCCTGGCCGATTTCGACCTGAGTGAAGATATCCTGGAATTTCTGGCAGCCGCATTCGATGAATTGTTCGAAATGGCGTGCAGCGTACTGTCTGGCTGCAAGATGGGAGTAAGACCCTTTTGGCCCCAGAAATGCGATGCGTGCGGAGTCAGAGCTGGTCTGATTCAGATGCTGTTGCAACAATGCCTGCTGAGTCAGAACGGAGTCTTCGATAATAAGCTGGTAAACACGAGTGATGTAGTGACCATCCAGCCCCAACTTTTTACCTTCTACTATCAGGGCATTAATTAGCTCTTTTTCACGTTCTTTATCGCGGATAGGGCGATGAGAATGCATTTTAGACTGTGCAACTTCTACGGCCAGATTGCGCCTTTCCGCCAGTAACGCCAGTAGTTTTAGGTCCAGCGCGCTGATGCGTTCACGTAGAGCCAGCAACGGATTCTCGGTCATTATGTCACCCTTTTTTTATGTGCTTTCTTTCTGTCGAATTTGCCAAACTATGAGCATAAAAAAAGCCCCCTTTTCAGGAGGCTTCGTTGTTCGTCTTCGCATTCATTCTTTCGCGACGAAACGCCTCCCAGTCAGGGGAAGGTAAAAAAGAATGCGAAGAAAAACAGTTTAGTGCTCATGTGTTGTGATTTCTCTGATGAAGTCTGGCTCTAAAGTAACCGCTGGGTTTTCATTGTGTCAATACAATTTCCCGCAGGCATAAAAAACGCGCTCCGGGGAGCGCGCTGTTCGTGAGTTTGAAAGCTGGAAATTACTTCTCTTCTTCCTCTTCTTCAACAGGTTCCAGGTTCATCTCTTTGACGCAGGTTTCTGCGCGACGTGCTTCGCCTTTATGCTGGGCTTTGTTCAGTTGACGTTCAAGCTTTGCAATCAAGTCATTGACGGCTGCGTACATGTCATCATGCGTTGCGCTGGCAACCAGCGGCCCGTTGGCGGTGGTTATTGTCGCATCGGCGACGAATCCCTGAGGTTCTTTCGAAAGAACAATATGTGGGTTAATTAACTGAGTTTGCCATTTTTCCAGTTTTTTTAGACGGTCTTCGACGTGTTCCCGAATCGCTGTAGTGATGTCCATTTGTTTGCTGGTAATGTTCACTGTCATGTAATTTACCTCTCTGTCTTTCCGTCTAGGATGGATTCAGCATACCTGCCTTTGAGACAAAATGCGTGATGGAAATCACGTTTTTTTGTCACTTTTTGTCAAGTGGAACAAAACTGTGACTTAGGGTAATTAACGGCCGGATAGGACTTGTGACTTTGGGCAGAATAAAGCAATATCGATAAGATCGGCTCCATCAAATTCCCCCTAAAAAAATCATCTCTGCTTTAAAAATCATCACTTTAGTTATTTAGTGTAAAAAAAACGGCAGCCTAAGCTACCGTTTGTTTCGGACAAAGTTTTAGTGAACCTTAACTCTGAATTATGATGCGTTGTTGGTTGCAATGATTTTAGCAACCTTGTCCGCTTCGTTGTTCAGTTGCAGTTCACGATAGGCATTTTCCATCAGTGGCAGCGCATCACGCGTCGCTTTGGTATCCGGGTAATTCTTCAGCATTTCCTCTACACGATTAACGACGGCGACGTAAGCACCGCGTTTAGTGTAGTATTGCACGACCGACAGCTCATATTTGGCCAGACGATCTTTCAGGAATACCAGACGCTTATTGGCGTCGGTTGCATACTGACTGTTCGGATAGCTATGAATCAGCTGGCTGAAGTCACGGAAAGCGGCACGTGCATGTTGCGGATCACGGTCTGAACGATCAATACCGAAGAAACCTTGCAACGCACTGTCGTCCAGCGCCATATCCGTCAGACCACGCATATACATGACGTAATCAATGTTCGGATGGGTCGGGTTCAGGCGCATAAAGCGATCAATAGAGGCCTGAGCCAAAGGCAAGTCAGCAGACTTGTAGTAAGCGTAGATCAGATCCAACTGCACTTGTTGTGAGTAAGGTCCAAACGGATAGCGGTTATCCAACGCTTCTAATTGAGCAATCGCGCCCTTAAAGTTACCGTCCTGCAGCTTTTGCTGGGCAGTAGCATAAAGTACGTTTGGCGGGTTATCGGGAACCGTTTCTTTGGAACCGGAGCAACCGACCAGCGCCAGGCTCAACGTGGCTGCTGCCACCAGATATTTCACACGCGTCATGACGTTTTGATTATCCTCAGGTGTTATTCTGGGAGACTGTCCGTTAAGCTCCCGACAAAGACCAGCTACAATAGCACATTATTTTAAACGGCATCGCCGTGAAAACCCAACGTTAACCAAGAAGCTGCATATGGCACAACAAGTACAACTCACCGCAACGGTGGCCGAATCTCAACTCGGTCAACGGTTAGATCAGGCTTTGGCCGAATTGTTCCCTGATTATTCACGATCTCGCATAAAAGATTGGATCCTGGATGACAGGGTGCAAGTTAATGGCAAGAAAGTGACCAAACCAAAAGAAAAAGTGTTGGGCGGCGAAGCTATCGCAATCGATGCGCAGATTGAAGAAGACGCGCGTTGGCTGCCACAGGATATCGCGTTAAACATCGTTTATGAAGATAACGATATTTTAGTCATCAATAAACCCCGCGATCTGGTTGTTCATCCAGGCGCAGGTAATCCTGATGGTACCGTGCTGAATGCATTACTGCATTATTATCCAGAAATCATGGACGTACCGCGTTGCGGCATCGTTCACCGTCTGGATAAAGACACCACGGGTTTGATGGTTGTTGCGAAAACCGTTCCAGCGCAAACGCATTTAGTTGAAGCATTGCAGGCGCGTGAAATTACCCGTGAATATGAAGCCGTCGCGATGGGCACCATGACAGCTGGCGGTACGGTTGATCAACCTATTGCCCGCCATTCGACTAAGCGCACGCATATGGCGGTTCACCCAATGGGTAAACCGGCGACGACGCATTACCGCATTATGGAGCATTTCCGTGCTCATACGCGCATGCGTCTGCGTCTGGAAACCGGCCGTACGCACCAGATTCGTGTGCATATGGCGCACATTAACCATCCTCTGTTAGGCGATCAGCTCTATGGCGGCCGTCCTCGCTTGCCGAAGGGCGCTTCTGAAGAGTTTATCGCCACGCTGCGCGGTTTTGACCGCCAGGCTTTGCATGCAACCATGCTGCGTCTTTATCATCCGGTGACCGGTATTGAGATGGAATGGCATGCGCCACTTCCACAGGATATGGTTGACTTGATTAATGCGCTGAAGGCCGATACCGAAGAGTTCAAGGATCAGATGAATTGGTGATGAGCCCACTCATCCAGCCTCAATGGCCGCAGCCTGCAACGGTGCGGTCATGTACGACGACTCGTCAGGGCGGTATCAGTTTGCCGCCCTACGATTCGCTCAACCTGGGTTCACACGTCGGTGATGATCCTCAATCTGTCAGTGCCAATCGCTTGCACCTCATTGATTTAGCCGCGCTACCCGCAGCTCCTCACTGGCTCGAGCAGGTACACGGTATCCACGTTGTCAAACTCACTCCCACTACCCCTTATTCGCCCACGCTGGTGGCGGATGCTGCTTATACGAACCAGCCGGGTGTGGTCTGCGCTGCCATGACCGCCGATTGCCTGCCGGTACTTTTTTCCAGCCTTGCTGGAGATGAAGTCGCTGCGGCGCATGCTGGATGGCGCGGGCTATGTTCGGGTGTGCTTGAAAAAACAGTGGCTGAATTTTTTGCAAAACCTTCAGATATTATTGCCTGGTTGGGACCGGCTATTGGCCCTCAACAGTTTGAAGTCGGAGGTGAGGTTCGCGATGCATTTATGTCAGTAGACTCGATGGCCGAAGCCGCATTTCAGCCTAAAGGGAATAAATTCCTGGCGGACATCTATCATCTGGCACGGCTGCGCTTGAACTCTTGTGGTGTGACTCGCATCTATGGCGGGGAATATTGCACTGTTACCGATAGTACAAAATTTTACTCTTACCGACGTGACGTTAACACCGGACGGCTGGCAAGTTTAATTTGGCTCATATAACCTTCCTTATCAAGACGATCCGCCGACGCATGGCGTTGTACTCATAATATACTGACAAGATAACCTTGAAAACGTGAGGGTTGACCTCATCTATTCTCCAGTAGCAATTTTGTTCAGAATAGGAGGTGTTATGCGTCTGGATCGTCTTACCAGCAAATTCCAGCTTGCCCTCGCCGATGCTCAGTCACTCGCACTTGGGCGCGACAACCAATTTATCGAACCTGTTCACCTGATGAGTGCTTTACTCACTCAGGAAGGCGGGACTGTTCGTCCGTTACTGACCGCTGCCGGGATTGATACCCCGAGACTGCGCACGGATATTGAACAGGCTTTGGGGCGACTGCCGCAAGTTGAAGGTACCGGTGGTGATGTTCAACCATCCAGTGAACTGGTACGCGTTTTAAATCACTGTGACAAATTAGCGCAGCAACGCGCGGATAAATTTATTTCATCCGAACTGTTTATTCTCGCGGCACTGAAAGACCGTGGCGCCCTGACTGACCTGCTCAAAGCCAGCGGTGCGACAGTCGAGAAAATCAGTGCGGCGATTGATCAAATGAGAGGTGGCGATAAAGTGGATGATCAGGGAGCTGAAGACCAACGTCAGGCTTTGAAAAAATACACTATCGACCTGACTGAACGCGCAGAGCAAGGCAAGCTTGACCCGGTGATTGGCCGTGACGAAGAAATTCGCCGTACTATTCAGGTACTGCAGCGTCGTACCAAAAATAACCCGGTATTAATTGGTGAGCCGGGCGTCGGTAAAACGGCGATTGCCGAAGGTCTTGCTCAGCGCATCATCAACGGCGAAGTGCCTGAAGGCCTGAAAAATAAACGCGTTCTTTCTCTAGATATGGGCGCGCTGGTGGCCGGCGCCAAATACCGCGGTGAGTTTGAAGAGCGCCTGAAAGGCCTGCTCAATGACCTGTCAAAACAGGAAGGCAACGTCATCCTGTTTATTGACGAATTGCACACCATGGTCGGAGCAGGTAAAGCCGACGGCGCAATGGACGCGGGCAACATGCTCAAACCTGCGCTGGCTCGGGGTGAACTTCACTGCGTGGGGGCGACAACGTTAAATGAGTATCGTCAATATATAGAGAAGGATGCCGCGCTTGAGCGTCGCTTCCAGAAAGTTTTTGTGGCTGAGCCATCAGTCGAAGACACCATCGCGATTTTGCGCGGGCTGAAAGAGCGTTATGAACTGCATCACCATGTGCAGATCACTGACCCGGCGATTGTAGCGGCGGCTACGCTGTCGCATCGTTATATCTCTGACCGTCAGTTGCCGGATAAGGCAATTGACCTGATAGACGAAGCGGCATCAAGCATTCGTATGCAGATGGACTCAAAACCTGAAGCGTTGGATCGTCTTGAACGCCGTATCATCCAGTTGAAACTGGAACAGCAGGCCCTGAAGAAAGAGTCTGATGATGCCAGCGTTAAACGTTTGGAAATGCTTGAAACCGAACTTGATCAGAAAGAACGCGAGTTCTCTGAACTTAATGAAGAGTGGAAAGCTGAGAAAGCCTCTCTGACTGGGACTCAGAACATTAAGTCTGAACTTGAGCAGGCGAAGATCACGCTTGAGCAGGCGCGCCGTGTCGGTGACCTAGGACGTATGTCTGAATTACAGTACGGTAAAATCCCAGAATTGGAAAAACAGCTGGCTGCGGCAACTCAGGCTGAAGGCAAGACCATGAAGTTGCTCCGTAATAGGGTAACTGATGTGGAAATTGCTGATGTGCTGGCGCGCTGGACGGGTATTCCGGTAGATAGAATGCTTGAAAGCGAGCGTGAAAAACTGTTGCGCATGGAAGAAGAACTGCATCATCGGGTGATTGGACAGAACGAAGCGGTCGAAGCGGTATCGAATGCGATTCGTCGTAGTCGTGCCGGATTATCGGATCCAAACCGTCCGATCGGCTCATTCCTCTCCCTGGGTCCAACCGGGGTCGGTAAAACAGAGCTTTGCAAAGCTCTGGCGACCTTCCTCTTTAATAGTGATGACGCGATGGTCCGTATCGACATGTCTGAGTTTATGGAGAAACACTCTGTATCTCGCTTGGTTGGTGCGCCACCAGGATATGTCGGCTATGAAGAGGGGGGTTACTTAACGGAGGCTGTACGTCGTCGTCCTTACTCCGTCATCTTATTAGATGAAGTCGAGAAGGCGCATCCGGACGTGTTCAACATTTTGTTGCAGGTTCTGGATGATGGGCGTCTGACTGATGGGCAGGGTAGAACGGTAGATTTCCGCAATACTGTGGTTATCATGACCTCAAACCTGGGCTCTGATGTTATTCAGCAACACTTCGGTGAGGCGACGTATGAGCAGATGAAGGCATCAGTGATGGAAGTGGTCACTCAAAGCTTCCGTCCTGAGTTCATCAACCGTATCGATGAAGTGGTTGTCTTCCATCCGTTGGCGCATGTGCATATCAAAAATATTGCGAAGGTCCAACTGGAGCGCTTGTACAAACGTTTGGAAGAGCATGGTTACACCGCTACATTAACAGATGCAGCGCTGGAGCTGATTGGCAACACAGGTTTCGACCCTGTATACGGTGCGCGGCCACTGAAACGCGCTATCCAGCAGGAGATCGAGAACCCGTTGGCTCAGCAAATACTGTCAGGGAAGCTGATACCGGGTAAACCTATCACTATAGATGTGGAAAATGATCACATAGTGGCCCGACAATAACCGGTAGAAAAGTAGCAAAAATAACGATTAAGAGGCTCAGAGCTCATCTGAGCCTCTTTTTTTGTATGTAATTCACTCGAATCAGGCTATTTTGTCCAAAAAAAGAACGGTCAGTAATTTATTTGTATTTTAGGGGTTGCGGCCTTCTGAGAACTCCCTATAATGCGCCTCCACTGACCGGGAACAACGATTGAGAAGTCGCTCGGACTGGAAGGGAAAAAGACGAAAGTTCGA
>BHES01000156.1 GCA_003864575.1 Enterobacterales bacterium
GTTCCGGGAGGAGATAAGACGATTTTTTAGTGAAATATTACCGGGACTTTCTGGTGCGTTGCCACGCCGAATTAATGACAACTTCCAGATGCTGAAAAATGCATCTTCAAGTTAACTGTGTATAAACATGACAGACCTTATGAATAAATATTTATCCTGGCGCGAGTTTAGCCGTCAATGGTGGGGCTTGCCGGTGCTTTGTGCGCTGGTTCTCATTAATCTGTCGTCATGGTTGTCTCCCATCATTTTGCTGCCTGAAGGCCGCACTTATTTGATGTACATGCCGCTGGCCGTTTGCGTCGCCTTGCTGATGGTATTCGACTGGCGCGCCTTGCCGGGCATTGCTCTGGCCATGCTTGTCCGCTATGACCTGCGCATCGGCATCGAAATGGGCGTGTTACTGACGGTGATTTATCTGTTTACGCTTTCGGTTGCCTGGGGTGGGTACCGTGCGCAGTCAGGAACGCGCTGGTCAGCGTCGTTTGGTTTATTAAGATTGCCGTTGCCACACATCATGTGGCTGGTGGTATTCCTGTCGGTATTCTTTGTCTTTATCTTACAGATTATCGTCGAGCTGGATCTGTTGCCGGGCTATCTGGGGATGGTCACAAGCGATTTCATGACCCTGCGTACGTTAATCAATCTCCAGGCGATGCTGCTGGGGACGCTGCTCAGCGGGCATTTGTGGTATCTGGTCCTGCGTATTATTCGCAAACCCCGTTATCTGCGCGTATTGCGGGCAAAAATGCGCAGTCAGCGTGCTCCTGGTGTGAAAGCGGCAGAGGTGGTCATTTGGTTTCTGCTGCTGGGGGCAATGGTCGTCATGTTGTCTTTGCAGGGCATCAGTGGTCCAGTTGCGAAGATCCTTCTCAGTGATTACACCCTGACGCTGCTGTTACCCGTGTTGCTGTTTGGCGCAATGCGCTACGGTTATCATTTCATCACTATTGTGTGGACCATCACACTGATCGTCCTGTTTAACCATTATCGGGGTTTCATCAGTCAAAGTGGCTTTATCCATAATCTGGTGTTCGTCTCGGCACTGATGCTGGTGTTTACCCTCAGCCTGCTGATGATGTCTGCTATTTCGTCCCGCCAGCGGCGGTTGCTACAGAAAACCCGATCGGCCTCACTGCTTGACCCCGTTTTCGGCCTGCCAAATCTGCGAGCCTTCAACCGTGATTTGTCGCGTTATCCGCGTTCGCTGCTCTGTTTTATCCGTGTTTCCGAAATGGACGTACTGAGCCGCAACTACGGCATGCAGTTACGTATTCAGTTTAAACAGCAGCTGGTTGTCGGCCTCAAGCCTTTTCTGCAACCGGACGAGAGGGTTTATCACCTGCCCGGTTATGATCTGGTTTTACGTCTGAACTGTGATGACACGGAAGAGAAGCTGGAGCGTCTGCAACACTATGTAGACGATTTCCGTCTGATCTGGAACGGACTACCGCTGCATCCAAACATCGGTCTGGCCTATTGCACCGTCTTCCCGCCGGTTGAGCATCTGCATATGTTGTTGGGCGAGCTCAGCGGTATCGCGGAGGTGTCGCTGACAACCGGCAAGCCAGAGTCGAACAAAAGCGACCACAGCCAGGTACAGAAAGAAATTAAAGGTAAAGTCGAGATGCTGCACAAAGTCCAGCGGGCGCTGGACGAAGATCGTTTTATTCTCATGGCGCAGCCTATTGCAGGCGTACGCGGTGACAATTATCACGAAATTCTGCTGCGTATGCTGGATGAAAGCGGCGACCTGATGTCACCGGATAAATTCCTGCCCGTGGTGCATGAATTCGGTCTGGCCTACCAGTTGGATATGTGGGTGCTCAAGCACACGTTGATGTTTATTCATCAGCACCGTGAAAAACTACCGAGCGCGCGCTTTGCGGTTAACTTCTCGCCTTCAACTTTCTGCCGCCCGGCGTTCAGTTCGCAATTTAAAACGCTGATGGCGCAATATCAGGTGGAACCCTTCCAGATTGTGCTGGAAGTGACGGAATCGCAACTGCTGCACAACGTAAAATACGCCGATTACTCGATGCGTGACCTGCGCAATTACGGTTGCCGTATCGCCATTGATGATTTTGGTACCGGCTACGCCAGCTACGATCGCCTTAAACTTATTCAGGCCGATATCCTGAAAATTGACGGCAGTTTTGTGCGCAATATGCTGACTGATCCGCTCTACGCTTATATCGTGCAGTCCATCTGTCAGGTAGCGCGGATGAAACATTTGTCGATTGTAGCGGAGTATGTAGAAACCGAAGAGCAGTGTACGGCGCTGCGTGCTCAGGGAGTGGATTACATGCAGGGCTATCTGATCGGTAAGCCAGAACCCCTGATCACCTTGATTTCGCATCAGACTCCGGTATCGGAGTAAGACTTAATACTGAGACGCTATACGGCGCAGCAATAAAAAACCCTCACGCAGAGGGTTTTTTATTGCTGCTATGTCATGGGTCACTCAGCCGGGGCATCTTGCTCAGGCTCTTCCTCTTCGATCACCAGCTTCCAGCCGGTGACGTCATCCCAATAGCTTTGCTCACGCTCGAAATCTAGCTGCACCAGGTTATTCTGTGCCAGATAACCCGCAGGGAAGCGCAGCGTCCAGTGATTGTCGTCGGTGTACAGACGCAGAGTTTCCGGCGTGGTGGTCGACTGACGCTGGTTATTTAGCAGAGCCCCCAATCGCAGCAGTTGCACCAGTGGGAGGTAATGCTTTTTCTTGAACAGGTTCAGGCGCGGTAACTCTTCGAGCTTCACGGCTTTACGATGGAAGCGTACCAGCGTTGCCAGCAGCGTCTGCTGTTCCTGATTGAATCCTGGAAGGTTGGTGTTTTGCAGAATATAGGCTGAATGGCGGTGCATACCGCTGTGGTTAATGCTCAGGCCCACTTCATGCAACATGGCGCCAAATTTTAGCAGCGACTCCAGCTGAGGCTGAACCAGCTTACTGTTTTGAGCCAGCCACTGGGCGTACAGCAGCTCAGTGGTTTCCAGCACGCGGCGAGCCTGTTCACGGTCAATATTGTAGTGTTCTGCCAGACTTTTCGCCGTGCGGGTACGGATGTCCTGATGGCGGAAACGGCCTTCCATTTCATACAGCACGCCTTCGCGCAGCGCACCGTCAGAGAGACGTAATTCCTTGACTGCCAACGCGTCGAATACCCCGCGCAGAATTGCCAACCCCGGCACAAACACCGACTGGCGATCTTCCGACAGGCCCGGTAAATCGAGATCATCGAAGCTTTTGAAGTTCAGCACGGCTTCAGTGAGTATATCCAGACGTTCTGGCGTGATTAAACCATCCTTTTCGCCCATCTCAACCAGCACTTCATGGGCCGCTTTGATACTGCCTGATGCGCCCAGCGCATACTGCCAGCCTTGTAAGCGATATTGCCACGCCAGAGTTTCCAGTTTTTGCGCGGCTGCCAGCTGCGCACGTTTGAAATTGCTGCGGCTGATTTCCCCGTTCGGGAAAAACATTTGCGCAAAACTGACACAGCCCATACGGCGACTTTCTGCCAACAATGGCTCGAAATCCTCGCCGATGACCAGCTCCGTCGACCCGCCACCGATATCGATCACCAATTTGCGGCCTTTTTCTGGCTGCGTGTGTTCGACACCCATGAAAATCAGTCGGGCTTCTTCCTGACCGGAAATGATTTCGATGGGATAGGGGATAACCTCAGCGGCACGTTTGAGGAACTCCTCGGCATTGGCGGCCTGACGCAGCGTGTGGGTACCGACTATCGTGACGTTATTATCCGAAAAGCCCTGTAAACGTTCAGCAAACAGCGCCAGACAATCCAGGCCACGCTGAATCGCCTCTTCACTCAGCACGTTATTGCTGTCGAGGCCATCGGCCAGATGGACGCGTTGTTTCAGGCGGCCTAACACCTGCAGCGCGCCATTGACGACGCGGGCAATCACCATATGGAAACTGTTCGACCCAAGGTCGATGGCGGCGATTTCCTGTGGTTTGGCATTAATGGTGTTTTTCAGGGGCATAATAGGTGGTGCTCCAAAGTGTCAGGCCTAATCTTTTTGCTGTTTGTTATTGCCGTGCTCAAGCGTTTTTAAATAGTCGTAGATGGCTAATTGCGCGCGCACCTTACGACGATTTCCGCGTGGAACATAACGATTACTGAGATCTTTATCAAGATATCTGGCTTTCACCGTGTCGTTGAACAGCAGTTCGAGGATATCCAGCACCCGTTGCTTGAGTTTCGGGTCCAGCAAGGCCACCGCTACTTCGATACGGTAATCAATATTGCGGGTCATCCAGTCGGCGGATGACAGGAACACTTTTTTATCCCCACCGTTTTCAAACACGTATACCCGGTCATGTTCCAAATAACGATCAACAATACTGGTTACCTGAATGTTTTCACTGACACCCGGCAAGCCCGGCACGAGAGAGCACATTCCGCGGATCAGCAGGCGAATTTTCACACCGACGTTTGATGCGGCATAGAGGCGGTCAATCAGGCCTTTATCCACCAGGTTATTAATTTTTAGCGTGATTGCCCCTTTGCCACCGGCCTGTGTATTGGCGATCTCTTGATCGATCAATCCATAGAGCATGCTTCTGGAGTTCTGTGGCGACACCATCAGATGTTCAAAGGTAACTGGCCGGTACGGGTTCTCAATAAAATTGAAGACCCGGCGAACTTCATTGGTGATGCGGCTGTCGGCCGTCAGCAGGGAATAGTCGGTGTAAAGGCGGGCAGTTTTCTCGTTGAAGTTGCCGGTCCCTATATGAGCATAGCGGACAATTTCGTCGCCTTCACGGCGGGAGATAAGAAACAGTTTGGCATGAATTTTCAGACCCGGTGCCGAGAAAATAACGTGTACACCGGCTTCGGTCAGACGCTTGGCCCAGTGGATATTAGCCTCTTCATCGAAGCGTGCCTGGAGTTCAACCACCACCGTGACCTTTTTACCGTTATGCGCGGCGTGGATCATCGATTCAATGATGCGCGAGTCTTTCGCCACGCGATAGATATTGATCTTAATCGACAGAACGTTCGGGTCGAACGACGCCTGACGCAGCAGTTCGAGCACGTGCTCAAAAGTGTAATACGGATAGTAGAGTAAAACGTCCTGCTCGCGGATGGCGGCAAAGCCATTGCGGAATTTGTCGAACCACAGATGGCGCAGGCGCGGCAATGGGCGGTTTACCAGATTGGCTTTACCGACATTGGGGAAACCGATGAAGTCTTTGAAGTTGTGGTAACGCCCGCCTGGGATCACGGAATCGTAGTTGGAGATACCGAGCTTTTCGCGCAGCACTTCCACCATGTCATCCGGCATATCACGCTGATACACAAACCGCACCGGTTCCGCGGTTAAGCGCTGTTTGAGGCTGGAGGACATCAGTTCCAGCAGGCTCGATTCCATTTCGGTGACCAGATCGTATTCGGCATCACGGGTCATTTTCATCGAATAGGCGTTGAGCTGGTCATAATCAAAGAAGCCTTTGAAAATATCATCCAGGCAGTAACGCAGGATGTTATCAAGCAAGATCATCGGCTTACGGCGGCGTGGCGCTTCCGGGGGAAGATTAACAAAGCGCGGGACTTTGTCCGACGGAATTTCCAGCAGCGCATAGTGAATCTCTTCACCGCGGATGATTTCGACGGCCAGATAGGTGTAATCGTCTTTAAGGAACTGCACCAGATTGGTGTCGCGATTAATCAGAATCGGGGTGATGAACTGCCGTAAATGGTGTTTAAAGTACTGGCGTAACCAATTTTGCTGATTTTCTGAAACCTGTCGCTCGTTGATTAGGAATATCTGGTTACGGGCCATCTCCAACAGCAGGTCGTTGTAGAGACCGTCAAATTCCTGGTCAATGCGCAGGACTTTGGCCTGAATTTTTTTCAACAAATGGCGTGATGCGCCAATGAATCCCTGTTCTTCGCTGATTAAGATCCGGCGTTTAAGATCGGCAAAGCGGACTTTGTAAAACTCATCCAGATTATTGGAATAGATACCCAAAAACCGCATGCGTTCGATTAGGGGATTGCTTTTGTCTGCTGCTTCCTGCAACACGCGTTCATTGAAGGACAGCCAGCTCAGTTCTTTTTCTATGTATAGCTTTTCCTGACCCATTTAAACCCCATTCATTTATACCCGTCACACTTCGATTTGCTGGCGTATTGGTTCTGCCTGCAATGTTCTCGACATATCTCTGATGGAAAACTCTGAGAGAGAGGGGCTTAGTGTCTATGATCAATATTGCGAAAGATTGACAGGAATGTCCAACATAAAGCAGAGGTTTAGGAGGATGGCGGAAAATGCTCAGGGAAAACGGGAGAAAGGTGCAGGAAAAGTCTTACCAGTGAACGATTTAAATCTTGTTCACCGGTAATTTCTCAGCTATTCGCTAGTGTGGGAAACTGAGTATTTATGGCGTTAAACCACGCCTGCGCCGATGGGATCAACGCGTTTGGCTTCCGTTGGTTTGGTTTTGTACTTCGCCAAAAATTGCGGCTGAAAAATGCACATACGAATGGCGCTGCGGTATTCTCCGTTAACGAAGAACTCCTGCTTCAATTCGCCTTCCAGCTCAAAGCCTAATTTGCTGTAAATATGGATCGCCTTTTTGTTCTCTTTATCGACGATTAAATAGAGCTTATAGAGGTTAAGAACCGAGAACGCATAGTCCATCGCCAGCCTGACGGCATCACCCGCAAAGCCTTTACCCTGATGGGATGGGTCGATGATGATTTGGAATTCCGCACGGCGGTGGATGTGGTTGATTTCCACCAACTCGACCAGGCCAACCGGCCCACCCTCAAACTCAATAATAAAGCGGCGTTCGCTCTGGTCATGAATATGTTTGTGGTAGAGGTCAGTCAGTTCGACAAAGGCTTCATAAGGCTCTTCGAACCAATAACGCATAATACTGGCGTTGTTATCGAGGCGGTGTACAAACGTCAGATCGTCTTTTTCCAGTGGACGTAATCGGACGCGGGCATTGCTAGACATAAATTTTTCCCGAAAGGTC
>BHES01000157.1 GCA_003864575.1 Enterobacterales bacterium
TATTTAAAAAGATTGGGGAGTTTCATTTTCAGATAAACCTTAATCTCGTCATAGCCGGCGAAATACTTACCGCTTGCATCTTTAGGCTTATCGCCACAATCAAACCAGGAAAGATCCTAGGTTTGGCGTGATGCCAGCCATATACCGACCGGTTTGTTGGTGAAGGTATTATTGCGGATCTGGTTGTGGTCGAGATCAATGCCAGCATGGAAAAGCAGTACGTCATGGTGGCGTTATCCGTCTGAGAGAGAGGCATCGGCGCGTTCTTGGCAGAACGCGCCTGAAACGCAGGTTAGACCGGAATTCTGAAATATGCGGGTTTGTACTCTTTTCCGGCCGCCGGTGCAGGCTGTACCTGATTGTCACCGTAATACACCGCATTAATTTGGGTGTTTTTTAATAAATAGAGGCGGAATTTTTTGAACAGTTTCATATCCGGCTGGAAGTCTGACTGCCAGAACTGATTGAGATGTCCCTGGAATGTCAGCCCTTTCATGTCATACATCGCGCTGCCCATCACTTTAAGCGGCTTGTTGTGGATCAGCGCTGAAATACCTGCCGTGCTGTTAATGGTGATCACTGCTTTGGCGTGGTTAAGCAACTCCGGCATCGACAGGTCATGCACGTATTTCACCCGGTTGCTGATGTTGTACTGTTTACCCAGCTTGCGGATCAGCGGGCCGTACAGGCGGTGACCACGGTCCATCGGGTGGTGTTTGATCACCAGATGCTGATCGGCGGCCGCCTTCTTCGAGAACGAGTACATCACGTCGTTGATGTAATCACGCACATCCTGATACGGGCTGTGGTTGCGAATTTGGCTGTCATTGTAAACCTGCAAAATCGCCAGATGGTAGCGCTGGTCCAGCGTGGTTTGTAATTCGGACATGACGTTACGTTGCAGGAAGCGGTACCACTGTTTACGCGCCGCGGCACCTACCCAGCATCGCGCCTCATACATCGGTGAGAAAGATTTGTGATGACGGTAAGTTGGGAACTCATGCCGATAACGCCAGCCTGCCAGATAATAGCCCATGCAGCGGCGTACGCGCTGGCTAAAACAAGGCGTCAGTTTTTTAACTTCTGCGGGCTGGCCATCTGGGAGCTGACGGTAAAAATCGGGGTTACGCGGCAGGGCAGAAAACGCATTCACCCCGCCCTCTTCGAGCGTAATGAAATGCGGGCGCAGATACCCCTCTTCAAACGCCAGGAAGCGCACACCCTTGGCCTGAGCCCAGCGTTTTGCTACCTGATGTAACGGGCGGCAATCGCCAAAGCACAGGACAGTGTCGAAGTCATACTCTTGCCAGGTCTCTTTCAGCCAGGTCGGGAACTCTTTGGGCGTCTGAGTGAATGTCAGGTAGTCACGCTTACGGCAGTAAAACTTATCGCCACCGTTGAATACGACGTTCACCGCTTCGCGGCCCAGAGACTCCAGCCACTGTGCCGTATCGCTGAAGAAGGGTCCCATCGGGCCTTGCAACAGCAGGTATTTTTTTCCAGAGAGCAATACTGTCAGAGCGTGACTGTCCATATTCACCAACGCGTCATTTTCATTATTTAGTTATCTGATTTGCGAGTCTATTTTGACTCTGATCAGCATGAGCAACTTTCGGTAATGGCGGATGATTCTTCCCGCTTTTCTTTTTGTGAATTTCATTTCGGCACGCGGCATGGCGGCCAGTACAGCTAATGCACGTTCAGCGGTAATGGCTTCACGGCGAAGGGGGTCGATATAGGTCGGATAGGCGATCAGCGTCTGATACACCAAATCATCGAGCGTCAGCATCCGGTTGCGGCGCAGGCACTGATGTTCGTCCTGCGTCAGGCCCCATCCGGCATAGAACGGCAGACCGTAACAGAACACAGTTTTGCCGTGCAGCAGCGCCTCGAAACCTGACAGTGAGGTCAGAGTGTGCAGCTCATCGGCGGCCTCGATGCACTGGATGATATCGGCGTCGAGTGCCTGACTGTTCGCCCAGCGTTCAACATCGGCGGCAGGAACGTTGCCCTGACGGTTGCCGACCAGCACATCGGGATGCGGCTTATAGATAATAAAGGCGTCGGGGTTGCGTTCACGCACCGTGCGCAACAGGTCGCCGTTGGTGCGGATCCCTACCGTACCGGTCAGGATCGAAGCATCGTCTTCTACCTGCCCTGGCACCAGAATGACGCGCTTACCGGCGGCTTCTGCGGGCAGGCTGAACGCGGCCCCGAGGTTATATTTGCTGAGTTTGGCGCTCACCAGTCGCTGGCGCAGCGTTGCCGCGCGCGTGGTCTGAAGCACCGTCAAGTGGCTGCTGCTCAGCAGCGATTCAAGGTCGCTGGGCCGGGTGGCGTCGTAGTAAATCCCGCTTTTATCCAGCACCAGTGACAACGGCGGGTGCAGGTCTGAACCCAATCCTGACGAACGCAGGAAACCGTCTTCCATACGCCACTGCGGCAGGTTCTGCGCCTGCGCCCTGGCTTTCCAGCGTTGTTCGCCTTTGACACCCCAAACGATACAGGCCGTATTTTCACGACCGCGTTCGCTGAAGTTCACCTGATTGCGCGACGTTTTCAGAAATGAAAGCAGAATGCTGCGTTTCCAAATCGTCAGGCCCGGCGCCCACAATTTTCCGTCGCGTTGTCGCTGATGATTTTTCTGCATCAGTACGCCATGAATGACATCCAACAGCGTACCCGGTTGGCCACTGCACGGGTCGATATAGCGGCTGTAGCGCAGATAAGCAGCGCTGAACAAGTCCATCAGGCTGGCGGGACCACGCCGTGCCGATAATTGCGCAGCCTGCAGATGACGGTCATCCGTCAGCCCCCAACCGGCATACCATGGCTGACCAAACACCGTGACCGGTTTTCCAGCCAGCAGGGCCTCAAATCCGTATTGTGACGTGACGGCGTAAACGCGGCTGACGTGGCGTAAAAGCGATTGCGGGCTAACGTTCTCCGCCAACAGTTTTACACGCGGGTCTTTCGCCGCCAGCGCCACGGCATCGCTGAAATAGCCGGATTTTTTCCCCTGAAGCACATCAGGGTGAATTTTTACCCAGACTTCGGCTTGCGGGTTTTCATCCAGTGCGGTGCTGAGCATCGCGGCGAAATCAGCCGGACCGGCATTACCGTATTTTACCGCCATGTCGCCAAAGGTTTGATCAACCACCAGCACGGCTTCGCCTGTCGGTGGCGTACCACTGAACGGCGGAGCCAGATTGTATTTAGAAATATCGGCATCGACGATAAGTTGCATCGCCTGCTGCGCATCCTGATAAAACGGCTGGTTACCGGAAAGGTCACGGACCAGCGTTTCCAGAGTGCTGGCACAGCGGGCGTCGTAGTAAATTCCCTGGGTATCCACCACCATCGACAGCGGCGGGCAACCCGACACGCTGAGCCCCAGAGAACGGATGAAACCATCTTCAAGGCGGATAACCGGCAGACCGGCGGCATTCGCCAGCGCGACCGCCTTTTCACCCGTAGGTCGATGGCCCCAGACCGCCACTGATGTGACCTCCGGCGGCACCGGTCGCAGCGTTGAGAGCTTGCGGCACGGTTGCGCCAAAAAGTTTTCCAGATGTGCGATGCGGTAAATCCCCGCCGAGAAGATACCAATCATCAGATAGTCAGCACCACTTTCGCGGCCACGGCCAACTGGTAAAGAATGGTAGAAATGCCCCGCGTGACTTCGATGTTCTTCGACTCAAACTTCGGCAACACCATCAGCTCGTCACCCGGTTGCAGAGTTTTAATGTCTTCGGCGTTCAGCGCTTCGCCGTTTTGTTTAATCATGATGACTTTGGTGTTGCCCGCTTTTTGCGTATAGCCGCCCACCTTCTTAATGTAGTCATCCGGGCTGAGACCTTTCTGCCAGCTCACCGCGTTCGGGAACAGCACTTCGCCGTGGATCATCACCAGTGACGTCTTCTCGGGAATGCTTATCACGTCGCCATCTTCCAGAATCACCTGATCCAGGTTGCTTTCGTTCAGCACCACCTGACCTTTCGGCACCACGGTGCGGGCCTTATTAACAAAGCGGCTGATGAGCTGAGCTTCCTGCATACGCAGGCGCGCCTCTTCCGAGGTAGAGGACTGGGCGGAAAGTGAAGCTTCTTCAAGTTTTTGCAGCGTCAGGTCTAACATCTCTTTTTGGCGAATGGCTACCGAACGGCGGTAGAGCTGGATGGCGTCCATCTGAGACATGCTGTTAGGACGAATTTTGGGTAGTACTTGCTTCATGGTCGCGCCGTAGGGCAGCACGATGGCATGTTCGCCGGAGTGTGCGCCTTCAATGCGCACCTGAATAGTACCGGCGTAGCGGTCCGTACTGACAATCAGTTTGTCACCATCCTGCAATGAACGGCCCGGCGCAGAGCTCAGCGGATAATATTCACTGCGCTTCATGCTGCCCTGCTGGCGAATAATAGTCATGTGCGTGGCACCCGGTTTCGGGCGCGCCCAGCTCAGCGCTTCGCTGACGGGAATAGTACTGTTGCGGAACTCAAAGTCGTAGCTGTTGAAGACTTCGCCATCAACGCTGAAAGTGTGCTGACGCGGGCCAACCACGATAGTGTCTCCGTCGGAGAACTGCGACAGGCTCAGATTACCGTTAAGCAAAAAATCATACAGGTTGATTTGCGAACGCACTTTGTTGCCACGTTTAACAGTGATGTCCACATAGCTGCCGCGTTCGGTGTCCACCCCGCCCGCTTTGCTCAGATAAGAGAGCAACGAGTCGGACGCCACACCGCCATACAGGCCAGGGTTGGTGACGTAGCCAGTCACAAAGACTTTTACCGGCTGCGCCTGCAATAAGGAGGCGTAGACATTAACGTTGGACTGATAAACCTGTTTGACCTTGCTGGTCACGACGCTGTTGATCTGGCTGTTGGGGATCCCGGCGATTTTTAGCGGGCCCACGTTTGGCAGGAAGATATTCCCCTTCGGATCCACACTCAGCGTCCCTTCAAAATTGAACGCCCCCCATAGCCGTACCTGAATCTGGTCACCGAGGCTCACTACGTAGTTCGGGTTGAAACCGATACTTGAACCACTTTCGGCGGCAGAGACTGAGGTAAAGAGCTGCGCACCAAACATGCGGCTCATGGCCGAAGGAACGGGCGCGCGCGGCGTGTCGTCAAACTGACTGTCGGTATAACTCTGCTGGGTCTGACCGGTCAGTATCGACGGCAATGGCGCGGCACCGGTCATGTTGGGATCGGCGTTGATATCGACGGCGTAAGCCTGTGTCACATGGACGGCAAGGATCAGAAGAACAGATTTCAATAATTTCATAACGGACTCTGTGTCACTGCCCGCGGCTTGACGCCGCAGGCTGAAAAATGGCGTTAAAACGGCGTCAGTCTTTATGATCGTCGATCACAGCCAACAGCAATTTGACGGTACCGAAAAGTAAACAACACACCAGCAACCAACTGGCGATCAGATACAGACTGCTCGGGAAACGGGATTCCTGCGACAATTGCGGGGAGCTGATCACCGACAACACTTTGAGTTTTCGCGCAGCTTCAACGCGGGTTTTCTCAATGGAGGTCAGGGTTAACTTGTAAATGTCGGTATCAAACAACACCTTCGCTTTGATCTCTTCGAAATCTACCGCCATGCGGTTCAGCTTGTGGCCGTCGGGAGCGGTGATTTTGCTTTTTTCGTTATCAATCTGGCTGGAGAGCGATTTGATGGCGTTCTGGGCGCTGATCACCTGCGGAGCATCTTCACGCAGGTAGGTCAGTAAATTACGCAACTCAGCTTCCATCTGAATTTTTTGCCCTATCAACGTATTCACCAGCGTGGTCGCCGCTATCGCCTGCGCTTCAGGATCGAGGACGTTATTGCTGTTTTGGTAGGTCAGGAGTTCGGTTTTGCTGGTATTCAGTCGGACGCGGGCGGATTGCATTTCATTTTCAGCGAACTGCAATTGGTCGCGGGCAATACGATGAGAGAGTTCGTTGATAAACCGCTCGGACTCTTTCAACACGGCGCGGTTAAATTGTTGCGCGAACTCAGGGGAGAAACCCTGTGTCCCAATGGTCAGCAAACCGGTTTTGTCGTCATAAGCCACGGAAATGCGGTCGCGATAGTAGTTAAGGAATTGTTCGCGGGTGGCATTACCCGACAGACGGTAGAAAAAATCCCAGCCGCTGTCGCCGAAGGCCTGACGAAAATCGAGCTGTTTATCAAGGATATCCAGCATGTCCGGGGAGTTAATGTACTCCTTCAGATACAGCGCATCTTCAGCAGAGCTCGGATTAGCAGCCCCCAACAACAGACCGACATTCAGGCTACTGCCATCGATGTCGCTGGCGCGTTTAATGGCAACTTTGGATTCACTGAGGTAACGCGGCTGGCTGAAAACCATTAGATAGACGATCAGCAGCAGCATGGGGATCAGGATCAGGATCTTGCCTAAATGACGCTGCACAGTATGCAGATTGAGGTAAGCGTCGTGCGCGCGTTTAAGCGAATCACCCGGCCAAGCCGATTTCATTTTTTCAATAAACATGTTTTTCATCATTGGTTATTTTTTACGGGTTTCCCCCCGTATTTTTAATGTAATGCCTTACTGAAAAGCACCCTGAAAATTGAAGCGTCAAAGCTAGTTAATCGACTCAACTCACTATTTACTTAAATTATTTCATTAACCAATATGAAAAATGCACAGCACGTCGGCATATTCCCGAAATTCGGGGCCAACGGAACATGGTTACCTAGTTAATAATTACGTAAGTTATTATTACTAAGAAATATTTGCTAGCACATATTCACGTAATGAATTGATTATTTAACATGCGACACAACATATACACAGTTAACTTGAAGATGCATTTTCCAGCATCTGGAAGTTGTCATTAATTCGGCGTGGCAACGCCCCAGCAAGCCCCGGTAATATTTCACTAAAAAATCGCCGTATTTCCTCTCGGAACTG
>BHES01000158.1 GCA_003864575.1 Enterobacterales bacterium
TCAAGTTAACTGTGTATAGATGCTGCGAATGATTTAAGCTTTAATTAACAAATTTGATACTTTTTTATGATTTATGAGTTACATCTCCCCTTAAATACTCTTGAAGTAATATCGCACTGAAATATTCATGGTACTGATAATAACGTTCGTGCCATTCCAGTAATCCTCTCTGCGGTCACGGTAATTCATGTCATCTTGCTGAAATTACTCTGGTTGCGTGATCTGCCCCCCAAAAACCAAACAAAGCCTCATGGCAATCTACACTTAACTTTTGATTGACATATTATTAACAAATTAAAGGAGAAAAACCATGAGCCACGTTTATAAGCACTCTATTCCTGCGTCTATTGCAGAGCATGCCCTGATCACACCTGAGAAATATCAGCAGTATTATCAACAGTCTGTAGAAAACCCAGACCAATTCTGGGGTGAGCAAGGCAAAATTCTCGACTGGATGAAGCCTTATACCAAAGTGAAAAATACGTCATTCGCGCCAGGAAACATTGATATCCGTTGGTTCGAAGATGGCACATTGAATCTGGCGGCAAACTGCCTGGATCGCCATATCGAAAAGAACGGTGACCGCACCGCCCTGATTTGGGAAGGGGATGACCCGAAAGCGGAAAGCAAACAGGTTACTTACAAACAACTGCATCATGATGTCTGCAAATTCTCCAACGTTCTGAAGGGACTTGGGATTAAAAAAGGCGACGTCGTGGCGATCTATATGCCCATGGTCCCGGAAGCCGCCGTCGCGATGCTGGCCTGCGCTCGCATCGGGGCTGTCCATTCAGTGATCTTTGCTGGTTTCTCACCCGAGGCCGTGGCTGGGCGTATCGTTGATTCCAACTCAAAACTCGTGATCACTGCTGACGAAGGCCTGCGTGCCGGGCGCACGATCCCTCTCAAACAGAATGTCGATGATGCTCTGAAGAACCCGGCAGTCACCAGCGTAACCAACGTCGTAGTATTCAAACGTACCGGCAAACAAGGTGAATGGCGCGAAGGTCGGGATATCTGGTGGCATGATGCGGTAAAAAACGTTTCGGCCGATTGCCTGCCTGAAGAAATGAAGGCTGAAGATCCACTATTTATTCTTTATACCTCCGGTTCAACGGGTAAACCTAAAGGCGTATTGCATACTACCGGTGGGTATCTGGTTTACGCCGCACTGACCTTTAAGTACACCTTCGATTATCACGAAGGCGATATTTACTGGTGCACTGCCGACGTGGGTTGGGTGACGGGTCACAGCTATCTGCTCTATGGGCCACTGGCATGTGGTGCCATTTCGCTGATGTTTGAAGGTGTGCCAAATTATCCTGCACCGAACCGCATGGCGCAGGTGATCGATAAACATAAGGTGAATATTTTATACACTGCACCTACCGCGATCCGCGCACTCATGGCCGAAGGTGATAAAGCTATCGAAGGAACAAGCCGCGAAACACTGCGCATTATGGGGTCAGTGGGTGAGCCTATTAACCCGGAAGCCTGGGAGTGGTATTACAAAAAAATTGGCAACAGTAAATGCCCGATTGTCGATACCTGGTGGCAGACCGAAACCGGTGGATTCATGATAACCCCGCTGCCGGGAGCTACTGAACTGAAGGCCGGTTCGGCAACGCGCCCCTTCTTCGGTGTGCAACCTGCATTAGTCGACAACGAAGGCGTGCCGCAGGAAGGCGCATGCGAAGGCAATCTGGTCATTACAGATTCATGGCCGGGTCAGGCCCGTACTCTGTTTGGCGATCATGATCGCTTCGAACAAACCTATTTCTCCACCTTCAAAAATATGTATTTCAGCGGTGACGGCGCACGCCGTGACGAAGACGGTTATTACTGGATAACTGGCCGCGTAGATGACGTACTGAATATTTCCGGTCATCGGCTGGGTACTGCCGAGATCGAATCAGCACTGGTCTCTCACCCCAAAATTGCCGAAGCCGCCGTCGTGGGGATCCCGCACAGCATAAAAGGCCAGGCTATTTATGCCTACATCACTCTAAATCATGGGGAAGAACCCTCGCCCGAGCTCTATACCGAAGTGCGTAACTGGGTACGCAAGGAAATAGGCCCGATTGCCACACCGGACATTCTTCACTGGACTGATTCATTACCAAAAACCCGCTCAGGGAAAATTATGCGCCGCATACTGCGCAAAATTGCGGCTGGTGATACCAGTAATCTGGGAGATACCTCGACGCTCGCCGATCCGGGAGTTGTCGAAAAGCTGTTGGAAGAAAAACAATCAATGAAAGTACCGTCGTAATTTTCACCGCCCTGGCGCGGTGAACTCTATCAATGCCTCACAGGAGTCACTGAGATGAATGATCTCATTTATCAGAGAGTTGTAAATAACCCGCGCTTCCGGGAGTTAGTCGAAAAACGCAGCCGCTTTGCGTGGCTGCTTTCGGCTATCACTTTAGTGATGTACGTTGCCTTTATTTTCCTGATCGCCTTCGAACCTCAGTGGCTGGGCACGCCGCTGTATGAAGGAGCGACCATTACCCGCGGCATTCCCGTTGGCGTTGGGCTGATTGTCATCTCCTTTGTACTAACCGGTATTTATGTCTTTCGTGCCAACGGTGAATTTGATCGCCTGACTGCCGATATCATCCGTGAGGTGAACCTATGAACGCCCGTCGTTTAGGGTTCATGGCGCTCGGCAGTTTACTTACTTTACCGCTGGGCGCTTTTGCAGCGGAAGGTATTGCTGGTGAGGTAAAGAAACAGCCGCTGAATATTGAAGCGATTGTGATGTTCGTTTTGTTTGTTGGCGCAACCTTATATATCACCTACTGGGCTTCAAAACGTACACGCTCACGTCAGGATTATTACACCGCGGGCGGACGCATCACCGGTTTGCAAAACGGTATGGCGATTGCCGGTGACTTTATGTCAGCCGCCTCTTTCCTGGGGATATCCGCACTGGTTTACACCTCCGGGTATGATGGGCTTATCTACTCGATAGGATTTTTGATTGGCTGGCCGATCATTCTGTTTTTGATCGCCGAAAGACTGCGCAATCTGGGTAAATACACCTTTGCCGATGTGGCCTCATACCGACTGAAACAAAAACCGATCAGAACGCTGTCAGCCTGCGGCTCATTGGTGGTTGTCGCGTTGTATTTGATTGCGCAGATGGTAGGCGCCGGGAAGTTGATTCAGTTGCTTTTCGGCCTGAATTACCACGTTGCGGTAGTCCTGGTCGGCATTCTAATGGTGCTCTACGTCCTGTTTGGCGGCATGTTGGCAACCACCTGGGTACAAATCATCAAGGCGGTTTTACTGCTCGCCGGCGCCACCTTTATGGCTGTCATGGTCATGAAATCGGTTAACTTCAATTTCAATACTCTCTTCCAACAAGCGGTGGCCGTTCATCCGAAAGGCATCGCCATCATGAGTCCTGGCGGATTGGTTTCTGATCCTATATCCGCACTTTCTCTCGGATTAGCGCTCATGTTCGGGACCGCGGGGTTGCCTCACATTCTGATGCGCTTCTTCACGGTAAGCGATGCTAAAGAGGCGCGCAAAAGCGTCTTCTATGCCACCGGTTTTATCGGCTATTTCTATATTCTTACCTTTATTATCGGTTTTGGCGCCATCGTGCTGGTCAGTGCTAATCCTGCGTTTAAAGATGCCAGTGGTGCTCTGCTCGGCGGGACGAATATGTCTGCCGTCCATCTTGCAGACGCCGTGGGTGGCAGCTTCTTCCTGGGCTTCATCTCAGCCGTAGCTTTCGCAACAATCCTGGCCGTGGTAGCAGGGCTGACTTTGGCGGGCGCGTCTGCGGTCTCCCATGACCTTTATGCAAGTGTAATTAAAGATGGCAAGGCAACGGAAAAAGATGAATTGCGAGTATCGAAGATCACCGTCGTGCTACTCGGTATTGTTGCCATTCTCTTAGGGATATTGTTTGAGAAGCAAAATATCGCCTTCATGGTTGGCCTGGCCTTCTCTATCGCCGCGAGTTGTAACTTCCCTATTATCCTCCTCTCAATGTACTGGGGAAAACTCACGACCCGGGGTGCCATGATTGGAGGCTGGTTAGGTTTATTAACGGCGATTATCCTGATGGTACTTGGCCCGACGATTTGGGTGCAGATACTGGGGCATGCAAAACCTATCTATCCGTATGAGTATCCGGCACTGTTCTCAATGATCGTGGCATTTGTGGGTATTTGGCTGTTCTCAATTACCGATCACTCCCGTGAGGGCCAACTCGAAAGAGAACGCTTCCATCCTCAATTTGTCCGCTCACAGACCGGCATCGGCATTTCACAAAGCTCTAATCACTGAGTTATCAGTACAGCCCCAGAGTCCATATGGGCTCTGGTTTCTAACTGATTTCACCGCACCATTCCGTAATACCCTCTAATCCTGAGCTTATTTGTGCAGTGTCGAGTAAAGCGATGAGCTTGATTACGTGGACTACACGGGCTTACGGTTTATGCAAAATTCCCGCACGACATACTGTAGTTGCTAGCTTTACCTAGGCGCCAAATGCCATGAAACAGAGCAACAACGGAGTCAAATATGCTGCTGAACTGTCGGATTTTTAGACTTTAAAACGCAAAAAGGCCATCCTGTGGATTAATGCCGTTCACTTAAGCTCACGAGTCTTGTAGCTAAACGGATACTTAGGCGGTATGTAAAGCACCGAACGATCATATCTTCGGTGCTTTCTTTTTTCCGGCAGAATGAAGGCCTTCACATTTTCTCTCATTACTTTCAGATGCTTAGGGATATTACCTGCAGCGCCTTTTCCACACACCCGCACCCGGGATACCAGTAGATTTAACGCCACCATAAAGCTTATTCGTCTGGGGTTAACCTTCGCCTCCTCCGCGACAGCGACCATTTCTTTTCGCAGCAAATTGTACGAGATCAGTATTCCCCACAGTTCCTGCTTTACACTTTCAAGGAAACGACTTCTCAATGTGACTTCACCTTTCAGTTGTCGTCTTTTCAGCTCCCCGTAACCCATCTCGATTTCCCAGCGTTCCCAGTAAATACGCAATAAATCCTCCGTCGGCCAGGCAACAGGATCCGTCATTGACGTTAAGAATCCCGTGATCTTACCTTTTCCTCCCCCACTGACATAACTCACCATTCTTGCCCACCAGACGGCTGGGAGATGTGGTGCAGTTTTGCGTGCCTGCGGGGAAACCGGCATCTCAATCAGCATGTCATAATCGCTGTAGCATTCAATAACCTCATAGCGAAGCTTGTTTTTGACTGGCGTAAGCCAGTGCGTCTGTGTTCCGGCCTGTTGCCATTCAAGGAGAAAGGCAGCGGTCAAAAAGCGTTAACGAATGATCGGGAGCGGCAGAAACCAGACGTTGAGCCAGCATGAGTTCACTTCAGCCACGCCACCGAAAGCCGCATCCAGTAGCCTATGGGAATGTGTCGCCATCAGGGCAACCATCCGGACTTGTGGAAAGTACCGGAAGAAGGGTCGATAAAACCGAAGGAGGCGGCATTCTCCGGCAGATCAGGTGTACGGAACAACGTACCGTTAACACTCAGCACATGAAGCCCGTGAAAAGTGTCATTCCCGAGTGCGTCGGAAAGCCAGGCCTCACTGCAGGCATGAAAAAGATAACGGAGCGGTGCTTCGCCCAAGCGCTGACGCGCAGCGGTAAGTGCACTGGGTGCAAGAGGCTGGTAGCCGTCATCGGGCTGAAGAACGATATCGAGATGATGGCAAATATCTTTAATGGATAAATCCCGAAGCAATCCCATCATGAGAACAAGCCATACAGCCTGATGAGCGGGAAGTCGGCGTGTACGGATACTGGCTTTTTGGTGTTACCAACGGTGCAAAAGTGATCCACCCCAACGGTTGAAATCTGATCCAGGGGTTAATCTGCACTCCTGAACAAGGGAGAGCTTATGGTCACTTTTGAGACAGTTATGGAAATTAAAATCCTGCATAAGCAGGGAATGAGCAGTCGCGCTATCGCCAAAAAACTGGGCATCTCCCGCAACACCGTCAAACGGTATCTGAAGGCGAAGTCTGAGCCACCAGAATATTCTCCAAGGCCCCGTGCCACCTCAGTTCTGGATGAACACCGTGATTATATCCGGATGCGTATTCAGGATGCCCACCCTTATAAAATTCCCGCTACGGTGATCGAAAGAGAGATCCGCGAGCAGGGTTACGGTGGCGGGATGACCGTTTTAAGGGAATATATCCGTTCTCTGATTGTTACCGCTCCGCCGGAGCCTGTTGTTCGTTTCGAAACCTCACCAGGACAGCAAATGCAGGTTGACTGGGGCACTATGCGCCACGGTAAAACCCCACTGCATGCCTTCGTCGCCGTTCTGGGTTATAGCCGGATGCTATATATCGAATTTACCGACAATATGCGCTACGAAACACTGGAAAGCTGCCACCGTAATGCGTTTACCTTCTTTGGAGGCGTCCCGCGCGAAGTGTTGTTCGACAATATGAAAACGGTTGTGCTGGAACGCGATGCGTATCAACCAGGTCGCCACCGCTTCCATCCTTCTCTCTGGCAGTTCGGTAAAGAGATGGGCTTCACGCCTCGTCTGTGTCGTCCCTTCTGGCCACAAACCAAAGGGAAAGTAGAGCGAATGGTGCAATACGCCCGAAATAGCTTTTACATCCCACTGATGACTCGCCTGCGGCCAATGGACATCGCAGTCGATTTGGAAACAGCCAACAGGTATGGGCTCCGCTGGTTGCATGAGG
>BHES01000159.1 GCA_003864575.1 Enterobacterales bacterium
ACCGGTGGAACTGCATACCGTTGTGGGCTTAATTGGCGTGTTTTGCTATCTGTTGGCATATGCGCTGGTTCAGATGCGAAGACTAGCAGTTGATGCTAATGTTTACGCATATCTTAATATTATTGGCGGTGTGTTTGGGCTTTATTCTTTAAGCCATGATTTCAATCTGGCATCCTGTATTTCCCAGTCATGCTGGCTTTTGTTTACTTTAATTGGGATGAATGCGGCGCGAAAGCGCCGGTATATGGAACGGAACAAAACTCCAAGAGTTGACATTTAAAATGGCATTAAGAATTTTGGTATTTAATTGCAAATTTCGGGTTGTGGGATCGCCGCCCACATGGGGTAAAAGTTCAAGTTCAAAACCGTGGGCGTCGGCCCACACCGACCAGAGACCCGCAATCGCGCGGGTCTCTGGACTCTACGCTCTTTTAACTGCGCGCTTCGCTAAATCGGGATGGCCGTGTTTCAGGGACCAAAGTGATAGCCGCAAAATGCCGCCGTTTAGGCGGTGCCTTCATTTCGGGTTCGGACCAGCTCGGAAAAACTCTCTCGCCGTTTCTTACCTCTCATTCAGCGGCATTTCTTAATGCGGCCCTGATTTTTTTAAAGACAATCCAGAGCAGATTTTGAATTTGATTTTGAATTTAAAAAGCCGCGGCCGCGTTCAAAAATGTCACCGGCAAGTCGGTGGCGAGACAACGTCTTTACCGTTGGCTCAAACCCGCAGCCGGGAATCGCGCAGCGATGACATTTTGCAGCGATAACCGCGGTACCTGAAACACGTCCGTCCCAACCTGCGCAGCAACGGAGTTAAAAAAGCTCGGATTCTTAAGGTCCGAGCGACTGCGGGCCTTAAGGCGAGTTTGGGTGGCAGCCCAAGGTCTTGATGTCGAATTTAAAAAGCTCGTTTGGGTGGCAGCCCAAGGTCTTGATGTTGAGTTTAAAAAGCAAGTTTGAGCTGCCGCTCAAGTCCCGTACTTAGTTTGGCTGGCTTTTCAAAAGCCACTCTCTCACTCGCCGAATGACCGGTCTTAAATACCTGTCTTGCGGCGTCAGCATAAAACACTTTCCTTCAGCGGCGAGCTTGCCCGGGTGAGCGGGGACCAGTTGTCCGTTGTTGACGAAGTCCTGCACCAGCCCTTCCCAGCCGAGTAAAATACCGTCTCCCAGTACGGCGGACTGCACCAGGAAGGGGTAATTGTTGGCCCGCCAGGTCTGGCGTGGAGCGATGTGCTGAATACCCTGTGAGGCGAACCAGTCGCGCCAACCGGTCCATTCGCGCTGCGGATCGTCCTGAATCAGCAGGGTGTGGTTAAGCAGGTCGGCGGCGCTGACGTCGGCGGGTAACTTTTTGAGCAGGTCCGGGGAGCACATCGGGTAACACACTTCGTCAAACAAGGGTTCAGCGTGGTAGCCGACCGGCGGGGCGCGTAGATAGAAAATCGCCAGATCGAATTCTGACGATTTCAACTCTGAGAAGCTGTCAGAGATCTTCATGCGGATTTGTAAGTCGGGCATCAGTTCACGCAGTGCCGAGAGCCGTGAAGACAGCCACAGGCTGCTCATGGCGCTGGTACAGGCCAGTGTCACCTGCGGCAAACCGTTCCAGCCCATTACTTCGGCAGTCGACTGCGAAATATCTCCCAACCATTTACGCACCTGTTCGGCATAAATTTCGCCGCGCGGCGTCAGGCTGACTTTACGCTGGTTGCGCTGAAACAGCTTGCAGCCGAGCATCTCCTCCAACTGCAAAATCTGTCGGCTGATGGCGCTTTGGGTCAGATTGAGTTCATCGGCGGCACGGGAAAAGCTGCAATAACGCGCGACACATTCAAACGCCACCAGGGTGTTTAGCGGAGGTAAAGGCTCAATCTGCACGTCGCATCCTCAAAGCATTACTGAGTAACCAGCGTCGGACTCCCGCCGGATTGCAGACTTCACTGGCACGCCATCAGTTCGTGTATCGACTGACCAATCTGCTGGATCGCCTTTTCGTAAATTTCTGTCAACGGCTGAGCATAATTGATCCGCAGGCAGTTGCGATACTTTCCTGATGCAGAAAATATCGAACCTATAGCAAATTGGACTTTGTGCTCTTCGACCATGCGGTTTAGACGCTGGGCATCGAGACGTTCATCCAGTTCAATCCACAGTAAAAAGCCGCCTTGTGGGCGGCTCACCCGCACGCCGCAAGGGAAATATTTATTCACCCAGTCAGTCATGGTGCACAAATTGCGTTGATACTGATTGCGCATGCGGCGCATATGTTGCAGATAGTGGCCTTGCTTAATGAAATCAGTCAGCGCGATCTGCGGCAACGTCGCGGTGGCGCCGGTACTGATAAATTTCATGTGCAGGGCACGATTGTGGTAACGCCCCGGAGCAATCCACCCAATGCGTAAGCCGGGGGCCAGCGTTTTTGAAAACGAACTGCACAGCAGCACCCGGCCATCTTCATCAAATGAAGTGATTGTGGCAGGGCGCGGATATTGGTAGGAGAGTTCACCGTAAACGTCGTCTTCAATAATGGCGATATCATAGCGCTGCGCCAGACGTAACAAGGCTTTTTTGCGCTCATCAGGCATGTTGTAGCCCAGCGGGTTATTGCAGTTTGGGGTCAGTTGAATCGCTTTGATTGGCCACTGCTCCAGCGCCAGTTCCAACGCCTCAATACTGATGCCGGTGACGGCGTCGGTTGGGATCTCCAGCGCTTTCATGCCATAACCTTTAAGGGCTTGCATGGCACCGTGAAAACTCGGGGAGTCGACGGCCACAATGTCTCCGACTTCGCACACTGAGCGAATGGCAATCGACAGCGCCTCATGGCAGCCCGTCGTTATCATGATATTGCTGGCGTCCATGTGGCTGCCGCTGTCAATCATCAGCCGGGCAATCTGTTCACGCAGTTCCAGTGTTCCGTAGATGCTGTCATATTTCAGTGCCAGCAGGTTTTGATGTTGGCTTGCCCGCGTCATCGCGCGGTTAAGGGGTTTTAGCGTTGGGGCAGAAACATCCGGTGAGCCGCGTCCCAGTTGCACAAACCCTGGGCGCTCAGGCTGGGTGATCAATTCCAGCACCTGATCCCATTGTGTGATTTCTACCGGGCGTTGGGCGGGGCGGCAGCCTGAGGGCAATGCCGCTTGCGGGCGGGCCGAGGTAACGAAATAGCCGGACTTTGGCCGCGCTTCCACCAGATGTTTCTCTTCCAGAACGCGATACGCCTGCTGAACTGTGCTGACGCTGACACCGTGCTCGCTGCTGAGAATACGCACTGACGGCAGCCGCACGCCCGCCGGATAGAGCCCTTGCTCAATGCGTTCGCTCAGTACGTGTGCCAAATTCTCATATCGATTCATGTGTATCTCCGCGACTTAGACGTAAAACCAGTACAGATATTGCTAATCTAGACCATCAACTGTCATTCCTGCCAGCACTGTATGGTTTAAATAACGAATATCTGAATCTGTAATGTAATCGCCCGCTGCGGCATTCTGTTGTCACAGGGTTAACGGGAGGTTACAGCATGAAAAATATCATCGAAGAACGTCAGTTTTGTGGTTGTGAATCAGTAGTGTGCGGGGATTTTTCTCTGGAAGCGGTTGTTCCGGCGGCCAAATCAGCCCAAGCGAGTTGGGTGAAAAAAACAGTACAGTCTGTGATGCTGTGGAATGAACGGCGTGTCAGTCGTAATATTCTACTGTCACTCACCGCTGATCAGCTCAAAGACATCGGGCTGACACGGGGGGATATTCATGAAGAATACGATCGTAAAGTGTGGCCATCATGGCCGAAGTAATATCGAAGGGCGTCTCGATATCCGCTTTTGAATTCAACGTCAAAACCTTGGGTTGCCACCCAAACGGGCCTGAAGGGGTGTCTATCGCCACACCCCTTCAGAATCCCCGGCTCTTTTAAAAACAGCAGCTACGCTGGTCACAATGGCCGTGTTTCAGGTATATCCTCGATAGCCGCAAACTCCGCCGCTGCGCGGTGCTCTCTCTTCGGGTTACAACCCGCACAAATAGACGTGCGGTTTTCCACCTCTCGCTCGACGTCGTTTTGAACGCGGCCGAGGCTTTTTTAAAATTCAAAAGCGGTCCTGCTCCCTCCCCTGCAAAGGGGAGGGTTGGGGTGGGGTATCACATGCAAACCTCTGTTTTTTATGTCAAACCCCCTCCCTGCCTCCCCCTTCGCAGGGGGAGGAGAAAAGCCAAACGTTCTTTGATTTACATACCTGTAGGCGGCGAGCCCACGGTTTTGAAGTTGAAGTTGAAGTTGAAGTTGAAGTTAAAGCGGAAAGCGAGTCGCAATCCGCTCAAAACCCGAATGGGTTATTTCACCTGCATGCCTGGCTGTGCACCGGAATCAGGGCTCAGCAGGAAGATCTCTTTACCGCCAGGGCCGGCGGCCATCACCATGCCTTCGGAAATACCAAAGCGCATTTTACGCGGTGCCAGGTTGGCGACCATGATGGTCAGGCGGCCTTCCAGCAGTTTTGGATCCGGATACGCGGAGCGAATGCCCGAGAAAATTTGACGGGTTTTGCCACCAAGATCCAGTTGCAGACGCAGCAACTTGTCAGAACCCTCGACGAAATCAGCGCTCTGAATCAGCGCAATACGCATATCCACTTTGGCGAAATCATCAAAGGTGATGGTTTCCTGGACAGGTGCGTCCGCCAGCGGGCCGGTGACCACTTTGGCGTTTGCCGCCGCGATATCTTCTTTTGATGCGTCTACCATAGCGGCCACTTTGTCGAGTTCAATACGGTTGAACAGCGCTTTAAACGTATTCACTTTGTGTGACAACAGTGGCTGCGCGATGGAATCCCACGTCAGCTCTGTATTCAGGAAGGCTTCGGTGCGTTCGGTCAGCGATGGCAATACCGGTTTCAGGTAAGTCATCAACACGCGGAACAGGTTGATGCCCATGGAACAGATTGCTTGCAGATCGGCATCGCGGCCTTCTTGTTTCGCAACAACCCACGGTGCCTGTTCGTCAACATAGCGGTTGGCAAGATCAGCCAGTGCCATAATTTCGCGGATGGCACGGCCAGATTCACGGCTGGCATACGCTTCAGCAATGCTTTCTGCGGCATCGGTGAAGGTTTTATACAGCGCTTCGTCGGCCAGTTTATCCGCCAGGATGCCGTCAAAACGTTTCGCGATAAAACCGGCGTTGCGTGAGGCCAGGTTTACCACTTTATTGACGATGTCGGCGTTGACGCGTTGGACGAAGTCTTCCAGATTCAGGTCGATGTCATCAATGCGGGAAGAGAGCTTAGCGGCGTAGTAATAGCGCAGGCAATCTGCATCCAGGTGATTCAGATAGGTACCGGCTTTAATAAAGGTGCCGCGCGATTTGGACATTTTCGCGCCGTTGACCGTGACATAACCATGAACGAACAGGTTGGTTGGCTTGCGGAAACCGCTGCCTTCCAGCATGGCCGGCCAGAACAGACTATGGAAATAGACGATGTCTTTACCGATGAAGTGATACAGCTCGGTCGTGGAGTCTTTTTTCCAGAACTCGTCGAAGCTGAGATCAGGGCGGCGATCGCACAGGTTTTTGAATGAGCCCATGTAACCGATTGGTGCATCAAGCCAGACGTAGAAGTATTTGCCCGGTGCATCAGGGATCTCAAAACCGAAGTACGGCGAGTCGCGGCTGATGTCCCACTGTTGCAGGCCAGATTCAAACCACTCTTGCATCTTATTGGCGACCTGCTCCTGCAACGCACCGGAACGCGTCCAGGCCTGTAACATGGCGCTGAACTCTGGCAGGTCAAAGAAGAAGTGTTCGGAATCACGCATCACAGGCGTTGCGCCAGACACCACGGATTTCGGCTCGATAAGTTCAGTTGGGCTATAGGTCGCGCCACACACTTCACAGTTATCGCCGTACTGGTCCGGTGATTTGCACTTCGGACAGGTGCCTTTGACGAAACGGTCTGGCAGGAACATGCCTTTTTCCGGATCATACAGCTGAGAAATGATACGGTTTTTGATGAAACCGTTTTCTTTCAGGCGGCCGTAGATCAACGAAGAGAGCTCGCGGTTTTCGTCGCTGTGCGTTGAGTGGTAATTGTCGTAGCTGATACCAAAGCCGGCGAAATCTTTCTGATGTTCCTGGCTCATCTCGGCAATCATTTGCTCCGGTTCAATACCGAGTTGCTGCGCTTTGAGCATGATCGGCGTACCGTGTGCATCATCAGCACAGATGAAATGCACTTCGTGACCGCGCATTCGCTGGTAACGGACCCAGACGTCAGCCTGGATGTGTTCGAGCATGTGGCCGAGATGGATAGATCCGTTGGCGTACGGAAGTGCACAGGTTACCAAAATTTTTTTCGCGACTTGAGCCATAGTAAGAACTTGCTTTCTGCTGTTGAAATCAGGGGCATTGATGTTAACCGAAAGGGCTATCCCACGTAAACAAGCGGGGCTGACGCCG
>BHES01000160.1 GCA_003864575.1 Enterobacterales bacterium
GAACCGCTCTTTCTGAGTTAGATGTTTTCCCTGCATGCAAAGGGATCTCCAGTAGGGCCAGAACGGTGATTTTATCCGAGTCTGGCCAGTGGGTCACTTTGTTGCATTTCGACTGGGAATGGGGCAAGACCTGATTGCCGGCAGTGAAGACGCCAGCATTGTGCAGGCCATTATTGCCCTGGGACAGACGCTGAATTTGAAAGTGGTGGCTGAAGGTGTGGAAACCACCCAGCAGCAAGATTTCCTCACCGCACTGGGTTGTGACACGTTGCAGGGATATCTGTTGGGTCGCCCTATGACGCCGCAGCAGATTTCAGAGCATCCAGATACGGATTGGGAAGCGAAGGCGGGGTGACCTTGGGCTGCCGCCCAAACCGGCCTGCTAACGTCAAGACCTTGGGCTGCCGCCCAAACCGGCCTTAAGGCTCGCAATCGCTCGAGCCTTAAGAATCCGAGCTTTTTTAAAAACAGCAGCTGCGCAGGTCACCATGGCCGTGTTTCAGGTGCCACCGTGATAGCCGCAAAATGTCATCGCTGCGCGATCCCCGGCTGCGGGTTCGAGCCAACGGTAAAAATGTTGTCTCTCCACCGACTTGCCGGTGACATTTTTGAATGCGGCCCGGACTTTTAAATTCAAAATCGGTTTAATTTTTTTAGCTTTTAGCTTTTAGCTTTTAGCTTTTGGCTTTTGGCTTTTGGTTTTATGCGAAATAGAACCAGGCGGTTTCGATCAGGCCGTTTTCTATTTCAAATATGGCGACGCTTTCGATGGGTTGTTCATTTAGGCCATGAATTTTTTCGTGGTCGAAGACTTTATTTCCCAATACAGAGCGGGAGATAAGTTCGGCGCGTAATGCCGGGTTATTGAAACGATGATTGGCGTAGAAGTCACGCAGTTGCTCTTTCCCGACCGTTGAAGGCTCGGTGGCAGGCATACGATAACCTTTGAAAGTGTCGCTGAAACAGGCGACAAATTTCTCGAGATTGTGTTCGTTGTAAGCATAATACTGTTGTTCTACTGGTGTTAATGGACTGGACATTCTGATCTCCAATTTGAATATAAATGTTATTTTTGTGAATTTAAATTCAATATGAATTGATGCTGTACTGTTGTCAACTACGCGGTTTTAAGTCCCACAACGTACGAACAGTCGTCATTAGACTTGCCGTTCCCGCCGCCACGGACAGATCCCGAATATTCTCTGAACCAAAACTGACGACGGTTTCCAGCCCCGCTTCCTGACAAAGCACCGCGCCACCGGCGATATCCCACAGCGTGGTGCGGCGTTGCAGGTGGCCATCGGTAATGCCTTTCGCGGCGAACACCATGCCAATGGTGGTACAGCGGTAACATTGCACTGACCAGTCGGCGGCCCGGAGCCCCTGATAAAAGGCTGCGGCTTCATCGAGTTTGTCGTCAGAACTGTCGCCCAGCGACACAATCTGCACATCGCCAAACCGGCTGTCGCGCGTGAAGGTCTGTCCGTTACGGAAAATTCCTTTGCCACTTTCGGCAGCAAACTGTTCGTTCAGAACCGGCAAAGACACGACACCAATCACCGGCTTTTTATCTTCCACCAGCCCAAGCGAAACGCCCCACAGCGGCGAGCCACGCAGGAAATTAGAGGTGCCGTCGATAGGGTCAATCACCCAACAGGCCGCGCCAGTTAAGGTGCCACCCAACTCTTCGCCAATGATGCCGTCCTGCGGGAAATGCTCCGCCAGCTGCGCACGGATAAACTGCTCGACCGCCACATCGGCCTGCGAGACGAAATCCTGCACCTTCTTACTGCTGACCTGAATCTCGTCCCGGCGGTTAAAATACGCCAGCGCCAGTTCGGCAGCCTGCGCTGCAATGTGGCTGGCTTTCGCCAGACGCACGGACATATCGTTGTTAATCATCCCTTTCCCCTGTTTTAAAATCGGCGTAACGCAGTCTGTCAGCAAAAGATGTAACTGAAATGACAGCTCATCCAGGACTTGCCAAAACTGTCCTAAAAGCTCTATATCTATTCGACAAAGAATTCGTTATCCCCCTGACTTTCCTGCCCCGGAGATTGCCATGCCTGATGCCGCCCACCTGTTTCCTTTCATGTTAATTGCCCTTGGAATGGTGCTGACGCCCGGACCTAACATGATTTACCTGATCTCGCGCTCACTGTGTCAGGGGCCGAAAGCCGGGCTGATTTCATTGGGTGGCGTGGTTATAGGGTTCGTTTTTTACATGGTTTTCGCGGCGCTGGGCATCACGGCATTACTGATGGCGGTACCTTTTGCTTATGACGCCCTGCGTTTGTGTGGCGCCATGTACCTGCTGTATATGGCCTGGCAGGCGATTAAACCGGGTGGTCGCTCACCTTTTCAGATCAAAACGTTAGCCCATGACAGCCCGAAAAAATTGCTCACTATGGGACTGCTCACTAATTTGCTGAACCCGAAAACCGCCGTACTTTACCTGTCATTGTTACCGCAATTTATTGTTCCGGAACAGGGACATGTCCTGATGCAGTCTCTGGTTCTCGGCAGCACGCAGATCCTGATCAGCATGACCGTCAATGCCCTTATTGCGCTTTCCGCCGGGTACATTGCCGTCTTTTTGACGGGCCGCCCGCTGTGGATGCTGGTTCAGCGCTGGTTGATGGCTACCGTGCTCAGCAGTCTGGCCGTACGTATGCTGGTTGAAGCGCGTAAGTAATCTGTCGTTTCTGCAAACGATTGGTTTCGATCATGTTCTGCGAAAGCGTATCGCTATATAATCCTCTGCACAACGAATCAGAGGATTATATCCGTGCGCGCTTTTACTTCCGTATGTTTACTCGGCCTTGCGCTGAGCTTTACCCCCCTTTCATCATGGGCTTCCCGCCAGGTTACTGACCAGCTCGGCCGGCAGGTGACGATCCCCGATCACGTCGACCGCGTCGTGGTATTGCAGCATCAGACGCTAAACCTGCTGGTGCAGCTCGACGCCACCGACGACATCGTTGGCGTACTGAGTAACTGGAAGAAACAGCTTGGCGACGGTTATGCCCGCCTCGCCCCCTCACTCGACACCAAAGCGCAGGTCGGCGACCTGACCAGTGTCAACCTGGAAAGTCTGGTGGCGCTGCATCCGCAGGTGGTGTTTGTCACCAACTATGCGCCACAGGAGATGATTGACCAGATAAGCCAGACGGGTATCGCCGTCATTGCTATTTCGCTGCGTGAAGATGCCAAAGATCAGGCCGGTAAACTCAACCCGACGCTGGAAAATGAAGACCAAGCCTACGACGAAGGGCTCAAAAATGGCATCAGGCTGATTGGCGAAGTCGTAAACCATCAAAAACAGGCGCTGGCATTGATCGACTATACTTTTGCTCAGCGTCATTTAGTCAGCCAGCGTTTGAAAAACATCCCAGCTGACCAGCGTATCCGCACATACATGGCCAATCCTGAACTGACCACCTACGGCTCCGGCAAATATACCGGACTGATGATGGCTCATGCTGGTGCAATGAACGTGGCGGCGGCAACGGTGAAAGGCTATAAACAAGTTGCGCTTGAGCAGGTGATCGCCTGGGATCCCCAGGTGATCTTCGTGCAGGATCGTTACCCGGAAGTAGTGGATCACATTAATCAGGATCCGAAATGGCAGGCGATCGACGCTGTGAAAAACCACCGCGTCTACCTGATGCCGGAATATGCCAAAGCCTGGGGCTATCCGATGCCGGAAGCGCTGGCCATCGGTGAATTGTGGATGGCGAAGAAGCTCTATCCGCAAAAATTTACTGATGTCGACATGCAAAAACAGGCCGACGAATATTATCAGCGTTTCTACCGTACAAATTATCTACCCTAAATAACTCGAGGTGAAGGAAGGCGGCAACTGAGTGAATCCCGATGAGCTTACTCACGTAAGTGATTCGGGTGAGTGAAGGCAGCCAACGCACCAGCGACTTGAAGTATGACGGGGAGGCGCGTGCAGGGACTCTGCCTCTTCCCTGACGCTTTTCTATTGAGGCGCAGTTGCGATAAGGAGAGATCATGGCGAATCCAATTAAAGTGCTGGCCGCGGGGAGTTTACGCCGTGCATGGGGCCCACTCTGTGAAGCTTTTCAGGAAAAAACCGGCAACAAAGTGGTGACAGAATTCGGCCCTGCCGGGCTGCTGCGTGAACGTATCGAGCAGGGTGAAAAAGTGGATCTGTTTGCCTCGGCAAATACGGCGCATCCGCTGACGCTGCAACAGCACGGCAAGGCGCTGAGTGTAGAAACGTTCTGCGGCAACAGCCTGTGCGTGACGGCGCGTAAAGGGCCAGAGCTGGAAACCCTCAACTGGCTAAGCGTACTGCTTGACCCGCGCTTTCGCCTCGCCACCTCCACGCCACGAAGCGATCCTTCCGGTGATTATACCTGGCAGATGTTTGAGCTGATTGAACGACGCCATCCGGATGCCGGAGCAGTTTTACGTAATAAAGCGCTGCGTCTGGTTGGGGGTGAGAAATCGGCAAAAGTACCGGAAGGGAAGCTGGCGGCCGAGTGGCTGATTTGCAGCGGGCAAGCCGACGTGTTTATCGGCTATACCAGCTATGCCACTTTGCTGCGGGAAAATGATGCGCTGGAGGTGTTTAACATTCCGGCGGATTACAACGTGCGCGCCAACTATGCGCTGGCAGCCTGTACAGAGAAGGCTAAACCGCTGGCGGAATTCATTCTTTCAGAAACCGGCCAGCATATTTTGCAGAATGCCGGTTTTTGCGGCCGCGATTCCGTGATGCGCGAGTAGTCCGGTTCCGGCCGTCCAATCAGTCGTTGAAATCACGTTCCTTCAGCGCACGCTGACGGTCGTAATATTCATCTTCGGCGGCGATGATCTCATCGAGCAATGAATCTACGTCCGCTTTCGAGGTATCTTCAGCAAACTCGCCGGTCAGTACACTTTCCGGCGTCAGTTTGCCGTCTTCGTACAGTGCCCAGATCTCTTTGGCAAACCGCGTTTTCAGCAGTTCTGGTGCAAACTGACCGTAGTAGTTGCGCATATTGTTCACGTCGCGTTCAAACATCGACTCCGCGTGGTTGTTGGCGGAAGCATCCACCGCCTGCGGTAAGTCGATGATCACCGGCCCGTTGGCATCCATCAGCACGTTAAATTCTGATAAATCTCCGTGCACGATACCGGCGCACAGCATACGCACAATATTGCGCACCATGGTCTCGTGGTCGGCGACTGCCTCTTCAGGCGTCAGCATGACGTCACTCAATCGCGGCGCAACTAACCCTTCGGCATCGGTGATCAGCTCCATCAACAATACGCCATCAAGGCAGATGTAGGGCTGTGGAACGCGCACACCGGCGTTGGCGAGACGGAACAGTGCATCCACCTCGGCGGTCTGCCAGGTCTCTTCCTGCTGCTTCTTGCCGAATTTCGAGCCTTTCTGCATCGCACGGGCGCTGCGGCTGTTACGGACCTTACGTCCTTCCTGATACTGCACCGCCTGCTTAAAACTGCGCTGGGTGGCTTCCTTGTAAACCTTGGCGCAACGAATTTCTCCACCGCATAACACGGTGTAAACGTCGGCTTCTTTGCCGCTTTTTAGTCGACGGACCACATCGTCTATCAGGCCGTCATCCACCAGAGGTTGGATTCTATTTGGGATTTTCATGCAGCCTTGTACCTTATTTACGCGCGCGTGGGAATCACCAGCTTAATATTCCCTTCAGGGCTTTCGATGAAGCCGTCTGATTTCATGCCGTTATCGGCATCCGTTACGCTTACTGTAACACTTCGCGCGCTCTCATTTTTCGTGCGCACCTGTTTATCCAACAGTTTATCTTAATGCGCAAGCAGTGCCTACTTCCTGCACAACGTGATGCGGTCTCTGCGTAGCCGAAACGGGGTCTCACCAGGCCAGACTAACAAAAACCATAGCAGGCAGACAAAACCGATTTTTACGCGGCACTTCCCCATACGCAGAAAACGGCACATAAAAACCCTTTAATGATTCCTGAGTTTGCTAACTTAATTGACGTCAGGTCTGGCGCCATTTTCTTATAATTAATGAATGTTCTTTATTACCAGATGTAAGTAATTGGTTTATTTTATATATGCCATCTCCTCCTGTAATAACCTGCATTATTTATCACTCGATTTCGTTTAGCTCGCGTTTATTTATCACCTGACTTGGTATACAAACGGTTTACGATGGCAGTGATACTGTGCCGGAACTTTCTCGTTACAGGTAATCGTTATGCCAAACATTTTGGTCACGTATTCAATACGTTGATAGTCATGTATAATACTTACTTTTATGCGGGATCTTCAATAATGGCGAGGCTTTGTTGAATAAATCGAACTTTTGTCTGTGATCAAAATCAAAACTCTATCTTCCTGATGGCATCGTGGTCTCTCGTGGCAAAACAAAAGTTCAAAATCACCAACTGGACAGCCTACAACAAGGC
>BHES01000161.1 GCA_003864575.1 Enterobacterales bacterium
GCAATATGCGGGGCCAGTAAATAATAGGGGCCGATGTCCACCGTAGTTTGTTTGATGGAGGCAATATAATTTTTCGTCACACAATTATTCGCCAGCAGACTGTCCATCGACAAATCTATTGCATGCTGCCAACTCTTCGCGCCGGAATAAATATTCATTGCGCCATGATGAAAGAAATTCATTAGTTCTGACATATCACCCCTTTATTCCCGTAATATTTATCTGGATAAATTTCTGCCGGATAATGTCGGACGTTGAATAATTCGGAGCATATTCTCACGCTACTTTTTAAGCAAACGGGACGCATTTTGTGATCTCTGTCGAATAAAACAGAATCAGGAGAGTAAAAGTGAATGGCGTTCACATTATTTACGTAAATTTAAAACAAAAAATAACAAGTCAATAGATGTTTTGAGAGGTGATTCGCAAATAAATATTTTAATTAAAATACTGTAATTGTGAACCCTGTCAAATTAGTGGTCTTGTTTTTAATTTTCCCATTAAAAAAGCCACGTCATTTAACGTGGCTTTAGAGGTCAGTTCACCGTATTGCTACGAATATCAACCTTAGTGGCTGTAATCGCCCTGCGCAGCTTTCTGCGCGCTGAGCAATATCTGCTGTTTACCTACCAGATTCGACATCATGGTGTTGTATTGCATCGCCTGCGGCTGTGTCGGGAACTGCACGCCACCGTTAGCGAAGGCCACCTGAGCACCCTGCTGTTGCAGGTAATCGCCCACGGCGATGATGTCCTGCGTGAAGGTGGTCAGCGCCGGTACCAGCGGAGTCAGCACGTTTGCAGGCTCCGTCACTACGCTGGAATAAACCTGCGCGTAGACAGCTTTCAAATCGTCAGGTTGCTTCAACGCAGCCATGGCGGTGTCAGCCTTGTTCTTCGAGTCGCGAATTTGCGCACTCAGCAGATTCAGTGAACCGACTGACTGTTGCAACTCGGTACGCTGTGTCATGTAATCCTGCGGTGTGCGGATCTGCCCGATAGCGCTGACTGCCGGAACCAGACTGCCTTCCACTGCCTGCTTCATCTGGCGTGAATATGACAGGATGATGCCGTAGTCATTGGCATAATTACCAAACTTCTGTTTCTGATCTTCACTCAGTGATGGCAGGTTCTGCCCACTGCGCATCACGGTATTTTGCAAATAGTCGATAAAGGCTTTACGTTGCTCCGGCTCTTTATCGCCACACGCCGTGAGTTGAAACACGACCAGCAATGCTACAAGCGGCGCCAGCCAGCGCGCGAATGCCCTGCTTCTGATCCCTACAGCCATGAGTCCTGACTCCTGATTTCAATGTTCTTTTTTACCGGCCAGTTCCCTGCCGATCTGAGCATTCCATGCGGTTTATAGGATAGAACATCTGGGGGGAGAACGCTTTTTAAAAAAGCGTGGAAACGTTTTAAATTCAAATCCAAGACCTTGGGTTGCCACCCAAACTGGCCTTAAGGTCAAGATCGTGGGCACCGGCCCACACCGGGTTAAGGGCCGTAAACGCGGCCCTTAACAATCCTGCGTTTTGCTGACTTCGTTGCTGCGCGGGTTGAGATGAACATGTTTCAGGGGCCAAGGCGATAGCCGCAAACTCCGCCGCTGGTATGTAAATCAAAGAACGTTTAGCTTTCTCCTCCCCCTGCGAAGGGGGAGGCAGGGAGGGGGTTTGACATAAAATACAAAGATTCACATGTGATACCCCACCCCAACCCTCCCCTTTGCAGGGGAGGGAGCAGGACAGTTTTTGAATTTTAAAAAGTGTGGGCCGCGTTCAAAACGACGTCGAGGGAGAGGCGGAAAACCGCGTGGTTTTTACGCGGGTTGAAGCCCGAACTGAGAGCACCGCGCAGCGGCGGAGTTTGCAGCTATCACGGTGATACCTGAAACACGGCCATCCCGATTTAGCGATAGCGCGCAGTTAAAGAGCCGGAGATTTTTAAGAGGCGCGGCGATATGCGCCTCTTAAAGCCAGTTTGGGTGGCAACCCAAGGTTTTGAATTTTTTGTCGTTTTTATAAAAACGAAAAAGGCGGCCGGGCTTACCCCGAATCCGCCTTTAAGTCGGCACTTAACAAGTTACTGAAGCAGAGAAATATCCGCGACTTGCAGGAACAGCTCCCGCAGCTTGGAGAGAAGTGTCAACCGGTTCACTCTCACCGCCTCATTCTCATCCATCACCATGACGGTGTCGAAGAAGCTGTCAACGGTTTCACGCAGGGCAGCCAGTTCCACCAGCGCTTCTTTATACTGGCCTGCTGCGAACAGCGGTTCCAGTTTATCGCGCAGCACCACCAGATGCGTCGCCAGTTTCAACTCAGCTGGCTCTTTCAGGACAGATGCGTGAACGTGATCCAGCAGGGTGTCTGACGATTTAGCCAGAATATTGGAAACACGTTTGTTGGCCGCGGCCAGCGTGGCGGCCTCATCCAGCGTGCGGAAGTAGCTCACCGCTTTTACGCGGGCGTCAAAGTCGGCCGGTTTAGTCGGTCGACGTGCCAGCACAGCCTGAATAGTGTCAACCGCGTGTCCTTCTTCCTGATACCAGGCACGGAAACGGCCGAGCATGAAATCAACCACGTCATCAACCACTTTAGCGTTGGTCAGCTTGTCACCGTAGAGACGAACCGCTTCTTCGGTCAGCGTTTGCAGATCCAGCGGCAGGTTTTTCTCGACGATGATACGCAACACACCGAGCGCAGCGCGACGCAGTGCGAACGGGTCTTTATCGCCTTTCGGATGTTGCCCAATGCCGAAGATACCGGCCAGGGTGTCCATCTTGTCAGCAATAGCCAGCGCACAGGCAACCTGCGATTCTGGCAGTTGGTCACCGGCAAAGCGCGGCTGATACTGCTCGTTCAGCGCTACGGCCACTTCTTCGGTTTCGCCGTCGTGACGCGCATAGTGCATGCCCATCACACCCTGGGTGTCGGTAAACTCGAACACCATGTTGGTCATCAGGTCGCATTTTGACAGCAAACCGGCGCGCTTGGCATTTTCCACGTTGGCACCGATTTTGTCGGCGATCCAACCAGAAAGCGCTTCGATACGGTCGGTTTTATCACGCAACGTGCCAAGCTGTTTCTGGAACATGACCGTTGCCAGACGTGGCAGGTTATCTTCCAGACGCTTTTTCAGATCAGAGTTGAAGAAGAATTCGGCATCGGCCAAACGCGGACGCACCACTTTCTCGTTACCGGAGATAATTTGCTGCGGATCTTTCGACTCAATGTTAGTCACGAAGATAAAGTTCGGCAGCAGTTTTCCTGCGGCGTCATACACCGGGAAATACTTCTGATCGCCCTTCATGGTGTACACCAACGCTTCGGCAGGCACCTTGAGGAATTTCTCTTCGAATTTGGCGGTCAGTACCACCGGCCATTCCACCAGCGAGGTCACTTCTTCCAGCAGGCTTTCGCTCAAGTCAGCAATGCCGCCAATCTGTTTGGCCGCCTGCTCAGCGCCCTGTCGGATAATCGCTTTACGCTGCTCGTAGTCAGCAATCACTTTGCCGCGCTCCAGCAGGATTTGCGGGTATTGATCCGCGTTGTCGATGGTGAATTCAGATTCACCCATAAAGCGGTGACCGCGAATCGTACGGGCAGAGTCAATACCGAGAATATGGCCGGGGATCAGTTCGTCGCCGAGCAGCAGGGTCACGGTGTGAACCGGACGCACAAAGTGGACGTCGGAGTCACCCCAGCGCATCAGTTTTGGGATCGGCAATTTGGCCAGCGATGTGGCAACCATCGGCGCCAGCAGGTGTTGTGCGCTTTCGCCTTTCACGTGAGCACGGTAAACCAGCCATTCGCCTTTGTCCGTCACCAGACGGTCAGCCTGCTCGACGGTGATACCACAACCGCGCGCCCAGCCTTCAGCCGCTTTGCTCGGTTTTCCTTCGGCGTCAAACGCCTGTGAAACCGCCGGGCCGCGTTTTTCAACTTCGCGGTCCGCCTGAGTGGCGCTCAGATTGGAGACTTTCAACGCCAGACGGCGCGGCGCAGCGAACCACTTCACGTCGCCATGGGGCAGATTAGCGGCATCCAGCTCAGCCGTCAGGTTGGCTGCAAAAGATTCAGCCAGGCTACGCAGTGCCTTCGGTGGCAACTCTTCGGTGCCGATTTCCACCAGAAATGTTTTTTCAGTCATGAGTTCGTCTCACTTCTCGTTCTTTTTGCACATCGGGAAACCCAGCACTTCGCGGGAGGCGTAATACGCCTCAGCCACCGCTTTCGTCAGGGTACGGATGCGCAGAATGTAGCGCTGGCGCTCAGTCACGGAGATGGCTTTACGCGCGTCCAGCAGGTTGAAGCAATGCGCGGCTTTCAGAATACGTTCGTAAGCCGGCAACGCCAGTGGCTTTTCAAGAGCCAGCAGGGTTTGCGCTTCTTTCTCGTGCTGTTCAAAACAGGTAAACAGGAAATCGACGTCGGCGTATTCGAAGTTATAGGTGGATTGCTCCACTTCGTTCTGATGGAACACGTCGCCGTAGGTGGTTTTACCCAGCGGGCCATCGCTCCAGACCAGGTCATACACGCTGTCCACGCCCTGGATGTACATCGCCAGGCGCTCGAGACCGTAGGTGATTTCACCGGTCACAGGCTTACATTCCAGACCGCCAACCTGCTGGAAGTAAGTGAACTGCGTCACTTCCATGCCGTTGAGCCACACTTCCCAGCCGAGACCCCAGGCGCCAAGCGTCGGGTTTTCCCAGTTGTCTTCTACGAAGCGGATATCATGAATCAGCGGGTCTACGCCCAGCTCTTTCAGCGAGCCAAGGTAAAGCTCCTGAATGTTGTCCGGCGAAGGTTTGATCATCACCTGGAACTGATAATAGTGTTGCAGGCGGTTAGGGTTCTCACCGTAGCGACCGTCGGTCGGGCGGCGGGAAGGCTGGACGTAAGCTGCCGCAAAAGGCTCAGGGCCGAGTGCACGCAGGCTGGTCATCGGGTGGGAGGTGCCCGCGCCGACTTCCATATCCAGTGGTTGAACAATGGTGCAGCCTTGCTGCGCCCAATAGTCCTGGAGTGTCAGGATCAGGCCCTGAAAGGTCTTGGTATCAAACTTTTGCATGTTGGTTTCGCACGCGAGACAGTGAGTTTAAAAGAGTGCGCCAGTATACCCGCTGAACGGAAGATAATCAGCCAGAATCAGGCAGCCGCCATAATGTGGTTGGAAAAATGTCAGGCGGAGAGGGAATTCTTCGTGGAGTTATGGGGGCATTAGCCCCCATAACATTAAAATCGCGCACTGATGCCCGCGTTGTACGAGGTTTGTTCGCCAGAATCCAGCCCGGTGGTTTGTGACACGGCGGCGAAGGCGGCGATGTTGTCGGTTATCTGCACGTTCGCGCCGAGTGTCATGTCAACCCAGTCGTTATCTTGCTCGCCGGTGGTGCGGCTGAACCGGGTGCGGGTGGATTTTATCGCACCAGTGGCGGTATAGGTGTCGTCGCCAAACTGGCGATCATACGTCACCTGCGCATACGGGTTCACGATGCCCAACTGCGCATTCAGCCGCCAACCCAGCGCGCCAATTTGCGAATGGGAGGTCTGATCGCCAAAACGCATCGACGTGCTGTTATTGTCTTTCTCCTCATAACCGTCGATGTTGCTGTAATCCCAGCTGTACTGCGCGACCGGGCCAGTTTTCAGCACCGGCAAAATCGGGAAGTCCCACCCTGCGGTGACCCGCCCGCCGATCTGCTTACCGTTAGTTTCACCACGCTCAGTTCGGGTGGTCGGGCCAAGTTTCATGCTGCGGTTGATATCGTCATAACTCATCGAGCCATAGTGGATATCGCCGTTGATCCAGCCATTATCGGCGATTTTTACGCCGGTGAAGGCGGTCGCCATCCAGCCACGCGTGCGGTAGCTGAAGTTATGGGTCGGATCTTGTTTGTCATCGGCACCGGAGAGCATCAGGCCCATCATCCAGCGTTCTGTCAGTTGGTAGTCCATGCCGATATTCAGCGAGTTGGTGGTCAGATCCCCATCCCCTAAACCCAGTGATGGATTAAATTGACTGTCCGCACTCTGACCGGCATAGCCGCCGAACATGCCAAAGGTGCCGGAATCGTTATTTTGAGTACGCAACTGCTGATAACGGCTGTCGAGTAAGCCCTGCGTATTGCGGGTCAGCGCCAGCGATCCCTCATTCAGCGCCGCGACTTCCAGCGGGCCATTGATCACCGATTGCATATATACCCGTGGTCATTGAAAGTGCTTGATTATCCAGCTGATAAATATCATGCTCAGCGCGATGAAAATAGAGCTGACTGCAAAACAGAAGATTGCCCTTGAAGAGCTACAGCGTCAAAGTCGT
>BHES01000162.1 GCA_003864575.1 Enterobacterales bacterium
TGCACAGGTTACCAAAATTTTTTTCGCGACTTGAGCCATAGTAAGAACTTGCTTTCTGCTGTTGAAATCAGGGGCATTGATGTTAACCGAAAGGGCTATCCCACGTAAACAAGCGGGGCTGACGCCGTACCTTCTGTTATGCTGTGCCTCGAAAATAATGTCATTTAATAACACGTTTCAAGGAGCCGGGATGACATCTCATTCCCCTGAGCAGAACACCCCCGAGGGACTGCGCGCCCTGGTGACCGGCGTACTGGCCACTTTTACCCATTCCACCCTGCAAAAAGATCTGTTGTCGATTAAAGCACTGCACCACTGTGCGCTGATGGATAACGTACTGCATCTCGATCTGACCCTGCCGTTCGCGTGGCAAAGTGGTTTTGAAGCCCTTAAAGCCAGTACTCATGCTGAACTGCTACGGGTTACGGGCGCAAAAGCGGTTGAGTGGCGTCTGAAACACGATATTGCGACGTTACGCCGCGCGAACGATCAGCCAGGAATCAAAGGCGTGCGTAATATTATCGCCGTCAGTTCCGGCAAAGGCGGGGTTGGGAAGTCAACCACAGCGGTGAACGTTGCTTTGGCGTTGGCGGCAGAGGGCGGTAAAGTCGGTATTCTGGATGCTGATATTTATGGTCCGTCGGTACCTAATATGCTCGGCACTGAGGATGAGCGCCCGACGTCACCTGATGGCCAGCACATGGCGCCGATCATGGCGCATGGCCTCGCGACTAACTCAATTGGTTATCTGGTGACAGATGATAACGCCATGGTGTGGCGTGGCCCAATGGCCAGCAAGGCATTGATGCAGATGTTGCAGGACACGTTATGGCCGGACCTCGATTATCTGGTGATTGACCTGCCGCCGGGCACCGGTGATATCCAGTTAACGCTGTCGCAGAATATTCCGGTGACCGGGGCGGTGGTGGTGACAACGCCGCAGGATATCGCGCTGCTCGACGCCATGAAAGGCATCGTGATGTTTGAGAAAGTCAAAGTGCCGGTGCTTGGTATTATCGAAAATATGAGTATGCATATTTGCAGCCAGTGCGGTCATCACGAGCCTATTTTTGGTACCGGTGGTGCGCAGAAACTGGCGGAAAAATACCACTGCGAGTTACTGGCCCAGATGCCACTGCATATTTCACTGCGCGAGGATTTGGATCGCGGTGAGCCAACGGTGGTCTCCAATCCGCAGAGCGAATTTACGTTATTGTATCGTCAGTTAGCCGCCCGTATGGCCGCGCAACTCTATTGGAAAGGTGAAGCTATCCCAACGGAAATTGCCTTCCGCGCAGTTTAACCCCAAAAGTCTGCGAATTATTGCTGATGCCAGCGAATGAACTGCCTTAACGCTGGCATCAACAAGGTGTTGTACCTATAATTGGCGCGATCAAAGCACTGTCTGCGTGCTTTAGCCCCTCAAACCTCCAAATCAGGTCTTTAATTTTATGTCTGACAAGCTCCATCAGTGTGTCATCGTCGGTATCGCTGGCGCATCTGCCTCTGGAAAAAGCCTTATTGCCAGTACCTTATATCGTGAACTTCGTGATCAGGTCGGTGATGAGCATATCGGCGTGATTCCAGAAGATTGCTACTATAAAGACCAGAGTCACATGACCATGGAGGAGCGGGTAAAAACGAACTATGACCATCCCAGCGCCATGGACCACAATTTATTATTCCAGCACTTACAAAGCCTGAAAGCCGGGCAGGCGATTGAGCTACCGGGCTACAGCTTTATCGAACACACCCGTCTTAGCGAAACGGTTACGCTTAAGCCAAAGAAAGTGATCATCCTTGAAGGTATTTTGCTGCTAACCGATGTCCGCCTGCGTCAGGAGATGAACTTCTCTATCTTCGTAGACACCCCGCTGGATATCTGTCTGATGCGTCGCATGAAGCGCGATGTGAATGAACGGGGTCGTTCAATGGACTCGGTCATGGCGCAATATCAGAAAACCGTCCGTCCGATGTTCCTGCAATTTATTGAACCTTCTAAGCAATATGCAGATATCATCGTTCCACGCGGTGGGAAAAATCGGATTGCCATTGATATTCTTAAAGCAAAAATCAGTCAGTTCTTTAATTAAATGCCCCTCGTTTACGACGGCCATTTTTAGCAGTTAGCAAACGGAGAGACACACGATGAGACTGTGCGATCGAGACATAGAAGCCTGGATGGACAGCGGCAAATTATCCATTTCCCCGCGTCCGCCAGTGGAACGGATCAACGGCGCGACGGTAGATGTGCGTCTGGGTAATGGGTTCCGTGTGTTTCTTGGCCACAACGCCGGTTTTATCGATCTCAGTGGGCCAAAGGATGAAGTCAGCGCTGCTCTGGATAAAGTCATGAGTGATGAGATTGTCCTGCCTGAAGGCGAGGCTTTCTTTTTGCATCCGGGTGAGCTGGCTCTGGCTGTTACCTTCGAAACCGTTTCTATCCCGGATGATCTGGTAGGCTGGCTTGACGGGCGTTCTTCTCTGGCGCGCCTCGGGCTGATGGTTCATGTGACGGCGCACCGCATTGATCCTGGCTGGCAGGGGCGGATCGTACTGGAGTTTTATAATTCAGGTAAGTTGCCTCTGGCGCTGCGTCCGGGGATGTTAATTGGTGCGCTGAGCTTTGAACCTCTATCGGGCCCAGCTTCCCGGCCTTACAACAGCCGCCAGGATGCGAAATATCGTGACCAGCAGAGCGCAGTGGCAAGCCGCATCGACAAAGACTGATTCAGGTTCATACCCTCTGATTTGCGGGTTAAACGACAAGAGGAAGGCATGAGAAGACTACTGACTACGCTGGTTATTCTGCTGGTGGTGATTATTGCCGGTATGACGTCGCTGGTATTTTTAATCAATCCGAATGATTTCCGTGATTATATGGCGGACAGGGTTGAACAAAAAAGCGGCTATCAGTTGGCGATTAATGGCGATTTGCGTTGGCATGTCTGGCCGCAGTTGAGCATCATCGCCGGGCAAACCTCGCTGACCGCGCCGGGTGCGCGAAAGCCGGTAGTCAGTGCAGAGAATATGCGTCTCGACGTAAAACTCTGGCCATTGTTGTCACATCAACTGGCGGTTAAGCAGGTGATGTTCAAAAACGCGGTGATCCGTCTTACGCCGGAAAGCGAGGCAAATGTGCCGGACGCTCCCGTTGCCCCTTCCTCTTCCGTCCAACCACCGAGTGAACTGGAGGCCGGATGGAAATTTGATATCGATAAAATCAGCGTGGCCGACAGTCTGCTTATCTGGCAGCGCGGTGAGAATGACCAGATCAACGTACGTGATTTGAATCTACAACTTGAACAGAACGCGCACCGGCAGGCTACACTTGAACTTTCCAGCCGCATCAACCGTAATCAGCGCGATCTTATCTTTTCGCTCTCCGCCGATCTGGATATGAAAAAATATCCTGAACAGTTCTCCGCTAACGTCAATAAATTCGCCTATGAGCTTAGTGGTGCAGATATTCCGGCTCAGGGGATTCAGGGCGAGGGAACGATGCAGGCCAGTTATGAGAATAACAGCCAGCGCCTTACGCTTAGCCAACTGGCGTTAACAGCGAATGATAACCAGCTAAGCGGGTCGGCTGCCGCAACGCTGTCGGGCACCGCAGAATATCTGGTGAAACTCGATGCAGAAAAACTCGATCTTGATTCTCTATCTGGCTGGCAAGCGAAAATACCGGGTCAGACAGCTCAGGCGACTAAAACGGTCACTTCTGCACCGGTGATCGCCCGCGATATCAGCAAAGAGACCAACAACTTCAGCATACTTACTAGCTTTAATGCCAATTTGGCGCTGAATGTCGCTGACCTGACTTACCGTAGTTTGAATATTCAGCACTTCAGTCTGCTGGCTGAAAATCATCAGGGCAAAGTCAACCTCAAAACACTGAGCGGTACTATGTCCCCTGGCGATTTCTCACTGCCGGGAACGCTGGATGCCACGCAAACGCCGGTGCTTATCAGCCTAAAACCTGTGGTTCACAATATTGAGCTGGGACAATTGCTGACTGCTTATAATTTGCCGCAGGTACTGTCCGGCAGCTTCTCAATGAACGGGGATGCTTCGGGGCAGGGTCTTTCAGCGGAAGATTTCAGCCAGAACTGGAGTGGTAACGCGCAGCTGTCGATGGAAAATGCAAAGTTGAATGGCCTGAATATTCAACAGCTTGTTCAACAAGCGATCACCCGTAATAATAACAGCGTGCAGGGGCTTGAGCGATATGAGCACTTCACTGCCGTGAAAACACTCCAGGCTCAGGGGGATCTTCAGGATGGAATCTTGCAACTCTCTAACCTGGTGGCAAATTCCGATATGCTGACTGCCAAAGGGGAAGGCACTATCAACTTCCCAGAAAGTCAGAGTGATATGAACCTGAGCGTGCGGGTGACCGGCGGCTGGCAAGGCAATAATAATTTAATCGCCCGCCTGAAAAATACGGATATTCCGTTGCGAGTGTATGGTCCGTGGTCACAATTGAATTACCAGTTACAGGTTGATCAGGTTCTGCGCAGCCAGTTGCAGAGTGAAGCCAAAAGCGCCATTCAGAACTGGATTGATAAAAACAAGGGGAGTAAAGAAGGTAAAGACCTTAAATCGCTTATCAAGCAGTAGCGGTCTGAACCTCGGTACTTATCTAAAACGAGGGCCTCATTTATAGAGGCCCTCGTTTGTTATGGGCAACCAGAATATCCCGGCCTCTTCATGTTTCCCCGTAATCAATTTTTCTTAAAAATGATTCTGAAAGCGACAAATTGTGGTTATTAAAACGACGAACGAGGGAAACATTCTTAATTTTCAGTCTTTAGCTTAACGTTTGTGGGTGCTTGCTGGTATCGTATTTGCAAGTGTGGAGTGAGTCGATGCCGTTGCTCGTTCCCTCATTTGACCCTTAAGGTCTATACTGAGGTAAGAGCACGCAACGCAGAGAAAAATTGTTTAAACGACTTCAGTACAGTGAGTGACCAGACGATTTTGATATTCTAACTGGCTGAATTTTCAAACTATTGGTTTCAAGGAGTATCCTTTACAATGTTAAAAGCTGTTATCCCTGTTGCCGGTCTTGGCACCCGCATGTTGCCAGCAACCAAAGCCATCCCTAAGGAAATGTTGCCGATCGTTGATAAGCCGCTGATTCAGTACATCGTTAATGAATGTGCTGCCGCGGGTATCAAAGAAATCATTCTGGTAACTCACTCATCCAAAAATGCCATTGAAAACCACTTCGACACTTCGTTCGAGCTGGAAAGCATGCTCGAATCGCGTGTGAAGCGTCAGTTGCTGGAAGAAGTGCAATCTATTTGCCCGAAAGGCGTAACCATCATGAATGTGCGGCAGGGGCAGTCAAAAGGCCTGGGTCATGCTGTTCTGTGCGCTAAACCTTTAATCGGTAACTCTCCTTTTGCTGTTATTCTTCCTGACGTTCTGATGGACGATTCAACCAGCGATCTGCGCAAAGACAACCTTGCAGCGATGCTGGCCCGTTTTAAAGAAACGGGTAACAGCCAGGTTATGGTTGAAGAAGTGCCAGAAGAAGATGTTTCTAAATATGGTGTGGTTGACTGCAACGGTGTTGAAGGCGAACCGGGTAAAAGTACGCCAATGACCGCCATTGTCGAAAAACCAGAACAGAAAGATGCGCCGTCAAACCTGGCAGTAGTCGGGCGCTATGTCTTCTCCGAGGATATTTGGCCATTGCTGGCCATCACGCCTTATGGTGCAGGCAACGAGATCCAGTTGACCGATGCCATTGCATTACTGATGAAAAAGAAAACTGTCGAAGCATTTACCATGACCGGCCGTTCGCACGACTGTGGCGACAAGTTGGGCTATATGAAGGCATTTGTGGAGTATGGCATTCGTCATAACTTACAAGGACCTGCGTTCAAGGCGTGGTTGAAAGAGTTTGCTGGCGAATAGTTTACCCATCAGGTCTTGAACCTAAGAGCACCATACTTATGGTGCTTTTTCGTTCATTTAATAGGGTAAATCATTAGCATTTTGAAACAACATCACCTAATGCTGACTATAAAAACATCTATGAGAGCTTTTTGAGACTATTGAATCTTGCTATGAGCTCTCGTCAAGGTAAAATTGTACCAAGAAGTGATGTCTGTGCCCCATTCCCAGTCGAAACGCAACAAAACGGTGGAGCATTAAGCTGCCTGTAAGTGCGTTAAAAATACCTCATTCGGAGAGCGATAGCCCAGCGATTTTCTCCCTCGCGTGTTAAGCAAATGTTCA
>BHES01000163.1 GCA_003864575.1 Enterobacterales bacterium
TCCGGGAGGAGATAAGACGATTTTTTAGTGAAATATTACCGGGACTTTCTGGTGCGTTGCCACGCCGAATTAATGACAACTTCCAGATGCTGAAAAATGCATCTTCAAGTTAACTGTGTATATATACTTCACGGCGATGCGACTTACACATCAGTGTTTTTCGGATTGGCGACCTTTGGCGGTATTGCCGGAGCACTGATCGTCCAGCAACTGACCAAATATTTTGAAGTTCGCTCAATATATTTCTATGCCAATCTGTTGCTGGCGTTTGCACACTTTGCGGTCTATTTTGTGCCAATGAATCAGCCAACCCTATGGCTTTTCCTGGTGCTGGTGTGCTGCATCGTCCTTGGATTCACGCTGCCATTGCATTTCACGATGATAAGCTTCGCCGACGATTATGGACAATGGAAAACGGGTATCCGCTCGTCAGGTATGAACTTCGCCTTTAATCTGTTTTTCGTCAAACTGGCCTGGGCGTTGGCGGGGTTGATTATCAGTACGACACTGGTCATCGTGGCGTACCGCTCTGGCGCAGATAACCAAACAGTATTATCACTTCAGGGAATTACGTTATTGTCGACGGTGATCCCCGGCATATTGCATTTCCTGCTGGCTGGTGTCAGTTGGTTCTACAAAATTGATAGTACTTTGTTGGCGAAAATATCGCATCTACGACATCATTGACCCATAAAAAAGGACAGCCTGAGCGCTGTCCTTTTTCGTTACTGCTTTTCCGAATTATTTCACGTAAGTGAACGCCGTGGTGACATGTTTCACGCCGCTGACACCCGCAGCAATACTCGCCGCTGACTTGCCTTCTTCTTGCGTAACCAGACCCAACAGGAACACTTCGCCGTTTTCCGTCGTCACTTTCACGTTGGAAGATTTTACCGTATCACTGGTCAGGATTTGCGAACGCACCTTGGTCGTGATCCAGGTATCCATTGACGCAGTTCCCATGCTGACCGGTTTACCGGTGCGGAGCTCGTTATAGACTTCATTGGCTCCATCAACACCCATGGTGATCTGTTTGGCACGGACGGCCATATCAGGCGTTGGGGTCTGACCGGTTAATAGGACTTTCCCCTGATAGGCGGTGGCGACAATACGGGCTTCATCTTTAAGTTGTTTGTCTTTGCTGATCGCGTTGCTAACCTGTGCTTCGAGCGTGCTGTCGTCTACCTGCGTACCCACAGAGCGCGGGTCGGTAGTGGTTTTCGTCGCCACTCCGGCGACGCCAACAACGGCAGCGGCTACGCAGCCTTGTAACAGAAGGGCGCTTAATAGTACTGCAAACAGAGGACTTGCCTTCATTGGAACTCCTTAATCGTCCTGGTGTGGGAACAGCGTGTTATCAATCAGGTCACAGAGACAATTCACTGTGAGCATATGCATTTCCTGAATTCTCGCGCTGCGATGGGACGGAATACGAATCTCAACATCGTGAGGCCCCAGCAAACCGGCCAGTTCACCGCCGTCATAACCTGTAAGCGCGACGATAGTCATATCGCGGGTCACTGCCGCTTCGACGGCTTTGACGATATCACGGCTATTACCACGGGTGGAAATAGCCAGTAAAACGTCACCCGCCTGACCCAGTGCGCGAACCTGTTTGGCATAAATTTCTTCGTGCAGACGATCGTTGCCGATGGCGGTCAGTACAATATTATCCGCGCACAGTGAGATAGCCGGCAGGCTTGGTCGATCCGTTTCAAAACGGTTAATCAGGCTGGCAGAAAAATGCTGAGCATTGGCGGCTGAAGTGCCGTTGCCGCAGCACAAGATCTTATTGCCATTGAGCAGCGATTGGACCAGCGTCATCGCAGCGCGTGAAATGGCATCGGGCAGCGCTTCAGCAGCGGCGATCTGGGTTTGAATACTTTCAGTAAAGCAGGCTTTGATTCTATCCAGCACGTGATTTAGTCCAGTCAGTAAAATGTCGGCTGCGCGGTCGGGCAGTCCGTCAGTCTCAAAACAATCTCAATCCGCATTGAATGCATCCGTCAGCCATTCTATCTGGCGACCTGTGATGGCTAAAACATCAAAACGGCAAGATGATGTGTCAAAGCTTGCGTTTCTACCCGCAAGCCAGAAAGAGGCGGCCAGTAAAAGCCGCTTCTGTTTTTGATGCGTTACGCTGGCCGGGGCGCCACCAAACAAGGCGTTGCGACGGTAGCGAACCTCAACAAACACCCAGGTTTGTTGATCGCGCATGATCAGGTCAATTTCACCCAGTCGGCACGCCACGTTGGCGGCGACGAAAATCAGCCCGGCTTTCTCGAGATAACGACGGGCGAAGGCTTCATAGTCTGCACCACGCTCGCGGGCTGTCGGTAATTTTTTTAACATCAGTACATCCTTGTACGTATTAATGGCGGCAATTCCAATGCCTGAGTGAAATTTTCAGCGTTGCCTTAAGCCGGAGGCTTAAGAGGAAACCGGCACCAGCGAACCCTGACGGTATTGCAGCCATGGCAGTTTGCGGTGGATCACACAGTTCTCGTTGGCGCTCAGCTGGCCGGTGGTTCCTGAAACCTGGAAGCCGGGGATCTGACGTATTTGCGAGAAGTGGTTAGCCAGATCCCATGCGTCGATCCCCATGGCATACAAGCGTACCAGCGAATAGTCATTCTTGAACTGACTGGCTGCTTGCTGCATCAACTGAGGGTTGTTACCCGCCAGCAGAGGGATGTCGCTGAACTGCACGCCTTCCATTTCCAGACGGTAATCCGGACCGGCTCCGGCTTGATAGCTGCGGGAGCTGGCGTAAACCGCCGGTTTGTTGCGGCCACTGACGGCCAGATCAATCATCGGCTTGATGAGCGTCAGCTCATCCTGTGTGGCAACGATATAGACCGAATCCACATTACCGGAAACACCCCCGCTGGTGGCCTGCGTGATTTGATCATCGCTTGGCGGTGCCGGGATGGTGATCCCACCGATGGTAACACCCTGCTGGGCCGGAGCGGCGGCTTGCGTGCTGCTTGCTACTGGCGTACCCGTCAGGCGAATACCGCTGCGGATGGTCGATTTCAGTTCAGAATAAGAACCGAGACCCTGTTTCAGTACCGTCTGTCCGCCCTGTTTTTGCCACTCATCGGCAAAGGCCTGAGCGATGCGGTCGCCGAAGCTGCCGCGAGGTACTAACAACAATGGCATCTGGCGATGCTGAGCCCACATGTGACGCGCGGCGTCCTGTGCTTCATCTTCCGGTGAGAGCGCAAAGTAACAGATATTCGGACTGTTTTTCTCAGTTTCTGGCTGATTCAGTGCCAGAACGTTCAGCGGTGTCTGGGTCGAACCGAGTTCCGTCACTTTATCTTTTAGCAGTGGGCCCACCACAATGGTGGCGCCGTCTTGCTGTGCCTGAGTCAGCAAGGCTGCCAGCGGCTGCGCGGAGGTGTCATAGACTTTCACCTGAGCATGTGGATTCGCGGGGGTCGCGCTCACTGCTGGCGTTGCGGGTGCGGCGGGTTGAGCCTCTGTTGGCGTACCTTGCGCGGCTGTCGTTTCTACAGCTGACGGGCTGACGGCGGCGTTCGGGTCAGTTTGCGGCGCAGTGGCATTGGAAGCAATCGGTGGTTGCTGCTGAGCTGACGGGCCAGGTAAACCGTTCATTGCCGCATTAAAACCTTGCTGAATAGCGTTACCATACACTTGAGCGGCGCCGCTCATCGGCAGGAACAGGGCGATTTTCTCAGTAGAAGAGGGTTGGAAACTGAGCACGCCGCTGAGCTGCGTTGGCAAGGTTTTTGCTGCCGGATTGACAGGGTAACGACGCTGCCAATCTTTGATACCGGCTTTAAGCAGGTCAGGATCTTGTTTATTACTCTGCCAGACGCTGAGCAAATCCAGCCAGCCTTGCAGCGTATTCTCATTGGCATTGATGGTGATCCCGCTCACATCCTGCGGCGTCATTTGCGTCAGCGCACTCCAGGTAGCATCGATATTGTCCTGATGCGGTTTGCCCTGCAACAGAGGCTCCTGGGCGATATAAGCGCGCAGCAGACCGAGGCTGGTACGACCCTGGCTGGCGTCAATTTGCGCCTGATAGAAACGGGCTTTCTGCGCATCCGTCAGAGTAGAGGGATCAATGGTGCTGAGCGTGGTCGCGGCAACCGGATAATTTTGCTGGGCAACCTGCACTTCGGCACTGACCAGTTGCTGCTCCTGAGTTTGCGCTGCACTCAGTTTCTGCGGCAATTGTGCCAGCTGGCTGGCGGCCTGTGGCACTTTGCCTTCGCGCAGCAGGGCACGAACTGCAAGTAATTGCCAGTCAGCCTTGGTATCATCACCGCTTTGCTGTGCCTGCTGCAGATAATAGTCTGAGCTGCCGGTCGCCTTGGCCTGAACAGTTTCAGTCGGCGTCTGCGGAGCCTGGCTCGAACAACTGGCGAGAAGCATCGCCACGATAACGGCAGGGATTAAACGTCCCGTGCGGGTACGAAAAGTAGTTGAGGAAGGCATTCAGTTTCCAGTGATGTTTTTTTCAAGATGCTCAATATTAAATCGGCAATCCGGATGAAACAATGAATCAACACGATCAAGCAGATATTTCTGCATCAACGCTCTACATCGTACCGACTCCGATCGGCAATTTAGGGGACATTACCCAGCGTGCGTTGGCCGTGCTGAACAGCGTCGATTTGATTGCGGCGGAGGACACCCGCCATACCGGATTACTGCTGCACCATTTTGGTATCAGCGCCAAAATGTACCCACTGCATGACCATAATGAACAGCAAAAAGCTGAGCATTTATTATCAAAACTTCAGGAAGGTCAAAGCATTGCGCTGGTTTCCGACGCCGGAACGCCGCTCATCAATGACCCCGGCTACCATCTGGTGCGCCGCTGTCGTGAAGCCGGCGTCCGTGTGGTGCCATTGCCTGGTGCCTGCGCTGCGATCACGGCACTTTGCGCCGCTGGTTTACCTTCTGATCGCTTCTGTTACGAAGGCTTTCTTCCTGCAAAAACGAAATCACGCAAAGATACCCTTCAGGCACTGATTGAAGAGCCCCGCACGCTGATTTTCTATGAATCCACTCACCGATTGCTCGATAGTTTGCAGGATATGGTCGAGGTGTGGGGGCCGGATCGCTATGTCGTTCTTGCCCGCGAGCTGACGAAAACCTGGGAAAATATCCGCGGTGACGGGGTTGGCGCGCTGCTGGCCTGGGTGCTGGAAGATGAAACTCGCAAACGCGGTGAAATGGTGCTGATTGTCGAAGGGCATAAAGTAGATACCGAAGCACTGCCCGCCGAAGCACTGAGAACATTAGCCTTGCTGCAAAAAGAGTTACCGCTGAAAAAAGCCGCTGCACTGGCCGCGGAAATCCATAATGTGAAGAAGAATGCGTTGTATAAATACGCACTCGACCAGCAAGAGGGTGACAAGTAGGGTGTAATGCCCTATTATCCGCCGCGGAGTTGACCAGACAGTCGCCGCTTCGTTGCCGTCCCTTTCGGGGGAGACAGATGGAGGGGAGGAAAGTCCGGGCTCCATAGGGCAGGGTGCCAGGTAACGCCTGGGAAGCGCGAGCTTACGACAAGTGCAACAGAGAGCAAACCGCCGATGGCCCACGCAAGTGGGATCAGGTAAGGGTGAAAGGGTGCGGTAAGAGCGCACCGCGCGGCTGGCAACAGTCCGTGGCATGGTAAACTCCACCCGGAGCAAGGCCAAATAGGGGTTCACATGGTACGGCCCGTACTGAACCCGGGTAGGCTGCTTGAGCCAGTGAGCGATTGCTGGCCTAGAGGAATGACTGTCCACGACAGAACCCGGCTTAACGGTCAACTCCCTCTATAAAAGAAACCCCGCGCAGAGTAATCTGCGCGGGGTTTTATCATTTTGAAATCTGTGAATTAACTAAACCGGTAAATCAATCAGCAATGCCCGCAGTGGCGTACTGGCCGTGATGGTGATCTGCGCTTCAAGATGGATGAACGCGCCATCGCCGCATACCAGCCTCTGCATCTCCTGGCTTTCTTCCCCAAGCGCGTTGACCTGCCCATGGATTGACTGCAAGTAGGCACGCGGCCCGCGAAGTGGCAGCGTGATTTTTTCACCGGCCGGAAGATCCAAATGATGGATCCACACCTGCTGTCGCAGTTGCAGGCTTCCATTTTCACCGTCCGGTGATGCCAGCAAAAGATGCGGCGTGTTACCGACCTTCATTTGCTGAATTAGCGGGTTTTCATGTTGCGGGCAGGCGTCGAGCCACAGC
>BHES01000164.1 GCA_003864575.1 Enterobacterales bacterium
TAGTGGAAAGTTCGGGGCGCTATAGTGAACGCCTCGATGAAGATGACGTAACTGTATGATTTCTGGTTATAGAAAACAGTCGACCTCATACGGTTACAGCAGGAAATATGTTTATGCAACAACGCCCATCCTGACTATCAAGTCCGGTCATTAGCAAAATTGCATAACGACCAGGACTTATAAGAAATCTAAATCAGGAGAAACTGACCATGGCTTCATCCAAGAAAATAGGGCTTATTGCCTGCACCGGTGTCGTTGCCGGTAATATGATGGGGAGCGGCATTGCCTTATTACCCGCGAACCTGGCAAGTCTCGGTTCTATCGCTATTTGGGGATGGGTAATCTCCATTATTGGTGCGATGTCGCTGGCTTATGTTTATGCGCGTCTGGCCACCAAAAACCCACAGCAGGGCGGCCCTATTGCTTACGCCGGTGAAATTTCCCCGGCATTTGGTTTCCAGACCGGCGTGCTTTATTACCATGCTAACTGGATCGGTAATTTGGCCATCGGCATTACCGCAGTTTCTTACCTCTCTACCTTTTTCCCAGAGCTGAACAATCCGGTGCCGGCAGGTATCGCCTGTATCGCCATCTTGTGGGTGTTCACCTTTATTAACCTGCTCGGCGGGACCTGGGTCAGCCGTTTGACCACCCTCGGCTTGGTGTTGGTGCTGATCCCGGTGATTGTGACCGCGACTGCCGGCTGGCATTGGTTCGACGCTGCAACCTATCACGCTAACTGGAACACTTCTGGTACCACCGACATCCATGCGGTAATCAAAAGTATTCTGCTGTGCCTGTGGGCGTTCATCGGCGTAGAGTCTGCCGCCGTGAGCACCGGCATGGTGAAAAACCCGAAACGCACCGTACCGCTGGCAACCATGCTGGGTACCGCGCTGGCCGGGATTATCTACATTGCGGCCACTCAGGTGATGAGCGGTATGTTCCCGGCTAGCCAAATGGCTGCCAGCGGCGCACCGTTCGCCGTCAGTGCCTCTGCCATTATGGGTAACTGGGCCGCACCTCTGGTCTCTGCCTTCACTGCCTTTGCCTGCCTGACTTCACTCGGTTCGTGGATGATGCTGGTTGGCCAGGCTGGAGTCCGTGCCGCCAACGACGGTAACTTCCCGAAAGTGTACGGTGAATTGGATAAGAACGGCATTCCTAGAAAAGGCCTGCTGTTGGCCAGCTGCAAAATGACTGCGCTAATGGTACTGATTACTGCCATGAGCTCCGGCGGTGGTAAAGCTTCCGATCTATTCGGGATGTTGACCGGTATTGCGGTACTGCTGACCATGTTGCCTTACTTCTACTCTTGCGTAGACCTGATCCGCTTTGAAGGCGTCAACATCCGTAACCTGTTGAGCCTGGTGGCATCGGTTCTGGGTTGTGGTTTCTGCTTCATCGCACTGATGGGGGCCGAATCGATCGAACTGGCCGGCACCTTCATCATCAGCCTGATCATCCTGATGTTCTACGCCCGCAAAATGAATACCCGTCAGACAGCTAAAGCCAATGCTGTAGCCATCGACAACAGCTCGACGGCCAAAGCGCACTAAGCACGCACTGACCCACTTCTTAATTCAGCCCCTTGCAACAACTATTGTCATCCGTGATGGCAAGGGGCTCGCTTTACCAGGAGAAATGATATGAACGTTATCGCCATCATGAACCACATGGGTGTCTACTTCAAAGAAGAGCCCATCCGCGAACTGCACAACGCGTTGGAAAAACTGAACTTCCGCATTGTCTACCCTAACGATCGCGAAGACCTGCTCAAACTGATCGAGAATAATGCCCGTCTGTGTGGGGTGATCTTTGACTGGGATAAATACAACCTTGAGCTGTGCCAAGAAATCAGCGAATTGAATGAGTACATGCCGCTGTATGCCTTTGCCAACACCTTTTCAACGCTGGACGTCAGCCTGAACGATCTGCGCATGCAGGTGCGTTTCTTTGAATATGCGCTCGGTGCGGCCAACGACATTGCCGACAAGATCAAACAAAACACCGACGAGTACGTTGACGCCATCCTGCCACCGCTGACCAAAGCACTGTTCAAGTACGTGCGTGAAGGCAAATACACCTTCTGTACTCCGGGTCATATGGGCGGTACCGCCTTCCAGAAAAGTCCGGTCGGCAGCCTGTTCTACGATTTCTTTGGCTCGAACGCGATGAAATCCGACGTTTCTATTTCGGTTTCCGAACTGGGTTCACTGCTGGATCATTCCGGCCCGCACAAAGAAGCTGAAGAGTATATTGCTCGCGTCTTCAACGCTGAACGCAGCTATATGGTGACTAACGGGACTTCTACCGCCAACAAAATTGTCGGTATGTACTCCGCACCAACCGGCAGCACCGTGCTGATTGACCGTAACTGCCACAAATCGCTGACCCATCTGATGATGATGAGCGACATTACGCCGATCTATTTCCGCCCAACCCGTAATGCTTACGGCATCCTTGGTGGTATTCCACAGAGCGAATTTGCTCGCACCACTATCGCTAAACGCGTGAAAGAGACGCCGAACGCGACCTGGCCAGTACACGCGGTAATCACCAATTCTACCTACGACGGTCTGCTGTATAACACCGATTTCATCAAGAACACGCTGGATGTGAAATCCATCCACTTTGACTCTGCCTGGGTGCCTTACACCAACTTCCACCCGATTTATAAAGGTAAATGCGGTATGAGCGGTGGCCGCGTGGAAGGGAAAGTGATTTATGAAACCCAATCCACCCATAAACTGCTGGCGGCGTTCTCACAGGCTTCGATGATCCACGTGAAAGGCGACATCAACGAAGAAACCTTCAATGAAGCCTACATGATGCACACCACCACTTCACCGCACTACGGCATCGTGGCCTCTACCGAAACCGCAGCGGCAATGATGAAAGGCAATGCCGGTAAGCGTCTGATTAACGGTTCGATTGAACGTGCTATTAAGTTCCGTAAAGAAATCAAACGTCTGAACGTCGAGTCTGAAGGCTGGTTCTTTGACGTTTGGCAGCCAGAGCACATTGATGAAGCGGAATGTTGGCCACTGCGTTCCGACAGCGCCTGGCATGGTTTCAAAGGTATTGATAACGAGCATATGTACCTTGACCCAATCAAGGTCACCATGCTGACTCCTGGGATGAGCAAAGACGGCGAAATGGAGTCGTTCGGTATCCCGGCCAGCCTGGTTGCTAAATATCTTGATGAGCACGGCATCATTGTTGAAAAAACCGGCCCGTATAACCTGTTGTTCCTGTTCAGCATCGGCATCGACAAAACCAAAGCTCTCAGCCTGCTACGCGGTCTGACTGACTTTAAACGCTCGTTCGATCTGAACCTGCGGGTGAAAAACATGCTGCCTTCGCTGTACAAAGAAGCACCAGAGTTTTATGAAAACATGCGCATCCAGGAACTGGCCCAGAACATTCACAATCTGGTGAAACACCATAACCTGCCAGACCTGATGTACCGTGCTTTTGAAGTGCTGCCGGCGATGGTGATGAACCCGTTCAAAGCCTTCCAGAAAGAGCTGCACGGCGAAGTGGAAGAGGTTTATTTGGAAGACATGGTGGGCAAAGTGAATGCCAACATGATCCTGCCATATCCTCCGGGTGTTCCGTTGGTCATGCCGGGTGAAATGCTCACCGAGGAAAGCCGTCCGGTGCTGGAATTCCTGCAAATGCTGTGCGAAATCGGCGCGCATTATCCAGGCTTCGAAACGGATATCCATGGTGCTTATCGCCAGGCGGATGGACGTTACACCGTGAAGGTGTTGAAAAACGTTAAATAAGTGAAATAACAGGGGGAGGTGCTTGCGCTTCCCCTTTTGTCGTTCACCGACTGATGGGAGAAAACCATGAAAACACCCTCACAGCCGCGCGCAATCTACTATGTCGTAGCAATACAAATTTGGGAATATTTCAGCTTTTACGGCATGCGTGCGTTACTTATTCTCTATCTTACCCACCAACTTGGTTATTCCGACAGCCGCGCTATTAGCCTCTATAGCACTTACGCTTCCCTGGTCTACGTCACACCGATCCTCGGCGGCCTGCTTGCCGATCGCCTGCTGGGCAACCGCGTCGCGGTCATTGCCGGCGCGGTACTGATGACGCTGGGCCATATCGTACTCGGCCTGAGCGCCGTCTCGACGCATTCACTCTACCTGGCACTGTCGATCATCATCTGTGGCTACGGCCTGTTTAAATCCAATATCAGTTGCCTGCTGGGCGAGTTGTATCAACCGCAGGACACGCGCCGTGAAGGGGGCTTTTCACTGCTGTATGCCGCCGGTAATGTCGGCTCGATCCTGGCACCTATCGCCTGTGGGCTGGCGGCCGAACGCTATGGCTGGCACGTCGGCTTTGCGCTGGCGGGGATCGGCATGCTGGCCGGGTTAACGATCTTCTTGTTCGGCAGCCGGCATTTCAGCCACACGCGCGGCGTAGATCGGGCGCAGATGTGCGTTACCACGTTGCGGGTACCGAACTGGGTATGGCTAAGTGCCATGTTGTTATTGGCGCCGCTGTTCTTCACTTCGCTGTTCATTTACGATCTGGCCGGCCAATTGCTGATGCTGGTGTGTGCTGCTGCGGTAGTGATGGTGATACGCATTATGGCGCGGGCCACAACGGTGCAGCGTCGTGGGTTGTGGCAGATAGTGATGTTGATGCTGTTGGGCACCTTGTTTTGGGCCTTTGCCCAGCAGGGGGGCAGTTCGATCAGTCTGTTTATCGATCGCTTTGTCGACCGCCAATGGTTTTCCTGGACGGTGCCGACTGCATTGTTCCAGTCGGTTAACGCTTTTGCCGTGATGTTTGGCGGTGTGATGCTGGCCTGGTTGGTACGGGGTAACGGCAATGGCAGTCGCACCCTGCGTATTTGGGGAAAGTTTGCCTTTGGTTTGCTGCTGATTGGCGTCGGTTTTACCCTGATGGCGCTTAACGCCCGTTATGGCCAAGGGTCAATGAGCCTGATGATCGCCGGGCTGTCGGTGATGGGGCTTGCCGAACTGTTTATCGATCCGGTCGCCATGGCGCAGATTACCCGGCTGAATATCCCCGGCGCTACCGGGGTGCTGACCGGTATTTATATGCTGACCACCGGCTCGATAGCCAATTACCTGGCCGGCATTATCGCCGGTCAAACCGCTGAAGACCCCGCTACGGGAGCGACGGCGCAGGCCTATGTCCACCTGTTTGCACAAATTGGTTGGTGGGCATTGGGATGCACGGCGGCAGTGGTCGCAGTGTTGGCCATGTGGTGGTTGCTGGCCGGTCGTCATATCCGTGCGGTTGATGCTTGATTGATGGTAGGACGGGGGTTAGCGTGCAGCTATCTGGACGTCAATAAGGGCTCTGTCGCATTAACGGCGGCAGGTCAGCAAAACAGGCGTTGCCGGTTATTAATGAAGGCGTTTGAAGGCTTTTCGGATCAGAGACATCGTCAGGCAACATTACAAAAAAAACAGCATGTTACCTGATGAGATCTTAATGCGACAGAACCTATAAAACGTGTCGAACTAACAATACCAACAGATCTACCATCAAAGCAATGTGGATGTAGATGGATTTCAGTAGACGTGGGGAGAACGGCAGAGAGGGATAAGTTGTTGACTTTAAAATGCAAAACGGACGTCAGCAGACGTCCGTTTATTAAATAGTGGTGCCGGAATCGGAATAGAAGCAATTGGTTAAATTGTTGATACTTATATTTTATTTTAAATGTGATTATTTTTATACCCTCATTTGTACCCTCAGTCCCATTTGATGATAAAAACTGGGGAAATTTCAGCACTTGAATCGCTAAGTAAAGAAGCTCACCAGCTATCGTGTTCTGTTCTTTATTTCGATTCCTGTTTTGCCCTCATTATACGCAAAGTCTGCAGAGGAATATCCAGCGCATGTTACAGTATTTCTTTCAACGGTCTTCTCGCGTATGCCAGACGCGCAGAATGTACAGTGCGCTCGCTTTGAG
>BHES01000165.1 GCA_003864575.1 Enterobacterales bacterium
TTGTTGTAGGCTGTCCAGTTGGTGATTTTGAACTTTTGTTTTGCCACGAGAGACCACGATGCCATCAGGAAGATAGAGTTTTGATTTTGATCACAGACAAAAGTTCGATTTATTCAACAAAGCCGTTGATGACCTAAAAAAGTGGCAGGCTACCAGCCAAAAAGTGCGGCCTGTCATTAACTGAGCATTCACGCTAACAACGCAATTTAGTCACTGACTTTTTTCAGCCGTGGCCCTAGGATAGTGGCAGCTCTTTATCCTGTGCAGCCCTGCGTTTTGATGCCGCAGCTGTGAGGCCTGTGTGACAATGGTTCAAATTTACGGAGTTCGTATGAAACTTTATTATAAAGCCGGTGCCTGTTCCCTTTCCCCGCATATCATTCTGCGTGAAGCCGGTCTGGACTTCAGCATCGTCAAAGTGGATCTGGCGACCAAGAAAACAGAAAGCGGCGACGATTTCCTGGCTGTGAATCCGAAAGGCCAGATCCCTACGCTGGAACTGAGCGACGGCAGCATCCTGACCGAAGGTGTGGCCATCGTGCAATATCTTGCTGACCAGAAACCAGACCGCCAGTTACTGCCCGAAGTGGGTACGCTGGCACGTTATCACGCGCTGGAGTGGCTGAACTATATTGCGACTGAACTGCATAAAGGCTTCAGCCCGCTGTTCAATCCGAAAACACCGGAAGATTTCAAGGCACTGACCCGTGAAGCACTGGCGAAGAAATTTGCCTACGTCAATGACTCTCTGAAAGGGCACCAGTATCTGTTAGGCGCACGTTTTAGCGTAGCCGATGCCTATCTTTTCACCGTGATGGGTTGGGCGAAAGCACTGAAGTTTGACCTGAGTGCACTGACTGATTTGAACACCTATCTGGATCGCGTCGCAGCCCGCCCGGCAGTTGATGCCGCTCTGGTAGCCGAAGGTCTAAAATAAGTTTTATCGAATAATAAAAAACGCCCCGGCTTATGCAGCACGGGGCGTTTTTTTTAACATCGAGGGAGAATTTTAATCGAGCTTAACGGCCGGGAAATGATGTTCCGGCGTCACTATCTTGTCCTGCGCAGCAACCACCTGCAGTTCATATTCGCCCATCCCGTGCGTCGCCAGCATCACTTCATATACCGCAGCCGTCACATGCTCAAGGGCTTTATCCAGCGCTTCGCCTTTCAATAAATTCACCAGCAGCAGACCGCTGGTTAAATCGCCCACACCGACCGGCTGACGCACGCCGAAATCAACTAACGGACGGTCGATGTGCCAGGCTTCATCGTAAGTCACCAGCAGCATTTCAAAGCGATCGCTGTGATAACCGGCACGGCTGAGGTGCTTCACCAGCACGATTTTCGGCCCTTTGGCGATAAGCTCGCGCGCGGTCGCTACCGCCTCTTCTACATTGTGCACGGTATGACCGCCGAGCAGCTCAAGTTCCAGCAAATTCGGAGCGATAATGTCGCAGTTGATCAGTGCTTCTTTGCAATGAAACTCCGCCACGCCGGGCGCGACAATACAGCCTTTTTCCGGATGACCCATCACCGGGTCGCAGAAATACCAGGCATCAGGATTGGCCGCTTTCACCTGACGAACGATCTGTAAAATACTCTGCCCCTGCTCCGGCGAACCGATATAACCACTCAGCACCGCATCACAGTCCTTCAGACGGTCGATATCCGCGATGCCCTGCGCTATCTCTGTCAGATGGCTGGCTGGCATAACACAACCGGTCCAGTGACCGTACTGGGTATGATTGGAGAACTGCACCGTATTGAGCGGCCAAACGTTTGCGCCCATGCGGCGCATAGGAAATTCTGCCGCGCTGTTACCGGCGTGACCAAAAACGGTGTGTGACTGAATAGAAAGAATATTTTTCATGAAAAGTCCCGATACTGACGTCATCGGCGGATGGCGCATTGGCAGAGTTTTTAATAAAAAGGCTAAAAAATAAAGGGGCTGAATAGCCCCTTATGATGAATGCAAATCTTATTTCCAGATCAACAGACTGTAGTTTTTCTTACCACGACGCAGCAATGCATAACGTCCAAACAGACGATCACCTTCAGTGAAGCGGTATTCCGGGTCGGTCTGCTTTTCGCCGTTAAGGCTGATGGCATTGGAAGAGATCATGGTGCGAGCCTGACCGCGCGAAGGGGCCATATCGCCAGCCACCAACGCTTGTTGCAGATCGGCTTCTGCGTCCAGTGTGACCACCAGCATACCGTCCTGCTCAAGCTGCGCCAGATCGGCTTCAGTCATATCACTGAGTGCGCCGGAGAACAGGCTTTCGGTGATACGGCGCGCTGCCGCCAGACCTTCTGCGCCATGAACCATACCGGTGACTTCTTCCGCCAAGACATACTGGGCGCGAGGCGCTTTGCCGCTGGTTTTGTCTTCTTCTTCAAGCGCATTGATCGCGTCGAGGCTCATGAAAGTGAAGAACTTCAGGAAGCGGTAAACGTCGGCGTCCGCAGTGTTAATCCAGAACTGGTAGAATTTATACGGACTGGTTTTCTTCGGATCCAGCCAGACTGCGCCACCTTCGGTCTTGCCGAATTTGGTGCCATCTGATTTGGTAATAAGCGGAACGGTCAGACCAAAGACCTGTTTCTGATGCATACGCCGGGTTAAGTCGATACCCGACGTAATATTGCCCCATTGGTCGGAACCGCCAATCTGCAATTCAACCTGGTGGCGGTTGTACAGTTCAGAGAAGTCGTAACCCTGCAACAGGTTATAAGAGAATTCGGTGAAGGAGATACCGCTGTCATCGCGATTCAGACGCTGTTTCACCGCTTCTTTGTTGATCATCTGATTAACAGAGAAATGTTTGCCGATATCACGCAGGAAGGTCAGCACGTTCATGCCGCCAAACCAATCGTAGTTATTGGCAGCAATTGCGCTGTTTTCACCGCAATTGAAATCCAGGAACGGAGAAACCTGATGGCGGATTTTTTCCACCCACTCGTTCACGGTTTCATTGGTATTGAGCTTACGCTCAGCCGCTTTAAAACTTGGGTCGCCAATCAAGCCCGTGGCACCGCCCACCAGCGCAACGGGCTTATGGCCGTTTAACTGGAAGCGCTTCAGGCAAAGCAAAGGCACCAGATGACCCAAATGCAAGCTGTCTGCGGTAGGATCGAAACCGCAATAGAGTGCAATTGGCCCTTGCGCCAGTCGCTCTGCTAACGCTTGTTCATCCGTCACCTGGGCAATGAGGCCCCGCTCTTGCAGTTGTTTAATCAGGTTGCTGCTCGCCATCAAAGACTCCGTCTATTAAGTACTGAATGTATGCCAATTCATGTCTGACATCATGCCGCGCATGTGCCTTTTCCCTCACCTTTACGGGGAACGACATAGAATAAAGCGCTCATCGTCCGAGCGCTAGGAAATCGAGTTATTTTATTAAATCAGGGTGCCAGACGGTCTATTTTCCAGCCAGTTCCTGTTTCGGCAGATTCACGCTGATACATGAAACGATCGTGCAGACGGTGTTCGCCGCCCTGCCAGAACTCCATCGATTCTACGGTGACCCTAAAACCGCCCCAGAAACTCGGCAGCGGTACCTCGCCCTGGCTGAATTTCTGTTTCAACTCGAGGAATTTACTTTCCAGCACGCCACGCGCAGAAATACGGCTTGATTGCTGGGACACCCATGCGCCGATCTGACTGTCTTTCGGACGGCTGGCGAAATACTTCATCACTTCAAAGGTTGAAAGACGTTCGGCTTTACCAAGCACAGCCACCTGACGGTCCAGCATATGCCACGGAAACAACAAGCTGATACGGCTGTTATTTGCCAGTTGCTGCGCCTTGCGGCTGCCGAGGTTGGTATAAAAGACCAGACCTTTTTCGTCATAATGCTTGAGTAAGACAATGCGCTGAAACGGCTGCCCATTCTCATCAACCGTGGCGACGACCATGGCGGTTGGGTCAGCCAGTTTGGCTTCACAGGCCTGCTTCAGCCAATGTTCAAACAGCGGCAAAGGCTCAGCCGGAAGATCCGCACGACGCAGGCCACCACGGGTGTATTCGCGCCGGGAGTCAGCTACATCAAATTCATTGTTATCAGCCATATGAGTTCAGTTCGTGAGAAATTGAGGTGGGGCTATTCTGCGCCTGACGCGTCAGGATCTCAATCATCCTGACGCGCCGGTACGGGGGAAATTCGGAGGTTCGTGGTCAGAGAAGTTATTTCTGCACGCAGTCGTTGAGAATAATGGCATCACCACGCTGTACAAATGCGGCCGGCCCTTTCGACCAGAAGGTATATTGACCATCACTGTATTTAGTACCCGATGCGGCTTCCACCTGTTTCAGCTTTAGCTGCTTGCCATCGAGCAGAAAATCGACCTGCTGCGCCGGTTTATCAAGCGTGACGCTCAGCGGCGTTGTTCCGCACTGATAATGCAGTTGTTCGGTCGCTGCCGGCGTCTCATGATGTAACTGGCTACACCCTGCCAACGTTAACCCTGCCAACGCGAAGATCGCTTTTTTCATTCTGTAGCTCCTTATGATTCTGGCTTAATCCGTTTTATTACCACGCCGGGCTGCATAACACATTGAGATTAAGCCGAGATATCATCGGGTATTGGCAGAAGCCGGGTAAATCGCGCCGAGTACCGTCTCGCGGCTGGCTCCGGTGACCGACGGCAAATTACCGGATTTCCCCGACAGCGTACGAAATGCCAGCCAGGCAAAAGCCAGCGCTTCCATATCATCGCCACTGATACCAAAAGTGTCAGTGGTACAGACTTCCGTTCCTGGCAGCATCGCCGACAGGCGTGCCATCACAAACGGATTACGCGCACCGCCGCCACACACCATCAGGCGATCGCAGCCGCCCGCAAGTTGTACCTGCTCAGCAATAGTGACCGCCGTCAGTTCGGCCAGCGTCGCCTGAACATCTTCCGGCGCGAGGGCGTGTACGCGGGTCAGCTGTTTTTCCAGCCAAGCGATGTTGAAGTATTCACGTCCAGTACTTTTTGGTGCCGGTTCAGCAAAATAGGGATCCGACAGCATTTGCTGTAGCAGGGTCAGGTTCACCCGTCCCTGATTGGCCCATTCTGCATTTTTATCGTAAGGCAGAGCGCGGTGACGCCAGATCCAGGCGTCCATCAGCATGTTGCCCGGACCCGTGTCATAACCCCGGATAGGTTGACCGGGCAACAAGAGCGATAAATTAGCGATACCGCCAATGTTGAGGATCATCCGGCGTTCGGCGGGTTCAGCCAGCAGTGCCTGATGAAAGGCAGGAACCAGAGGCGCGCCCTGCCCACCGTAGGCCATGTCCCGACGACGAAAGTCGCCCACGGTGGTGATACCGGTTATGGCGGCAATACGGTTGTTATCGCCCAGTTGCATCGAGAATGTGGCCTCACCTTTCGGCTGATGCCATACCGTTTGCCCATGACACCCAATGGCGGTCACTTCATCGGCACTAATCCCGGCCTTTTCCAGCAACGCAACCACCGCCTCGCCAAATAAAATGCCAAGACGGGTATCGAGTTCACCGACCTGCGCCAACGTAACCTGTTGTCCCTGGCACATTCCCAGAATCGCATTTTTAATTTCAATCGGGATCGGATGTGAATAGCTGACCTGTTGGGCAACCATTCTATCGTCAATCGCAGCCAGCACGACATCAACCCCATCAAGGCTTGTCCCTGACATCACACCGATATAGCGTCCTGACTTCATAGATAACATCCTTACACCCTCCGGAAAAAAAACGGTTTCCCGTGCTTCAGGCTCAAATAAAGCAGAATTCATCTGACAGTGCTATGAGTAACGTTGTTTTTATTGCGCTATGTGATTGGTACGTTTGTTTTTTGTTAACTTCACCTCCCCTTACAGAGCACCAGCCAATGAAAATGGCTGTCCTTTAGGGTGATTTCACACAAACACTGTCTAAAACATATACACAGTTAACTTGAAGATGCATTTTTCAGCAT
>BHES01000166.1 GCA_003864575.1 Enterobacterales bacterium
AGGATTGCCAGAAGGTCCGGCGATGGATTTTCCAGCGTCATTTTTCCATGGCGGAACTCCACATGGCAGGAGGTGGCGTTCAGGGAAGAGTCCGGAGACGAGACGGCGAACAGCTCATCTGAAGGTGCCAGATCAGATATCACCTCAACAGGCAGCAGCGCGGGTGATGACGAGGGGACGGTTGTTGCAGGGAGACGGCGTGATATGCGTCCTTCGTTTTGCCAAAGCCGTAGCCATTTGAAGATGACATTGTCATTAATGCCGTTGTCGCGGGCAATCTGAGCAACGCTTGCTCCAGGCTGGGAAGCGAGTCCTACGATCCGAAGTTTAAAGTCATCCGAATAGTTTTTTCGGGGTTCAGTACGCCAGGATTTGGATGTCATAGTTAGGTGCCCGTCTAATTTAGGTGGGCGTCTAAGCTATCAGGACAGGTCAATTAGCTACATACGGCACTGAGTTGACGCTTACACTCATTCCGGGGGATAAGTTAAATAGTTAGTGTGATACCGACAACCGCAGCGCCAGTGCTACCAGCGTGATAAACAGCACTGGGATTGTCATGACAATGCCAACCCGGAAGTAATATCCCCAGGTGATTTTGATGTTTTTCTGCGAAAGAACATGCAGCCACAGCAATGTTGCCAGGCTGCCGATAGGGGTAATTTTAGGCCCCAGATCGCTACCAATTACGTTGGCGTAAATCATCGCTTCTTTGATAACACCGGTTGCTGTACTGCCATCAATCGACAATGCCCCGATCAACACGGTTGGCATATTGTTCATTACAGAGGACAGGAAGGCTGTAAGGAAGCCAGTACCCAGCGTTGCCGCCCACAATCCTTGCTCTGCCAGTTGATTCAACACGGATGAAAGATAATGGGTCAGTCCGGCGTTGCGTAATCCGTAGACCACTAGGTACATCCCCAGCGAGAAGATAACGATTTGCCATGGCGCACCTCGTAACACTTTGCCTGTGTTAATGGCATGACCTTTCTTCGCAACAACAAATAGGACCAGGGCACCAACAGCAGCGACCAGACTGACAGGAACGCCCAGCGGCTCCAGTCCGAAGAACCCCACCAGAAGTAAAACCAGAACCAACCAGCCAGTTTTAAACGTCCCGGGATCACGAATAGCCTCTTTCGGTTCTTTCAGGAGGGAAACGTCGTAAACGGCGGGAATATCTTTGCGGAAAAACAGATGTAACATCACCAGCGTAGTCGTAATGGCCGCCAGGTTTACCGGCACCATCACGGCTGCATATTCAGAGAAACCAAGTTTAAAGAAATCCGCAGAGACGATATTCACCAGATTCGAGACAATCAGCGGCAGGCTGGCCGTGTCAGCGATAAACCCAGCAGCCATGACGAAAGCTAAGGTTGACCCCCGGCTGAATCCCAACGCAAGCAGCATCGCGATAACGATAGGTGTCAGGATCAGTGCGGCACCGTCGTTGGCGAACAGCGCAGCAACCATCGCGCCAAGCAGAACAATCCAGGTAAAGAGCAACCGACCCCGGCCATTACCCCAACGGGCAACATGCAGTGCGGCCCATTCAAAGAAACCGGACTCATCGAGTAAAAGACTAATGATGATCACAGCTATAAAGGTGGCGGTCGCATTCCACACTATCTGCCAGACCACCGGAATATCCCCCAGGTGAACGACGCCAGTCATCAATGCCAGAACTGCGCCCAGCGTGGCACTCCAGCCAATCCCCAGTCCCCGGGGTTGCCAGATAACCAGAACGAGCGTACACAAAAAGATAATACCAGCCAGTAACATCAGAAACCCTATTCACATTTGTTTATTCGAATGTATACATCGATTTCAGCAGGAGATCGATGACGCGCTATTGAGCTTGTTACGTATGTTTTCTCGTTCACAGTTCCAGGCCGTGTCAATAATACCCGCAGCCCAGGCAGGCATATATGGCGACAGCCGGTAATGCACCCATTTTCCTTCTCGACGGTCGATGACCAGCTCTGCTTCACGCAAAAGCGCCATATGACGAGAGATTTTTGGCTGAGACTCCGCCGTTGCTCCACAGATGTCACAGACGCACATTTCACCGGATTCCCTGAGCAGCAGTACGATAGTCGAACGGGTTTCATCGGCGAGCAGTTTAAAAAGCTGAACAGGCTGTAGCATGCTTAACCTCGATAAAAAATAACAATACATATGATATTTCATATGTGTTAGATTTTAAAGCATAGCTTACAAGAGGGAGAGTATTTATGACGCACTTACCAGCAATAGAACCGAGGTGCTTTGATGAGGCCATTGCCAGCAAACTTCTGGACGGCGCTGAAAGCATGCCGCGAATTCTTATTCTTTACGGCTCAGTTCGGGAGCGCTCCTACAGCCGTTTTGCAGCGGAAGAGGCGGGGCGGTTGCTGACACAGATGGGCGCTGAGGTGAAAATATTTAATCCATCAGGCCTGCCGTTACCTGATGATGCGCCGGATAGTCACCCTAAAGTGCTTGAACTCCGCGAACTGGTCAGGTGGTGCGATGGAATGGTGTGGAGCTCTCCCGAAAGGCATGGTGCCATGAGCTCGGTGATGAAGGCCCAGAAACACGGTTAATCAAATGCGGATACTTGGCCGCTGGATGCGTATGTTCACCATTCCGAATCAATCGTCAGTGCCAAAGGCATGGCAGGAATTTGATGATGAAGGGCGCATGAAACCCTCAGCCTGGTATGACAGGATTGTGGACGTTACAGAAGAATTATTCAAAATTATCTTACTCCTGAAAGGACACGCAGGTTATCTTGCCGACCGCTACAACGAAAGGAAAGAAAGCCATCAGGAACTCTCCGCACGGGTCAACCAGGCAAAAATCTGACAGCAGGAAAGCCCGGATATATTTACGGGGTTTAAATTTGCTTCTTCCCAAATATTTCTTCAGAGCGTGACTGAAGTTTCACCAGTGCATTGAACATATCGTCCTGATCCAGGGATCGCTGGGATTTCTTCGTCGTAGGCGCTTTACGCCTGCGTGAAGGGCCGTCTCCAGCTGGCACGGACTGGGACCGGTTATTATCGCGCTCGGCCTGAACCAGTTGCGCCATTTCCAGAGCCCGCCCCAGACGTTTGTTGTCCACAATGGCACCCTGATCGATTTCAGAAAGCTTGTCATAGGTGGAGTAGGGAAGTGATACGCCATTAAGCCGGAGCTCTTTATGTCCGTCAGGGTAATGCCAGACATCAATGTATTTACCAATCGCCCGACGACTGAATTCGCTGTCTTCAATCAGGTAAAGGACTTTGTCGTACTGCACAGTGAGTGATTTCGACACCTTGCGAGCTTCACGCCAGTTAAACACCATATCAAGGTCATCATCGACATCAAGTTCCCGATGAACATCAAACTCCTGACGTGGTGCTTTTGCGAAACGACGGTTGTAATCGTTCATGAACTCTTCTGCAAATGCGTTCGCAGCTTCCATGTAGCTGATGCCCTGGAGCCTGAGTTCCTTAACCAGTCGGTCCTGAAGCGTCAGGTGTGCCCGTTCAACACGGCCTTTGGCTGCGCTGGTTTCTGCACAGATGGTCTGAATGTTCAGTTCGTGCATAGCACGGCCAAACTGGGTTTCACTTTCGTCGCCGGTTGCATTTTTGTTGTTGATCCTGAATACACTGGCTTTCCTGAAGCTTTTCTGCGGCAAGTGTGGGCCCGAAACCGACGTAATTTTCACGTAGCAGCGTCAGTATCCGATGGCGCAGTGCAATATCAATGCGATGAGTTCCGGGCAAACCGCGACGGCTGTTCGTCAGCCCGGCAGCACCGGATTCCCTGAAGCGGTTCATCAGACGTTGTACCTGACGTTCTGTGAGATCCAACTGAGAGGCGGCATCACGGCGACGCAGGCGCTTTTCAACAACAGCCTGGATCACCGGCAAGCGGTGAAGTTCTTTAGTGGACATGGTTACCAGCATCAGAAGAGATCTCCCAGAAAGGTGGAAAATGCGCCGTATCTGGGTGACATTATAAACTAGCTAAAAAGTGACATTATCAAATGGGACTTACACCATTGGTGCGTATAATGTATATTATGTTAAATTGATTGTGAGTTAATTATATGGCCTCAATCTATCCTCTTTCTGTACCCTTACCTTTCCGGCTTTGCAAATAGCGACATCTGGATTATCTCCTGGCTACTATGGTTGATTACTCCGCTAAGCGCGATGTCAAGCGGCGTCGCTACGTGAAATCTGAAATTCTGGCAGTGCCATTACCCGCCAGAATTGCTCAAAACACGTCTCTTTCGTTGCATTCATATGGGTGTTTAATGTCAATTTTGTCATCCGCAGGCCACTCAGTTGTCAGTGACCAGAGGCTAAACTGTTTATATCAAGCCAAGCAGGCTCTGTTCATCTAACTGATTATATTGAGGATCTATCATGCGTTTACTGACTAAACTGACATTATTGGCTGTGGCATTGGGTTCGACGGTTTCATTCTCTGCGCTGGCTGTTCCTGCCAGTTCTGCACTGGTTAAAAATATTGTTTTAGTGCACGGCGCTTTTGTCGGAGGTTCTGGCTGGAAACCGGTGTATGACATTTTGACCCACGATGGCTATCACGTCACTTTGGTACAGGAACCGCTGACCTCTTTCCCGGATGACGTTGCTGCAACCAAACGTATTTTGGATATGCAAAATGGCCCGGCGATTTTAGTTGGCCACAGTTATGGTGGCGCGATCATCACTGAAGCCGGTAACGATGCCCATGTGGCAGGTTTGGTTTACATTGCTGCTCATGCACTGGACAACGGTGAAACTGAAGTCACCAATGGCAAAAAAATACCAAACACTGCGCATCCGTTTGCGAAAACGTCCGATGGTTTCCTTTATATCAAACCGGAGAATTTCCCGGCTGATTTTGCCGCCGACTTACCGTTGAAACAAGCGCAGTTTGAGGCGCAGGCCCAGATGCTGACTTCTGCCAGTGTCTTCACCGCCAACATTCCCGATCCGGCCTGGAAAACAAAACCGAGCTGGTACATGGTTGCGAAGTCCGACAAGATCATCAGTCCGGACCTCGAACGTTTCTATGCCAAACGCGCCCACAGCCACACGGTTGAAATCACCGGTGCCAGCCATTCAGTTTACGAATCGCACCCTAAAGAAGTCGCAGCCCTCATTGAGCAGGCTGCACTTCATGCGGTGAAGTGAAAACAAATGAAAGCCAGGGATCGGTGACGATCCCTGATAATTCTACCGATCTGTCTCGCGTGACTACCCTGCCCTCATTTTGACTTAATCCCTGATTCTGTGAGCTTTCGCCATAAATTCTGCCGCCGAAAATGGTTAATAGAGGAAGTGTCTATTCATCAAAAAGGATTGAGCATGGAAAATTACGCCAACAAAAGCGGTGACTCAGCTGTGACTGGTTTTCAGATTGATAGCAATTCAATTAAAGTCCGCTTCAAAAATAATCATGTCTATACACAGTTAACTTGAAGATGCATTTTCCAGCATCTGAAAGTTGTCATTAATTCGACATGATAATACCCCAGCAAGACCCGGTAATATTTCACTAAAAAATCGTCGTATTTCCTCTCGGAACTGCTTTGTTGATGCGAAGTAACGGTTGTTTCTTACCTCCTCATTCATCACCTTCCACAGTCGTTCGATTGGATTCAGGTTCGGGCTGTAAGGCGGCAGGTAGTGAAGGTCGATATTCATCACGTAAGCCCAGTCTTTCACCAACCCACTGCGGTGATAACCTGCTCCGTCAAGGATAATGTGAATCT
>BHES01000167.1 GCA_003864575.1 Enterobacterales bacterium
GAATAGGGTTGCGGATTCGGTTAAACATCCGGTGCAGATGGGGGAATATCCACACCCCAATCATGCCGAGCGCGATGGCTATCAGCACCACCACGGAGCCACTGAACAGGTCAATCAGCGATGTGGCGTTATAAGGCGCTATTTTCAGGGAGAAATCCGGTACGAAAAACTGGTCAGTCGTCACCGCGCCAGCACCGGCAGCAACCAGCGGCGCGAACAGGCGATCCCACAGCGGAACGTCTTTATCCCCACCGAGCGTTTGGGAAAAGATCAGGGCGGCGGCAACCGGAGTACCAAACAGTGCGCCGATGGTGCCCGATGCAGCCAGGATCACCCAATCTGTTGCCGGAACGTGGGGCAATAAACGTTTGCCCACGGCGGCCGCCAGCGCGATGTTAATCACGGTGATTGGATATTCCGGCCCGAGACTTACGCCTCCGGCCAGCCCGAGCATCAGTGCTAAGGCCAGCCCTGGCAGCGCATTAAGCGCCACGGGAGCGCCGACCAGCGACTCTGTGGCCGGATCCGGCCCGGCGTGACCCGGCATATACTTGATCAACGCCCCAACGCCCAGGCCCGTCAGCGTTAATATAAACAGGGGCCAGCTCGCAGACTGCGTATTAATATGCAGTGCCGTGGGAATCTGCTCCCAGAGTAGCGTTTGGAATACTTCGGCCAGTAGCATGACCGCCATCAGTATCAGGCTCGACAGCGCGCCGATAACCATTGCTGGCAGGGCAAAGGCCAGCATTATTTTCGCACGGGGATGCAACATGCAAAATTTCCTTTATATAAAGTAAAGCACTTGCCCGGGCTTCAGCATTGGCTTCGTGGGGGCCATGACGGCGATGAATCTGGCCGGCAGCGATATTATTCTCAATGACACTGCGCATAAATGTGTGCTGGTTCAAATCGGCATTGCAGCCTATAGCAATTACCGCTATTTTGCCCTCACAATTGTGCGATCTTTTTGGGTCTTGCTGGTGAGGTTTATACCGCCTCAACGATTGATAATAACGGCTTTATCTCTTCTGTTAAGCCCCGTATTCAGCAGGATCATGAATTCATTTTTTGGAGAATAAAATGACCCAATACTCCTTGGTGGGTGACGTCGGCGGCACCAACTGTCGTCTGGCACTGTGCGCGCTCGACAGCGGTGAAATCTCTGCTGCTCAGACTTTTTCTGGTCTGGACTACGACAGTCTTGAAGACGTCGCACGCGTTTATCTGGAACAACAGCATCAGGATGTGAAACACGCCTGTATCGCCATTGCCTGTCCTATTACCGGCGACTGGGTGGCGATGACCAACCATACATGGGCATTTTCCATTGCGGAAATGAAAGCCGGTCTGAAATTGGATCACCTCGAAGTGATCAATGATTTTACTGCGGTATCGATGACCATTCCGATGCTAAAAGAGCAGGATTTATTGCAGTTTGGCGGTAAAAAGCCCATCGATGGTAAACCGGCGGTGATTTATGGCGCCGGTACCGGGCTTGGTGTCGCGCATCTGATTCATGCCGATAAGCGCTGGCTGAGCCTGCCGGGCGAAGGCGGTCACGTAGACTTCGCACCGAACAGTGAAGAAGAGGACATGATCCTTGAACAATTGCGCACCGAAATGGGCCACGTCTCTGCTGAGCGTATTCTCTCCGGACCGGGATTAGTGAATCTCTATCGCGCTATCGTGAAATCTGACAACCGCGTGCCAGAGAATCTGGCACCGAAAGATGTTACTGAACGCGGGCTGGGCGAAGACGACGTTGATTGTCGCCGCGCACTCTCACTGTTTTGCGTGATCATGGGACGTTTTGGCGGCAACCTGGCGCTGACCATGGGAACGTTTGGCGGGGTATATATCGCAGGCGGTATTGTGCCGCGCTTCTTGGAGTTCTTTAAAGCCTCGGGTTTCCGCGCTGCCTTTGAAGACAAAGGGCGTTTCAAGGATTACCTGGTGGATATCCCGGTTTATCTGATCACCCATGACCAGCCAGGTTTGCTGGGCGCGGGGGCCTATCTGCGTCAGTCTATGGGGCATACCCTTTCACCCCTTCGTTCCTGAAGATCCAACGGCGTTTGCTGCCTTGCTGCGACGCCAATGACTTGGGTACACCGGTATGTAACGCGGCGATTTATTTTCTAAATCGCCGCATTCTTGTTCTGCCTAAAACCGCATTAACCTTCTGAATTCCTTCACCTTGCTGCGACTGACCGGCACCTCGAAATCCAGATCACTTAACCGCAAAATATAGGTGTTGTTAAACCACGGCACGATCTCGCGAATTTTCGACAAATTCACGCAGTACGATCGGTGGCAGCGGAAAAAATACTCTTCCGGCAGGCGGGTACACAGTTCGCTGATATTCATCGGCATAGTGAACTCTTCTTTGCGCGTAAATACCTGTGTCACTTTCTCCTGCGCAGCAGCGTAATAAATATCGTTAATGTCAGTGACGATGATTCGCTCATCTTTGATCAGATTAATGCTGTGGCTGACCCGACCGGTGCTCGGCGTACTCTGGGTTTGTTCTTGCTTATCACGCTTAAAATGCGATTCGAGCTTTTGCAGCATGGTGACGATACGCGACTCGTGGTACGGCTTGAGAATGTAGTCGAATGCCTCGATCTCGAAAGCCTCAGCAGCGTGCTCTTTATAGGCTGTGATAAACACGATATAGGGCTTATGGGCGAATTTACTGATGTTTTGCGCCAGCAGTACACCGTCGAGCGAAGGAATGCTGATATCAAGAAAAATCACATCCACTTCACGTGTTTGCAGATACTTGAGCACATCCAGCCCGTCATCAAAAGTGGCTTCGATTTGGATGCTGCTGTGGGCCTTAATCAGATAACTCAGCTCCTCCTGAGCGAGGACTTCATCCTCAACGATAATGGCTTTCATGCTGTTTTTTCCGTGGTGATCAAAAATGAAATCTCGGTGCCGGGCTCCAAACGACGGATCTGCAAACCCTGACCGTAAAGTAACGAAACGCGGTGATGAACATTCAGCAGGCCGATTTTATTCCCCGGCATCTCATTCGCTGCGACTCGTTCGATGGTTTCCTGATTAATGCCATGGCCGGTATCTTTGACCGACACTCTGACATTCCCGCCGCTGTGTTTGACAGCGATGACCACCACGCCCTTACCGCTGCAAGGCTGAATGCCGTGAACGATGGCATTTTCCACTAACGGCTGGATCAACAAACTCGGGATACGTACCGAAATATCGTCATCGATATCATAAATCACCGTCAGTTTACTGCCAAAACGCGCCTGTTCGATGGCGATGTAATCCTGAACCTGATGCAGCTCTTTACGCAGATCGATAAGCTCGTCATTTAGCTCAAGGTTATAGCGCAAATAGCGCGACAGATTGATGATCAACTGGCGCGCGGTATCTGGGCGAACGCGGATTGACGATGAAATAGCATTCAGCGCGTTAAACAAAAAATGAGGGTTAATTTTGCTTTGCAGTGCGCGCATTTCGGCTTTGTTGGCCATTTCGCGTAGCTGTTCGGCCCGCGACACTTCCATCTGCGTCGAGATGATTTGCGACAAACCAATCGCCATCACTTTCAGCGAATAGGTGATGCGGTGCGCGTGGCAGTAATAAATTTTCAGCGAGCCGGTCACCACGCCTTTTTCCCACAGCGGAATGATGATCAGCGAGTGAATTTGTGGCGTGCGGTGCATCTCATCATTATTTTTAATGGTGATTTTGCCCTTTTCGATCGTCAGCTTGGTGATGTCGCTGAGGCTTTCATCGCCAATATTGTACTTCTCGGCGCCGACGCCAACGTACGCCAGAATGTTCTTGGTGTCGGTGATCGCCACGGCATCGGCATCGATATCCTCGCGGATAATGCCGCAGATAGTTGCCAACGATTCAGCATTAATATTACGGAAGTAAGGTAACGTCTTATTGGCGATATCCAGCGCCAGCCGTGCCTGACGGGCGGCGATCACCTCTTTTTCATCTTCCACGCTTTGTACCAGCAGCACGATAAGCCCGATGGAGCTGGCCCCCAGAATCAGCGGTGCGGCGATATTCATCACAATATCCAGCCCCAGTGAAAACGGTTTCGCCATCAACAGGATCAGCAGCATGGTCAGCGCTTCGCACAGCATCCCGGCGGCAATACCGACTTTCCAATGGTTGGCTTTCTTCACTTTCAGATTGATATAACCCGAAAGGAAACCGGCGGTAATACTGGTGATAAGACAAGGCAGAGAGGTCGGGCCGTTAATGTCGATCAGGAAACGGTGGGAGCCGGAAATGACACCGGTAATAATCCCGACCCAGGGCCCGAACAGAATGCCGCCGGACATAATGGCGATGGTGCGCACGTTGATCAGTGAGCCTTCGACGTTGATGCCCGACAGGGTGCCAAAAATGGCAAAAAGCGAGAAAATTGCCGTGACGGCGGCCAGTTCCAACGGCGTGTGGTTATGGCTCTCTTTCTGTAGCAGCTTGCGGAACAGGCGGGTGCGGGTCAGGAAGAACAGACAGATCAACATCAGGGCAGCACGGTCAAAGACCGCCAGTAACATCTCAAAAACTTGCGGCACGGCAGGCTCTCTGGGTTGTAGCATTGGGAATGCGAACTATTGTATGTTGAAAACGCCCTCAGTGCGGGCAGAATAACGCAATATTTCTTTAACTATTTTGCGCAGGATGAGTGATGAAAACGCTGACGCCTTTGTTGTTAACGACTGAACGTTTGTCGATGCAGCCTATTGAAGAAGACGACTGGTGGCTGTTCCAGGCGCTGTATCAGGACGCCAATGTGATGCGCTTTATCGGCGATCTCGATACGCCAGCGCAAATCCGCAGCCGCTTCGAACAGCGTCTGGGGTACTGGGATCGCTATGCCGATTTTTGGTTATGCCTGACCATCCGCGAGCGCGAAACGGGCAACGCCGTGGGGCTGACCGGTTTCTTTCCAGACTGGCGGCCTTATCAGCAGGGAGAAGTCGGTTTCATCATTTCACCGGAACATCAGGGCAAAGGCTATGCGGTTGAATCCCTGCGCGCGGTACTCGACTTTGCTTTCGACCAGTGCGGTTTCCATCGTTTACAGGCCAATGTGTTGGAGGGCAACGACGGTTCGCGTCGTGTGCTGGAGAAGTGCGGATTTCGTCTGGAAGGGAACTTGCGTGAAAGTTATCGTATCGGTGATACCTGGCATAACGACTGGCTGCTGGGTATTTTGGCAGGCGATCCGCGAGGTTAAAAATATGTTGCTCAAGGACTCGACAGTTTTTTTCGTCTGAGATATGTTCATTGAGGACCGCAAAAGCGGTCAGCGTCGCTCGGATGGTCCGGGCGCTCACGTATCCTCGAGGAATTTATGGCTGACTCACGTTCACCACGTCGTTTTTCACGTATCGATCGTCTTCCCCCTTATGTTTTTAACATCACCGCTGAATTGAAAATGGCTGCGCGACGTCGCGGCGAAGATATTATCGATTTCAGTATGGGGAACCCGGACGGTCCGACACCACCGCACATTGTTGAAAAACTGGTGCAGGTCGCCCAACGTGAAGACACCCACGGCTACTCCACCTCGCGCGGCATTCCACGCCTGCGCCGGGCGATTTCCCGCTGGTATGCCGACCGCTATCAAGTCGATATTGACCCGGAAAGCGAAGCCATTGTCACCATCGGTTCTAAAGAGGGGCTGGCGCATTTAATGCTGGCCACGCTTGATCACGGCG
>BHES01000168.1 GCA_003864575.1 Enterobacterales bacterium
TATGGCGATGATCCGGGCTTTAAATAAAATGACGCTTGCAGGAATGCCGAAGAGTGTAAGAGTTGCCTGAGAAAATGAGCAATGAGGAGCACCTTTATCAAAATCTGATTTATTCAACAAAGCCCGTGAAAACCTGAATCTTCGTAACCGGCAGAAGCGACTGAACCGGAAGACCATCGGATACTCAAAATCAGCAGAAATGCATGACAAGATCATCGGCACATTCATTGAGCGAGAGCATTACTTGTTATAGTGAAAATCACTATATTGAATACATGACCGGGCAATCTTCTGTTTTGCAGTCAGCTCTATTTTCATCGCGCTGAGCATGATATTTATCAGCTGGATAATCAAGCACTTTCAATGACCACGGGTATAGAACATCAGACATTAAAAAACGTGCTGCCATTATTATCAGCTTTCTGACCGTATGTTTTATTTCAATGAAGACACTGGCCGTTGAATTTAATACCCACTTTATTGATGCCGGGGACCGTAATAATATCGATCTCTCTCGGTTTGAGGTAGCCAACTACATTGCCCCGGGTGAGTACTTGCTGGATATCGTGCTTAATGGTCGCACGCTGCCGGAACAAAGCCTGATTAAGTATATTTCTACGCCGGACAATAAGAATAGCCGCATCTGTCTGACCCCCGAATTGGTGGCTAAATTCGACCTGACCGACGCTGCGCGTAAAGCCATTAACACCTGGAACGACGGGCGCTGTACTTCGCTGGATAGCTTTAAAGAGGTGACGGTTAGCTACGATCAGGAAAAACAGACACTTAACATCAGTATTCCCCAGGCATGGTTGACCTACCGCGATACAAACTGGGTACCGCCTTCGCAATGGGATCAAGGTGTCTCTGGCGCCATTCTCGATTACAACTTACTGGGCAGTAAATATATGCCTCAGCAGGGTACCAGTTCGACCAATCTAAGCAGCTATGGCACCGCCGGATTTAACCTCGGTGCGTGGCGTGCCCGCGCAGATTATCAATATAACAACTCCCGTTCTTCGGGTGGGAAACATAACGACCAGTTTACCTGGACGCAGAAATATCTGTTTCGTGCCATTCCATCGATGGGTGCACGATTTAATGCCGGTGAAACCTATTTCAATTCCGATATTTTTGACTCGTTCCGTTTTCTCGGCGTCTCGCTTAACAGCGATCAGCGCATGCTGCCGCCCTCTCTTCGCGGTTATGCGCCTCAGGTGACAGGGATTGCCAAAACCAATGCCAAAGTCAGTATCAGCCAGAACGGCCGGGTGATTTATCAGACCAACGTTTCGCCGGGTCCGTTTGTCATTCAAGATCTGAGTGAAGCGGTGCAAGGCGCGCTGGATGTGCGCATTGAAGAAGAAAATGGCAGCGTCACGACCTATCAGGTCAGTACGGCAACCATTCCGTTTCTGACCCGAAAAGGCGAAGTACGTTTTAAAACCGCCATGGGGAAGCCGACGACGGGCAGCGATAACACTGTCATGCAACCTGGGTTTTACAGCGGCGAGATGTCGTGGGGGGCGATGAATAACTTCTCCCTGTACGGCGGACTGATTGCCACGACGGGCAATTACCAGTCGCAGGCGCTGGGTATCGGGCAAAATTTGCAGGATTTCGGCGCGGTTTCCCTGGATGTTACCCGCTCATCCGCCACGGTGCCGGTCGAGGGGCGACAAAGTGGTTACAGTTACCGCGTTAACTACTCCAAGCGCTTCGACGCAACGGGCAGCCAGATAACCTTTGCGGGTTATCGCTTCTCTGAAAAAAGCTTCATGTCGTTGAATCAGTATCTCGACAAGGTCAACGGCGATCACTATTCCCGTGATGACAAACAGACCTATACGGTTACCGCAAACCAGTTTTTACCCTGGCCGGCTATTACGCTCTACGTGTCCGCCACCCACAAGGTGTACTGGAACGACAGCCCGAGTAATAACTACAGCGTTTCGGTCAGCAAAATCTTTGATATCGGCCGGTTTACGGGAATCTCCGCCACCTTGTCGGCGAGCAAATTGAAATACCAGTACACCGATGAGAACCAGATGTTCCTATCGTTTAGCGTACCGCTCTCTTCGGGGCAGCAAATCAGCTACGACGCGCAGCAGGATTCACAAGGTGGATTTTCGCAAACGGCCTCTTACTACAACAGCCAGGATCCGAAAAACAGCTGGCGCGTCGGCGCGGGTGGAAGCAGCCCGGACCTACAAAAAGGTGATGGCGTCTTCCGTGCTAACTACCAACATATGTCGCCTTATGGCCAGCTGGGTGTAAACGGTAGCGTTAAAAATAACGATTACCGCTCGATCAGCGCTAACTGGTACGGCTCGCTGACGGCTACCCAATACGGTGCGGCCTTACATCAGAGCAGCGCCGGTAATGAGCCGCGCATGATGGTGGCAACGGGCGTCAAAGGCATTCCGATCAGCGACGGTGCATCGGTGACTAACGATTATGGCGTCGCGGTGGTGAACGGCGTTTCAAGCTACCAAACCTCAGATATACGGGTTGACGTTAACCACCTGCCAGACGATATCGAAGTTTATAGCTCAGTAGTCAGTAAAACCCTGACCGAAGGTGCCATTGGTTTTCGCAAAATACGTGCTGTGAAGGGGGAAAGACTGATGGCGACGATTCGCCTGGCAGACGGCAGTTTCCCGCCGCTCGGCGCTTCCGTCACTGATGACAGCTCCGGTTTCGAAGCGGGCTTAATCGGTGATGGAGGTCTGGCCTATCTGGCGGGTGTGTCTGGTGAGAAGAGCCTGACTGTGCACTGGGGCGATGATAACCAGTGCCACATCCAGGTACCGAATGACTCGGCCAGCCTCAGCGGTCAATTACTGCTGCCTTGTGTGACGTCCGGGAAATGACGTTTGAAGATTTTGTTTCGATTTAATCAAAGGGACTATTTATGAATAACTCCATATTGCGCGCTGCCACCCTCCTTTTACTGACGCTGAGCTGCGTGCAGGGGGCAAATGCGGCAGTGAACATCGACCGTACTCGCATTATTTTTAACTCTACGGATAAGTCAGTCAGCGTGATGCTGGATAACCAGAGCAAGGATTTGCCCTATCTGGCGCAGGTTTGGTTGGAAAATGCCAAAGGAGAGAAAGTGGCTTCCCCATTGGTGGCTCTCCCTCCTATGCAGCGAATCGATGCCGGACAAAAGAGCCAGATAAGGATCCTACAGCTGCCTGAAACGGCTGCGCTGCCGAAAGATCGCGAATCACTGTTCTACTTTAACGTACGTGAAGTACTGCCAAAGAGCGAGCTGGCAAACGTAATGCAGGTCGCCATTCAAAGCCGCATAAAACTGTTCTTTCGCCCGGTAGCTATTGCACCCCAGACCCGAGGGACATGGCAGGAACAGTTGACCGTGAAACCGTCTGACAGCGGTCTGACACTCACCAATCCCACACCGTTTTACATCACGTTGGGATACCTCGGGAAGGATAACAGCGGCAGCTTCCGCGGCTTTGACAGCCTGATGTTGCCACCTTTTGGCAGCGAAACCCTGACGGGACGTGACTATGTTAGCCAGAAATACAGCATCGGATATATGGATGACTACGGCGGCTTACAGGTGAATCAATACCTATGCGGTGTGACGGGCTGCAAAATGGAAAGCAAGTCGGAAAAAAAATAACACCCTAACCCTTTTTAAAACCGTGGCGGGAAGTGACGCGGCTACGGCAATTACCCTCGATCGCTAAGGATATATTATGTATGGACTATACCCGGCACTGTTCGGTTCTCGCTGGAAATGGGTGATCGCCGCTTTATTGTTATTTTCGCGCCACGTATATGCTCTGGACTGTGTGGAAAAAGGTACTGGCCTGGTGAACATGCCGCCAATTGCCATTGGCCAACTGGCTATCCCATCCAACGTGGCTGCCGGGACGAAAGTCTGGGAGTCCAATGAGATCAATATGACGGCCTATTGCGACAATGTACTGGGTAGTATCATTGACGTGGTGCACTTCTATTTTAACCCCAAGTCGCAGTCATTAGGTCAGGGCCTATTGCTGGGGGTGAGCTACAACGGACAAGATCTCGAACAGAATGAGCAGCGACTGAGCACCAACAGTCCACCGATCCGCAAAGGACAGAACGTGACGGTGAATGTGAGTTTCCGTTTGTATATCAAAGTGACGGCCAACCCTCCTTCCAGCGGTCACTATGAAGGAACCGATCAGTTCACGGTATTCCAACTTGATGGGAGTCGCGGTATTAACCAGACGCCGGGGGCTAAAAACGTCAAATACAGCCTGTCGGGTCTACAGGGCATTCGTTTTCTTGCCTGTGGTTCAGATTTAAAAGTGTATCCGGAATCCCAACAGGTCGACTTCGGCGCTATCCAGAGTACGACGCTTTCGCAATCATCCGGCATCATCATGCCTTTTGCGATCAAAGCCATCAAACAGGGGTGTCTCGATAACTTCTCGCTGCAAGCTGAGTTCTCAACGGCCAGTCCGCTGGTGGGCAACAACGCCATTGATCTGGCGAACGGCGCCAAGTTGACACTACTGAATGATAAAGACGAAGCCATTACGTTTAATCGCTATGACAATTTTGCCGAGCTGAACAACGTCAATGAAGTGACGAAAAACTTTACTGCCAAGGTCACTGCTATTCCCGGCAAGTCGCTGATCTTGGGAAAATTCGACGCATCCGTGGTAGTGAAAATTAATTACTACTGACCCTGGGTTTTACTGGAAGAGACATGGAAATGCTAAGAAGGGCAAAATTGAGGGCACGGGCTCTGGAAGAACCTGCATATCGCAACGAGGAGCAGGGTTTATCCGTTGAAAATGAGGTTCATGAGCTACTGCAAAATATGCGTGAACAGGCAGGAATAAGCCGAACGGAACTGGCGAGGCGCCTTGAGATCACACCGCCCGCCATTACACGCTTGGAAAAAAGGCCTGCACAGGCCAGTATTACAACCTTAAATCGTTATGCCGAAGCTTGCGGTTTTACCCTATTTCTTTTCTATAAATAGAGAAGATTCATCACGCAGACAATCAGTGAGTCGGTTTGAAAACGCACATCACCAGTGGCGACTGATTTGTTTCAATCAGCATTGTATTATCATCATATTTCTTCAGGACCAGCGTATCGGTATGGCCGGTAATATAAAAACTATTCATTAATACTAGGCTGGACAGTGTTTCATCCATGGTGTCGATGCTGTCAGTATTTATCTGGCGACTGGTTAATGTATACCCGTGGTCATTGAAAGTGCTTGATTATCCAGCTGATAAATATCATGCATCAGCGCGATGAAAATAGAGCTGACTGCAAAACAGAAGATTGCCCTTGAAGAGCTACAGCGTCAAAGTCGTGACCATCATGTCCGCGACAGAATACGCTGTGTCTTACTTTCTTCTGAAGGATGGTC
>BHES01000169.1 GCA_003864575.1 Enterobacterales bacterium
CATCAGCAAAATGGACGATGCCAATACAAAACTGGCGTCAAGCCTTAAACCACTTTATGATCCAATATCCAGAGCGACTGGCTGAGTATTTATAAAAAAGCATTTACACAGAATCTGGTACAGGCCCAACCGGGTTTCGCGCCCTCCATCAACCGGTCAGCCCTGCTGATCGGTTTTTTTGTTTTTCTTTCCCGCTCCTTTTCCTAATGAGTGAACATCCTCAAAGTCTGCAAGGTTATTCTCCTTTATAGTGCGTGCCGTTTCGTTTCGGGGTATGCCACAGAATGTACGAATTCAACTTAGTGTTATTGCTGCTGCAACAGATGTGCGTATATCTGGTCATCGCCTATCTGTTGAGTAAAACACCGCTGTTTATTCCGTTAATGCAGGTCACGGTGCGCCTGCCGCACAAGCTGCTTTGCTACGTGATTTTTTCAATTTTCTGCATTATGGGCACCTATTTCGGGCTGCACATTCAGGACTCAATCGCCAATACTCGCGCCATCGGTGCGGTATTAGGCGGCCTGCTCGGCGGGCCGGTGGTGGGTGTGCTGGTTGGGCTGACCGGTGGGCTGCACCGCTATTCCCTCGGCGGAATGACCGCACTCAGTTGCATGTTATCGACCATTCTTGGCGGGCTGGTCGGCGGGCTGATGCACCGGATGATGCTCAAACGCGGGCGTATCGACCGCCTGTTCAATCCGCTGACCGCGGCAGGCGTGACGCTTGGGGTCGAGATCATGCAGATGGGCGTGATCCTGCTGGTCGCTAAACCCTTTGACGAAGCGCTGGTACTGGTGAAAAGTATCGCCCTTCCAATGGTGGTGACTAACAGCGTCGGTGCCGCCATGTTCATGCGTATTCTGCTCGACCGTCGGGCGATGTTCGAAAAATACACCACGGCATTTTCTGCCCGCGCATTAAAAATTGCCGCCTGTACCGAGGGGCTGCTGCGTCAGGGGTTCAATCAGGAAAATAGCATGAAGGTGGCGCAGGTGATTTATCAAGAGCTGGACATCGGCGCGGTTGCCATCACCGACTGCGAAAAACTGCTGGCCTTCATCGGCACCGGGGATGACCACCATCTGGCAGGCACTGCGATCGCGTCAGAGCATTCGCGCCGGGCCATTGAGCAAGGCCAGGTGGTGTATGCCGACGGCAACGAAATGCCCTACCGCTGTTCGCTGCACGCCCAATGCAAACTGGGTTCAACGCTGGTTATCCCGCTGCGCGGTGAGAATAATGCGGTCATCGGCACCATTAAACTGTATGAAGCCAAAAACCGTCTGTTCAGCTCGATTAACCGCACGCTGGGCGAAGGCATTGCCAGTCTGCTGTCGGCGCAAATAATTGCGGGTCAGTACGAGCGGCATAAACAGTTGCTGACCCAGTCTGAAATCAAACTGCTGCACGCGCAGGTCAATCCGCATTTCCTGTTTAATGCCCTCAATACGCTGGTGGCGGTGATCCGTCGTGACGGTGAACAGGCCTGCCAACTGGTGCTGTACCTTTCGACCTTCTTTCGTAAAAACCTGAAACGTCCCGGCGACGAAGTCACGCTGGCCGACGAAATCGAGCACGTGAATGCCTATCTGCAAATCGAAAAAGCCCGCTTCAGCGATCGTTTACACGTCACGTTCGACCTGCCCGAACCTCTGCTGGCGCTGCGTTTACCGGCCTTTTCACTGCAACCCATCGTCGAAAACGCCATTAAACACGGAACCTCGCATCTGTTGAGCAGTGGCACTATTCACCTGAGGGCGGCCGCCAGTGCGCAGCAATGGCAGCTAACGGTGGAAGATAATGCCGGGCTGTATCAGGACAATAACGACAAATCTGGCCTTGGTATGACCCTGGTCGATAAGCGTTTACGTCTGCGTTACGGCGATGCGTTCGGCCTGAGCGTGGAATGCGAGCCGGATCTTTTTACCCGTATTATTTTACGCTTACCGCTGGAAGGGGAAACGCCATGCTGAACGTACTGATTGTTGACGATGAACCCCTGGCACGGGAAAACCTGCGCGGCCTGTTGCTCACGGACCCGGAAATTTGCGTGGTGGGTGAGTGCGCGAATGCCATTGACGCGATTGGCGCAATCCACCGTCATCGCCCCGACGTGGTGTTTCTGGATATCCAGATGCCGCGCATCAGCGGGCTGGAAATGGTCGGCATGATTGATCCACAGGCGATGCCCTATATCGTGTTTCTGACCGCCTATGATGAGTACGCCGTCAGGGCATTTGAGGAGCACGCGTTTGATTATCTGCTCAAACCGGTCGAAGCGCCGCGGCTCAACAAAACCTTGCAACGCCTGCATCAGCATCGCCCACCGCAGCCCCTCGCCGGGCTGAAAGAAAGTGAATGCCATCTGCAATATATTCCCTGTAGCGGTCACAGCCGGATTTACCTGCTGCCCGTCGGCGAGGTTCTGTATGTCAGTTCAGGCGTTAGCGGTATCAGCGCCGTGCGCCACGACGGGCTGGAAGGCATAACCGATCTGACCCTGCGCACGCTGGAGGCGCGAACGTCATTGTTACGTTGTCACCGGCAATATCTGGTGAATATGGCGCATCTACGTGAGATTCGCTTTGATGACAACGGCCAGACCGAGCTGCATCTGAGCAACGGAAAAACCATTCCGGTCAGCCGCCGCTACCTGAAATCGCTCAAAGAACAGCTGGGGTTAAGCCATTAACGTCGACCATTCCTTGCCGCTCAATCGCCGGTTTCTACCGTTCAGCACGCCCGGCAACCGCTTACCGATTTAGCACTGTCTGCATCCGCAAACGGGGGGTAGTCTGCGACCGAAACCTCACCCTCTGGAGAAAAAGGTATGCAACACGCACTGACGTTTGTGATTGCGACACTCTGTATCCTGACCATCTGTTACCGGCTTTACGGCGTATTTTTCGTGCGTAAAGTGCTGCGGGCCGATGACACTCAGGTTACGCCGTCGCATCTTTTAGAAGATGGCAAAGATTATGTTCCCACCAAAAAATGGGTCAACTTCGGCAGTCACTTTGCAGCGATTGCCGCTGCCGGTCCGCTGGTCGGCCCGGTGCTGGCAGCGCAGTATGGCTATCTGCCGAGCTTGTTGTGGTTACTCATCGGCTGCGTAGTCGGCGGCGCGGTCCACGATACCGTGGTGCTGTTCGCCTCAATGAAACACCGCGGTAAATCCCTGTCAGAAGTGGCCAAGCTGGAGCTCGGCCCGGTGGCGGGCTGGTGTACCGGTCTGGCGATGTTATTCATTATCACCATTACCATGGCCGGATTGTCGATGGTGGTGGTCCATGCATTGGAGCGTAATCCGTGGGGCACATTTGCGGTGTTCATGACCATTCCGGTGGCGATTTGCGTCGGTTTATGGGAACGCTTCACCGGCAATATGAAAGGCGCCACCTGGGTGGGCATTATCGCCATCATGGCCTGCGTAATTTTAGGCCCTTACATTCAGGCCTCTTCGTTTGGTGAATGGCTGAGCCTGCGCGCGTCAACCGTCAGTCTGGTCCTGCCAATTTATGCCTTCTTCGCCACCGCACTGCCGGTCTGGATGCTGCTGACCCCACGTGGTTATCTCTCCAGTTTTATGAAGATCGGCGTGTTCGGCGGCCTGATTATCGGCGTGGTGTTTATTAACCCGGAAATTCAGTTCCCTGCTGTCACCCAATTTATTCACGGCGGTGGCCCGGTGCTGGCCGGTCCGGTCTGGCCATTTATTTCGATCACCATTGCCTGCGGGGCGATTTCCGGCTTCCATGCGTTTATCGGTTCCGGCACCACGCCCAAGCAAATCGACAAATGGAGCGATATTCTGCCCGTCGGTTTCGGTGCCATGCTGGCCGAATGTGTGGTGGGCGTGATGGCGTTGATTGCCGCCACGTCGCTGCATCCGGCTGACTATTTTGCCATCAACTCCGCACCCGACGTGTTCGCCGGTCTGGGTATGGATGTGGTCAATCTGCCGCAGCTGAGCGCAGCCATTGGTCTGGATCTCACCGGTCGTACCGGTGGCGCGGTGACGCTGGCCGTCGGTATGGCGGATATCTTCACCCGCATTCCGTGGTTCGGCCATCTGTCCTCCTACTTCTTCCAGTTTGTGGTGATGTTTGAAGCGGTGTTTATTCTGACTGCGGTAGACTCCGGCACCCGCGTGGCGCGCTACCTGTTGCAGGATTTCCTCGGGGATATCTGGGCACCGCTTAAACGTACCGACTGGTGGCCTGGCGCGGTGGCTTGCAGCATTGTGGCCTGCCTGCTGTGGGGATATTTGCTGAACTCCGGTGATATCAACTCCGTCTGGGCACTGTTTGGGGTGTCAAATCAGTTGATGGCGTCGATTGGCCTGATGATTGGTGCCACCATTATCCTGCGTCTGGCAGAAAAACGTCGTTATGTCCTGACCTGTCTGATCCCGCTCTCCTATCTGTACGTGACGGTGAACTACGCCGCGTACTGGATGGTGGCGCATGTCTATTTCAATCCGGCAGCCAAAGGTTTTAATCTGTTTAACGGCACCATTTCTATTGTGATGGTCGTGTTGGGCGTGGTGATCATGATTGCCTCGATCCTGCGCTGGATTAAGCTGTGGAACGGTAAACGTGAAACGATGCCAGACGAGATGACCGAACTGGCCGATGCCTGAATAGCATTAACACTGCTCGACAACCGGCCTGAGAATGGCCGGTTTTTTATTTCTGCTTCTGCTCAACGCCCCATTTTTATGCCGCCCTGCCCGCCGGTTTAACCCAAACCGTCAACCTCGTCACAGTTCTGCTGTTCTCCAGTCGCCAAAAATCTCGAAACCACTATTTTTAAACAGTAATTTAACAAATAAGAAACACAACAGAACCGCACTGCCTCTTTTCTCAAGGAGTTGTACATCATGCGTAATATCAAATCCTGGATCACCTGGCTGGTGGTGGCGTTAGCCGGTGCTTTTGCTTTCGGCATGCTGGCGCTTAGCCGTGGCGAACACATTAACGCGGTGTGGCTGGTGGTCGCCGCCCTCGCCTGTTACAGCATCGCCTACCGTTTCTATAGCGTATTTATTGCTGAAAAAGTTTTCGAACTTGATGACCGCCGCATGACGCCCGCCGAGCGACACAACGACGGGCTGGACTACGTACCGACCAATAAGTGGGTGCTGTTTGGTCATCACTTTGCCGCGATTGCCGGTGCGGGCCCGCTGGTCGGGCCGATTCTGGCGGCACAGATGGGTTTCCTGCCGGGAACACTCTGGATTTTAGTCGGCGTGATGCTCGCTGGCGCGGTACAGGATTTTCTGATCCTGTTTATCTCAACCCGCCGCGATGGCCGTTCGCTCGGTGAAATGGCCAAACAAGAGCTGGGGAGTTTTGCCGGTGTGGTCAC
>BHES01000170.1 GCA_003864575.1 Enterobacterales bacterium
GCTATGGCGATGATCCGGGCTTTAAATAAAATGACGCTTGCAGGAATGCCGAAGAGTGTAAGAGTTGCCTGAGAAAATGAGCAATGAGGAGCACCTTTATCAAAATCTGATTTATTCAACAAAGCCTTAGCGATGTACAAAATACGGGTAATACCGGGAAAAATCTGACGCTAACCGCAGCATCGAGCGCTAAAGGCGTGGCCTTCCGGCTGTTTCGTGGTCCAACCTCGTCACCGACTACTGAGGTGAGTTTCGGCCCGCCTTCGGCGACTAAAGGAACGATTAATCAGTTTCAGGTTGCCAATAAAGGCACGTCACGATTTTATCCTGCACTGTATCTGAAGGCGAAGTATATTAAGACAGGGGAAGTTTCCCCAGGTGATGCCAGTGCGAATGCTTCGGTGACGTTTTCTTATCAATAGAATTTCCCTTGCTCTCACCGGGGGTGAGGGAAATATTCTTTATTAAAACGGAGCCACCTGCGCTTCCACCACACTTAAAGGATCAGCGTTCGACCTTCTGGCCGCTTTTTTGTTTTTCCACGCTATCCGACAGTCTAAAACTTGCGAGACATCTCACATCCTTGCAACGATGCATTCAATTTTCATAAAAATAGAGATCTAAGTCACACAAAAACACCTAAAAGGCTCATAGAATGATCCCCCGTAAATCCTCAAGGATCACACCTCATGCATTCCCGTTTCACTGACGCATTCGCTACACTGCCCGCTGCACTTCAGACCGCACTCGAACCGTTGCTTAGCCGTGACGATTTCCCGGCTATGCTGACCGCCGCTCAGGTTGCGGACGTCCGCGCGCAAACGGGTCTGGATGATGACGCTCTGGCCTTTGCGCTGCTGCCCCTTGCTGCTGCCTGCTCGATCACGCCAATTTCACATTTCCATGTCGGTGCCGTCGCCCGTGGGGTTTCAGGCAATCTCTACTTCGGTGCCAATATGGAGTTCAGTGGCGCATCAATGCAACAGACCGTGCATGCCGAACAGTCCGCCGTAACCCACGCCTGGTTGCGGGGCGAAGCCAAACTGGTTTCCATCACCGTGAACTACACGCCGTGCGGCCACTGCCGCCAGTTCATGAATGAACTGAACAGCGGCACCGAATTGAATATTCACCTGCCAGACCGCGACGTCGCCACGCTCGGTGACTACCTGCCTTATTCGTTTGGCCCGAAAGACCTGGATATCGCCACGCTGCTGATGGATAAGGTCGATCACGGTTATACCCTGGATGCCACTGATGCCCTGAGTGCGCAGGCGCTGCAAGCCTGTAATCAAAGCCACGCACCTTACAGCCAGTCACACAGCGGTATTGCGTTGGAAACCCAAACCGGCAAAATTTTCGCCGGACGCTATGCTGAGAATGCGGCCTTCAATCCAAGCCTGCCACCGCTGCAAGGCGCGCTGATCCTGCTGAATCTTTCCGGCGAAGACTGCCTGAAAATCCGCCGCGCGACATTAATTGAACGCCCACAACCGCTGGTCAGCCAACATGACGCGACCCGTTCTACGCTGGCCGCACTCGGTTGTAATGCGCTAATCGCCCTGACACTGTAATTGCGCGACACGGCATTGACGGTCGCCGCGCTGGCGAGCGTCAATGCCTCAACGATTTGAAATCCCTCTTTGCCATTGTTACCCTTCCCCAGAAATCTGACATAAATCACAATTCCCCGGCCTTTCGTCATAGCCTGATAACAAATACTGTACATATTTACTTATTCTCTTAGGATCAGCTTCCTAACATAGTGAATACTAAGAAATCAGCCACCTGCGTCCTTGAGCCTAAAGAGTAAAATCATGGAACTTGAATACGAGAGTAAACGCCCGCTGTATATCCCACACGCTGGCCCGATCCTGCTGGAATTCCCCCTGCTCAATAAAGGCAGTGCCTTCACCGAAGAAGAGCGCAGCAATTTCAACTTGCATGGGCTGCTGCCGGAAGCCGTTGAAACCATAGAAGAACAAGCCGAACGCGCCTACCGTCAGTTTCAGGATTTCAAAACCGATATCGATAAGCACATCTATCTGCGCAATATTCAGGACACCAACGAAACCCTGTTTTACCGCCTGATTGATTCCCATCTCAGCGAAATGATGCCGGTTATCTACACACCGACCGTGGGCGAAGCCTGTGAGCATTTCTCTGATATCTACCGTCGCGCACGTGGCCTGTTTATCTCTTATCCTAACCGCGCACACATCGATGACATGTTGCAAAACGCCACCAAACAGCACGTTAAAGTGGTGGTGGTGACCGACGGCGAACGCATTCTCGGCCTTGGCGATCAGGGCATCGGCGGAATGGGGATCCCGATTGGTAAGCTGTCGCTCTACACCGCCTGTGGCGGCATCAGTCCGGCTTACACCCTGCCCGTCGTGCTCGACGCCGGTACTAACAACCCGCAACTGCTCAATGACCCGCTCTACATGGGCTGGCGTCACCCGCGCATCACCGGTGATGAGTATTACGCGTTCGTTGACCAGTTCATCGAAGCCGTCAAAGTACGCTGGCCAAACGTGTTGTTACAGTTCGAAGATTTTGCACAGAAAAATGCCATGCCACTGCTAACCCGTTACCGCGATGAGCTTTGCTGCTTCAATGACGATATTCAGGGCACGGCGTCCGTCACGCTCGGCAGCCTGATTGCTGCCTGTAAAGCGGCCGGCAGCCGCCTGCGCGACCAGACCGTGACCTTCCTCGGGGCTGGTTCCGCCGGTTGCGGTATTGCTGAACAGATCATTGCGCAGATGAAGTCCGAAGGATTGAGCGAAGAAGAAGCGCGTGCCCGCGTATTTATGGTGGACAGATTCGGCCTGCTGACTGACAAACTGCCTAACCTGCTCGATTTCCAAAGCAAGCTGACTCAAAAAAGCGCCGACCTTAGCGTGTGGGGCTTGAACAACGACAGTATTTCCCTGCTGGATGTGGTTCGTTATGCCAAACCGACCGTGCTGATTGGCGTATCAGGACAGCCAGGGTTATTTACCGAAGAGCTGATCCGCGAAATGCACAAGCACTGCGCCCGCCCGATCGTCATGCCGCTGAGCAACCCAACCTCGCGCGTTGAGGCGCAACCAGCCGACATCATCCAGTGGACCGACGGTGCTGCGCTGGTCGCGACCGGCAGCCCGTTCGCACCCGTGCATTACAAAGGTCAGGTCTACCCGATTGCCCAGTGCAATAACTCGTATATCTTCCCGGGTATTGGTCTGGCAGTGGTGGCTTCGGGTGCAACCCGCGTCACCGACGGCATGCTGATGGCCGCCAGTCGTGCGCTGGCCGAGTGTTCACCACTGGCAACCGATGGCGTGGGTTCTCTGTTGCCGGATGTTGATGATATTCAGGGCGTCTCAAAATGCATCGCGATGGAAGTGGGCAAAGCCGCGCAATTGCAGGGTGTGGCCATGGTGACCTCGGAGGATGCGTTGTCGAAAGCCATCGAACATAACTTCTGGGCACCGCAATACCGTGATTACAAACGGACTTCTTTCTGATTTGACGCACGTGTTATGAAGTCACGTTGTCAGGACTCATGCCCTAAGGCATGGGTCTTTTTTTATACAAACCTTATACGAAAAACACGGTTCCGGTTCCAAAACCACAAGTAATTGCCTGAAACTGCCGAAAATTCCTACGATGCCCCGAGATCACGCTTTGTGCTTATTGCATGGTTCCCGCAGGTCAAGTAGCCTTGAAACCCTGATTTCCAGCGTTCAACTCCACACGGGGCATCACCATGTTTAAAAGGCTCATCGTTGGCTTCATCGGCATCGTTGTAATGATGTTGGTTGTGGCTATTGGGCTTGACCGGTGGATGAGCTGGAAAACCAAAGACTATATCTATGATGAAGTACAGGCGCTGCCGCATCGCCAGGTTGGCGTGGTGCTCGGCACGGCGAAATATTACCGCACCGGCGTGCCTAACCAATACTACCTCTATCGAATACAGGGAGCGATCAACGCCTATAACAGCGGCAAGGTAAAATACCTGTTGCTCAGCGGGGATAATGCCCTGCAAAGTTATAACGAACCGATGACCATGCGCCGTGACCTGATGGCAGCGGGCATTCCGGCCAGTGATATCGTGCTCGACTACGCTGGATTCCGCACGCTGGACTCCATCGTGCGCACCCGAAAAGTGTTCGACACCAACGACTTCATCATCATCACCCAACGTTTCCACTGTGAGCGTGCGCTTTATATTGCGCTGCATATGGGGATTCAGGCGCAGTGTTTTGCCGTACCGTCGCCAAAAGACATTCTGACCGTACGCGTGCGCGAAATTTTTGCCCGTCTCGGTGCGCTGACGGATCTCTATATTCTTAAACGCGAGCCACGCTTCCTCGGCCCGCTGATCCCGATCCCTGCCGTACATCATATTCCCGACGATGCCCAGGGATACCCAGCGGTGACGCCGGAACAGCTGCTGGTATTACAACAGCGCCTGGCCGATGAGAAGAAAGCGGCCATTGCCAAAGCCGCACAACTGAAAGCTGCCGCCGAACAAGCAGTCGCTGACAAGGCCGCAGCAGATGAAGCCGCCAGAGTCAAAGCCGAACAGGACGCCAGCGCCGCCGAAGCGAATGACACCGAAGACACCTCGCCGCCGCCAGTCCCCGTGCCAATAGAACCGGGCAGAAATCCGTTCTCTCAATCACGCCCCTTCACCCATTAAAAAAGGGCGCCGAAGCGCCCTTAGTTTTATTCTGATTCCGCTAACCGCGATTACTTCTTCTTCGCGTATTTCAGGGAATCCAGCGCCACGGCGAAGATAATGATTGAACCCTTGATGATGTACTGCCAGTAAGGGTTCACGCCGATGTACGTCAGGCCGTAGTTGATCACGGTAAAGATCAGTACCCCAGTCACGACACCGGCTACGGAACCCACACCACCCGCAAACGACACCCCGCCGACAACGCAAGCTGCGATGGCGTCAAGCTCATACATAAAGCCCAGGTTGTTGGTGGCACTGCCGATACGCCCCGCTTCCAGCAAACCACCGAAGGCATAGAACACGCCTGACAGGGCATAAATCATGATCAGGTTCAACGGTACGTTAACGCCGGATACTTTTGCCGCTTCAGGGTTACCGCCGATGGCAAAAATATTTTTACCAAAGCGGGTCTTATTCCACAGTACCCAGACGAAACCAATGGCTACCAGCGCGTAGAACGTAATATAAGAGAGTTTCAACCCGCCAAGGGCTTTGTTGAATAAATCGAACTTTTGTCTGTGATCAAAATCAAAACTCTATCTTCCTGATGACATCGTGGTCTCTCGTGGCAAAACAAAAGTTCAAAATCACCAACTGGACAGCCTACAACAAGGC
>BHES01000171.1 GCA_003864575.1 Enterobacterales bacterium
GCTATGGCGATGATCCGGGCTTTAAATAAAATGACGCTTGCAGGAATGCCGAAGAGTGTAAGAGTTGCCTGAGAAAATGAGCAATGAGGAGCACCTTTATCAAAATCTGATTTATTCAACAAAGCCTGTTGCCGGGTGAAAAGTACATTTTCGGTTTATCTCCCACTCTGCAACATCTCCCTCACGTAAAGTTCATCATTTCTTTATAAGTTGTTATAAAATGCCTTCCTCGCTTTTCGACGCCAGGCGCTCCAGCTTGCCGTCTGACTTAGTATGCGAATATTTTCTATACGCAACAGGTTAATTTCTTAGGAGTTTTCATGTCTAATCAATTCCCCAGCTCACGCCTTCGCCGCCTGAGACAGTCCGACTCGCTGCGTGCCCTTTTTCAGGAAACTGAATTCAGCGTGAACGACCTGGTACTGCCGATCTTTGTCGAAGAAGAGACATCTGAATACGTGCCGATTGTAGCCATGCCAGGCGTGATGCGTATTCCTGAATCGCGTCTGGCGTTTGAGATTGAACGTTATGCCCGCGCGGGTATCCGCTCTGTGATGACCTTCGGTATCTCCAAACATATGGACGCTACCGGCAGTGACACCTGGAATGAAAACGGCTTGGTTGCCCGTATGGCACGCATCTGCAAAGACACCGTGCCGGAAATGATCGTGATGTCTGACACCTGTTTCTGCGAATACACCTCGCACGGTCACTGCGGCGTATTGCATGACCACGGCGTAGACAACGACGCCACGCTGAAAAATCTTGGCCGTCAGGCCGTGGCGGCGGCTGCCGCCGGTGCTGATTTCATCGCGCCATCCGCCGCTCAGGACGGTCAGGTGCAGGCGATTCGCAGTGCGCTGGACGAAGCCGGTTTCATCGACACCTCGATCATGGCGTACTCCACCAAATTTGCCTCCTCGCTGTATGGGCCATTCCGTGAAGCCGGCGGCAGTGTACTGAAAGGCAACCGCAAACAGTACCAGATGAACCCGATGAACCGCCGCGAAGCGGTGCGCGAGTCGCTGTTGGATGAGCAGGAAGGTGCCGATGCGTTGATGGTGAAACCTGCCGGCGCTTATCTTGATGTGATCCGTGATATCCGCGAAGCGTCACGCCTGCCGCTGGCGGCATATCAGGTCAGCGGCGAATACGCCATGATCAAATTTGCCGCGCAGGCCGGTGCCATCGACGAACGCGCCGTAGTGCGCGAAAGCCTCGGCGCTATTAAGCGTGCGGGCGCAGACATTATCCTGACCTACTTCGCGATGGATATCGCAGAACAGGGCGTGTGATTTTTACTGAAGCTGCCAACAAGAACCGGGCTTTCGCCCGGTTTTTTTATGTCTGAAATTTCTATGTTCGCAATCTGGAAGGTTAGATCTTGGTCATCCCGGCGATATCATTGGTGTTCATCAGATGATAATCGCCATTGAGATCGGTATAGCTGGTCATGCCGCTCTCTTTATCAAGCTCCGGTTTACCGTGGCTGATAAAGCTGTCGCCGGATTTGGTGTTCACGGTGTAATCACTGGTGCAGCCGGTCAGCGTGAAAATCAGCGCGGCCACGGGCAGTAAAGCTATCTTGTTCATCAATGGAGTTTTCCTTTTTAATGTCGTCAGTGCTTTGCGCAATAAGGTAACCCATCCCCCTTTTTGGTGCACGTCCTCGCAACACATCACTTTCTTTTGACCTCTGTGGCACTAAAGCAGTGCGGTGTGATCCCGCCGTTGTTTCTGCAACTTGGCCGGGGGCGTGGCTGCGCGCGCTCTATAATCAGATTGACCCGGGATTCAATTACGGGTTGCAACACTGGCAGCAATTTTGCTTAAGGTTTACACCTTTAGCGAAACCGTAAGGAAACCCCGCAGTCGTTCCCCAGGAAGATTTCAACCACGCTACCCTCAGTGCTTTTTGTTGGTGTTTTTGCTTCAGGATTTATGACCACGCTCTGGCGTTCTTACTAAAACCATTTTGCTCAAACAGGCTACTAAGGATCACGATGATGTCGATGAAATTAATAAGAAATCCTCTTTCTCTTCTGCTGGCAGGTTGTCTGGTGACGGCGTTTTCCGCACAGGCGGATATTGTCATTGGCGTGGCGGGGCCGTTTACCGGGCCGAATGCCACTTACGGAGACCAATATTGGCATGGTGCCACGCAGGCGGCGGAAGACATTAATGCAGCGGGCGGTATTAACGGGCAGAAAATCAAACTGGTGCAGGGCGATGACGCCTGTGAACCGAAACAAGCCGTGGCGGTGGCAAACCGTCTGGTGGATCAGGACAAAGTGCAGGCGGTGGTGGGCCATTTCTGTTCCTCCTCCACCATGCCTGCGTCGGAGGTCTATAACGACGCCGGAATTATTGCTATCACCCCAGGGTCCACGAACCCGCAAATTACCGAGCGCGGCCAGGCCGATATGTTTCGCATGTGCGGGCGTGATGACCAGCAAGGGCTGGTCGCCAGTGATTACATCGTCGACAAACTGCATGCCAAGCGCGTGGCGGTGATCCACGATAAAGACACGTACGGGCAGGGGCTGGCGGATGCCACTAAGGCTGCACTGAATAAACGCGGCGTGACGGAAGTGATGTATGAAGGGTTGTCGCGGGGTGAAAAAGATTTTAACGCTTTGGTGACTAAAATCAGCGCGGCTAAGCCGGACGTGGTGTTCTTCGGCGGTTGCCATCCTGAAGCCGGTCCGCTGGTGCGTCAGATGCGCGAACAGGGCGTGAAAGCCACCTTCTTCTCCGGTGACTGTATCGTCAACGAAGAGATGGTGACCGCCGCCGGTGGCCCGCAGTACACCAACGGTATTCTGATGACCTTCGGCAAAGACCCACGTTTGATCCCGGACGGCAAAGCCGTTATCGATAAATTCCGCGCCAATAAATTCGAGCCGGAAGGCTACACGCTTTACTCCTACGCCTCTGTTCAGGCTATCGCCGCCGCATTCAAAGCCACCGGCGGTACCGACTCAGCCAAAGCCAGCGCCTGGCTGAAAGCCAATACCGTCGATACGGTCATGGGCAAAAAAGCCTGGGACAGTAAAGGCGATCTGAAAGTCTCCGATTATGTTGTTTATAAGTGGGATGACAAAGGCAAATACCAGGAAGTGAAACAATAACGCTTTTTCAGCCATAGACCGCGCCTTTGCCCGGCGCGGTCGCACAAAGAGACTGCGCATCTATGGATTCATTCTTTCTGCAACAGCTGTTTAACGGTATTACGCTCGGTGCCGTTTATGGTCTGATCGCCATTGGCTACACCATGGTGTACGGCATTATTGGCATGATTAACTTCGCCCACGGCGAGGTTTACATGATCTCCGCTTATCTGTGCGCCATTGCGCTGGCGCTGCTGTCTTTTTTTGGCCTGCACTCATTTCCACTGCTTATTCTTGGCACGTTGGTGTTCACCATTGCGGTGACCGGCGTATATGGCTGGGTGATCGAACGTATCGCTTATAAACCGCTGCGTAACTCGACCCGTCTTGCGCCGCTGATTTCCGCCATCGGGATGTCGCTTATCCTGCAAAACTACGCACAAATCAGCCAGGGGCCGCGCCAGCAGGGCATCCCGACCATGATTGAGGGCGCGGTACGTTTTCATATTGGCGAAAGCTTTGTCCAGATGACCTACACCAAAATCTTTATTTTGATCGCCTCGCTGGTGGGCATGTTGGTGCTGACGTACATCATCGGGCACACCAAGCTGGGGCGCATGTGCCGCGCCACGCAGCAGGACCGAAAAATGGCCTCGATCCTCGGGATTAATACTGACCGGGTGATCTCGCTGGTATTTATGATTGGCGCGGCAATGGCCGGGCTGGCGGGCGTGCTGGTGACCATGAACTACGGCACTTTTGATTTTTACGCCGGATTTATCATTGGCATCAAGGCTTTTACTGCGGCGGTGCTGGGCGGAATTGGGTCGCTGCCGGGCGCAATGCTGGGCGGGCTGATTTTAGGGATCGCCGAAGCGCAGTTCTCAGGCATGGTGAATTCGGATTACAAAGACGTTTTCTCCTTCGGGTTGCTGGTGGTGATCCTGATTTTCCGCCCACAGGGTCTGTTGGGCCGTCCCGTTGTGGCTAAGGTCTGAGGGGGAAAGATGTCTGAACATACGATGCCCTCGCGCATTCAACTCAAACCCTGCCTGCTGGACGCCATACTGGCCGGGCTGATTGCCTTAATTATCTTCGGGCCGATTGTCGGCGTGGTGCTCGACGGCTACAGCTTCAATTTCCACGCGTTGCGGCTGGTGTGGATCATTGCTGCGGTAATGGCCGGGCGCTTCCTGCTCAGCGTGTTCTTACAAACGGTGACAGGCCAGCGGGCAATGCAGCGTTTTGAAGCCGACAGCGCGGGCGTTTACGTGCGGCCCGTTGGGCATAAAAGCAATCTGCGCTGGATAATTCCGCTGGTCCTGGTGCTGGCGATCTTCTTCCCGTTCGTCGCCACCAAATACATCCTGACCGTGGCTATTTTAGGGCTGATTTATGTATTGCTTGGCCTCGGGTTGAATATCGTGGTCGGGCTGGCGGGCCTGCTGGATCTGGGGTACGTGGCATTTTACGCCATCGGCGCTTACGGGCTGGCGCTCGGCTATCAGTATCTCGGGCTGGGATTCTGGTCGATGCTGCCGATTGCGGCGATCATGGCGGCGATGGCCGGTGCGCTGCTGGGCTTTCCGGTGCTGCGTATGCACGGCGACTATCTGGCGATTGTTACACTGGGCTTTGGTGAAATCATCCGTCTGGTGCTCAACAACTGGGTGAGTTTTACCGGCGGACCTAACGGCATTTCCGCGCCACCGCCCACGCTTTTCGGTCTGGAGTTTGGCCGCCGGGCGAAAGAGGGAGGCGTGCCTATCCACGAGTTCCTGCATATTCCTTATAACCCTAACCTCAAATTCATCTTTATTTACGGCATCCTGATCCTGGTGGTACTGCTGGTGCTTTACATCAAACACCGTCTGACCCGAATGCCCATTGGTCGTGCATGGGAAGCGCTGCGTGAGGATGAAATCGCTTGTCGGGCGATGGGGCTGAACCACGTGCTGGTCAAACTCTCGGCCTTTACGCTCGGTGCTTCAACCGCCGGGCTGGCGGGCGTTTTCTTTGCCACCTATCAGGGCTTTGTTAACCCGACGTCGTTCACCTTCTTTGAATCTGCTCTGATCCTGGCCATCGTGGTGCTGGGCGGGATGGGATCGACCGTAAGCGTCGTTAAATCCCCACGTTGATCGGCAGCGGGGTTTAAGGCAGGGTGATTTTCCAGGGCAGCAGTGCTTCCCAGTCGATTTCAGCGTCCGGCGATTTCAGCGCTGTAAGCAGCGCGTG
>BHES01000172.1 GCA_003864575.1 Enterobacterales bacterium
GTTCCGGGAGGAGATAAGACGATTTTTTAGTGAAATATTACCGGGACTTTCTGGTGCGTTGCCACGCCGAATTAATGACAACTTCCAGATGCTGAAAAATGCATCTTCAAGTTAACTGTGTATATATGTGGTGAGGTAAACACTAATAACATCTCGATACATCCTACACAAGCACTACAGAATGATGTGATTAAATTAACATCGAAACGGGCAATAAAAGTGCCAATAAACAGATTTTTCGCAAGGGTAAACAAGGGGAAATAGCAGCTTGAGATATAAATAGGTTCAGGAAGTGAGTTTGCGCCACATTTGAGTGCAAATGGTCATTAAGAAGTCATAAGTTGCACTATATTAATGCGCCCAGTTATTAGTGGCATTAATAATTCTCGCCACTAATACTGAGACAATGCGCTTGCGCAGAAGAAGTTGAAGTTAAAGCAGACCGGGGAAAATAGCCTTAATACCCGTGACAATGAACTCAATACCCAGAGACATCAACAGCAGGCCCATAATACGTGTGATCACGTTGATACCGGTTTGCCCCAACAAACGAACCAGTAAAGGCGCCGCACGGAACAGCAGCCAGCAACAGAAGGCAAAAAAGGCAATCGCGATCGTCAGGCCCAATAAGTTTTGCCAGCCGCTAAAACGCGAACTCCACACTATTGTTGAACTAATGGCACCCGGTCCTGCCATTAAAGGAAGAGCCAGCGGAACCACACCGACATTTTCACGAATAGCCGTTTCTGACTTTTCTTGTTTATTCTGTTTGTCTTCGCCGAGCTTGCCGCTAATCATCGACATCGCGATAGTCACCACCAGAATGCCACCCGCAATTCTGAATGAATCGATGGAGATGCCAAAGACATGCAAAATCGCGTCACCCAGAAAAAGTGCCGTCCACAATATGATGGCCACCGAGAGATTAGCCGTCATGTTGGTTTTATTTCTGCCTGCCGCCGCCTGATAGCTGGTCATGCTGATGAACACCGGTAAAATCCCCACCGGGTTTACCAAGGCAAAAAGCCCAACGAAAAATTTGATATAGCCTGAAAAATCTAACAAAGATTGGCTCACGCAGAACTCCGCACAATATGCCAGCAAAGGATGGTCAAGAATGGCCGCTAATGTACTGGAATTGCCCTTTAGACGCCATGCCGTTTCGCAGTATTTAGCACCAGACATACAAGATAAAGCAGTGTAAATCGCTAATGTTAAAAAATATCGACCTAGATCGTTCTTAATCCGTTATGATTGTGAAGCATATAAGCAAAATTGATAATCATTCTCAACACCACGAAGCTGAAAGGTATCAGCAGCGGTGTAATGTGATCCAGATCAAAATTGGCCTAGCCATTAGTAGGTAAGCTTTACGCATAGTCAGTGAGTAGGCAAACAGGATAGAACCTTACTCTCAGGCGGTTTTAACATTTTATCTACCTACAGGATGTTCTTTTCCATTGAAAGCTGTTTGAGCAAATAAAGAGACAAAGACAACATACTGAGAACAATGATATTAATTTGTTTTTCACAGGATGAGTTAGCACAGCTATACTAGTTTTTGGCGGATTATTTACTAAAAGAGTTTAACTTTATCAGGAGAGCATTATGGCTGTAACAAATGTCGCTGAATTGAACGCACTCGTAGCACGAGTCAGAAAAGCACAGCGCGAATATGCTAACTTCACCCAAGAACAAGTAGATAAAATCTTCAGCGCTGCTGCCCTGGCTGCCGCTGATGCACGAATCCTGCTTGCAAAATTGGCCGTAGAAGAATCCGGTATGGGTATCGTAGAAGATAAAGTGATTAAAAACCACTTCGCTTCCGAATACATCTATAACGCCTACAAAGACGAAAAAACCTGTGGCATCCTTTCACAAGATGACACATTCGGTACCATCACCATTGCTGAACCTATTGGCATCATTTGCGGTATCGTCCCTACCACCAACCCAACTTCTACTGCGATTTTCAAAGCACTTATCAGCCTGAAAACGCGTAACGGTATTATCTTCTCCCCTCACCCACGTGCTAAGAACGCCACCAACAAAGCTGCAGATATCGTTCTGCAGGCGGCGATTGCAGCGGGTGCACCGAAAGATATTATCGGCTGGATTGACGAGCCAAGTGTTGAACTGTCCAATCAGTTGATGCATCACCCAGACGTTAACCTGATCCTTGCTACTGGTGGCCCAGGTATGGTGAAAGCAGCCTATAGCTCTGGTAAACCCGCTATCGGTGTTGGTGCTGGTAACACACCGGTTGTTGTTGACGAAACGGCTGACATCAAACGTGTTGTGGCTTCCATTCTGATGTCTAAAACCTTCGATAACGGCGTGATCTGTGCTTCTGAACAGTCAATCATCGTTGTTGATTCTGTCTATGATGCAGTCCGTGAGCGTTTCGCTTCCCACGGCGGTTACATGCTGCAGGGCAAAGAGCTGAAAGCTGTTCAGGATATTATCCTGAAAAATGGTGGCCTGAATGCCGCTATCGTTGGTCAGCCAGCCACCAAAATTGCTGAAATGGCCGGCATCAAAGTTCCATCGCACACCAAGGTATTGATTGGTGAAGTGAAGAATGTTGATGAGTCTGAGCCGTTCGCTCACGAAAAACTGTCCCCTACCCTCGCAATGTACCGCGCTAAGAACTTTGAAGACGCGGTAGAAAAAGCTGAGAAACTGGTAGAAATGGGCGGCATCGGTCATACCTCTTGCTTGTACACAGACCAGGACAACCAACCAGAACGTGTTAACTATTTTGGCGACAAAATGAAGACCGCACGTATTCTGATTAACACCCCGGCATCTCAGGGTGGTATCGGTGACCTCTACAACTTCAAACTTGCTCCATCATTGACTTTAGGTTGCGGCTCATGGGGTGGTAACTCCATTTCTGAAAACGTCGGTCCTAAACATTTGATCAACAAGAAAACTGTAGCGAAGCGAGCAGAAAACATGTTGTGGCATAAACTTCCGAAATCAATCTACTTCCGTCGTGGCTCACTGCCAATCGCACTGGAAGAAGTCGCGACTGACGGTGCAAAACGTGCCTTCATCGTTACTGACCGTTTCCTGTTTAACGCCGGTTACGCAGACCAGATCACCAGCGTGCTGAAAGGCCACGGTATCGAAACTGAAGTATTCTTCGAAGTGGAAGCAGATCCAACGCTGAGTATCGTACGTAAAGGTGCTGAGCAGATGAACTCCTTCAAACCAGACGTCATTATCGCGCTTGGTGGTGGTTCACCGATGGATGCTGCGAAGATCATGTGGGTTCTGTACGAACATCCAAACACTCAGTTCGAAGATTTGGCACTGCGCTTTATGGATATCCGTAAACGTATCTACAAATTCCCGAAAATGGGCGTAAAAGCGAAAATGATCGCCGTTACCACTACGTCAGGTACGGGTTCAGAAGTCACTCCTTTTGCGGTTGTAACTGATGACGCAACAGGTCAAAAATATCCACTGGCTGACTACGCGTTAACTCCAGATATGGCAATCGTTGATGCCAACCTGGTAATGAATATGCCTAAGTCACTGTGTGCTTTCGGTGGTCTTGACGCCGTAACTCACGCACTGGAAGCCTATGTTTCCGTACTGGCTAATGAATATTCAGACGGTCAGGCTCTGCAAGCGCTCAAACTGCTGAAAGAATTCCTGCCAGCAAGCTATAAAGATGGCGCTAAAAACCCGGTTGCTCGTGAACGCGTTCACAATGCGGCAACTATCGCGGGTATTGCTTTTGCCAACGCCTTCTTGGGTGTCTGTCACTCCATGGCCCACAAACTGGGTTCAGAGTTCCATATCCCACACGGCTTGGCTAACGCCATGTTGATTTCTAACGTTATTCGTTATAACGCGAATGATAACCCAACTAAACAGACTGCTTTCAGTCAGTATGACCGCCCACAAGCGCGTCGTCGTTATGCAGAAGTTGCTGACCATTTAGGTCTTGGCGCTCCTGGTGACCGTACTGCACAGAAAATTGAAAAACTGTTGACCTGGTTGGATGAAATCAAAGCAGAGCTGGGCATCCCTACTTCCATCCGCGAAGCAGGCGTTCAGGAAGCTGACTTCCTGGCCAAAGTTGACAAGTTGTCTGAAGATGCCTTCGATGACCAGTGTACCGGTGCTAACCCACGTTACCCTCTGATCGCCGAACTGAAACAGATTCTGATGGATACTTACTACGGTCGTAAATTCAGTGAAGAAGAAACTGAAACCGTAGTGGCTGCGCCCGCAGTGAAAGTAGAAAAAAAGTCTGCCAAGAAATAATTAGCTAAACGGCTAAAACAAAAAACCCGCTTCGGCGGGTTTTTTATTGGCAGGAAAAGCACACAGTCTAATTCAGGACTTTCAGGCTTTTCCGGATGGATCAGAACTGCATGCTGCCATCGCCTCTTTGAAATGCTTGCGACACACCGAAACATAGCTCTCATTGCCCCCTATAACCACCTGAGCGCCATCATGGAGAGGTTCACCATGCTCGTCCAGCCTGAGTACACGGTTGGCCTTACGGCCGCAATGGCAGATAGTTTTAAGCTCAACCAGTTTGTCAGCCCAGGCCAACAAATACTCGCTCCCTTCAAATAACTCGCCCCGGAAATCGGTACGCAAACCATAACAAAGTACCGGGATATCCAACTCATCAACAATATCCGTGAGCTGAGCGACCTGTGCCTTAGAGAGGAACTGGCTTTCGTCGATCAGGATACAGTGGACAGTTTGTTCACGGTGTTCCTGCGCTATCATCGAGTACAAATCACTCTCTTTATTATAAAGCTGCGCCTGCGAGGATAAGCCAATACGCGAACTCACCTTACCCACACCAAAACGATGGTCAAATTCAGCAGTTAATACTAGCGTGCGCATTCCGCGCTCTTGATAGTTATATGAAGACTGTAACAAAGAGGTAGATTTTCCGGCATTCATTGCCGAGTAGTAAAAATAAAGTTGAGCCATGAAAAGGCAACTCCATAGGTATATTGTGAGCGTAACGACTGTGTTATCAATTGTATCATAACCCGCGAGTTGACCAACATTGGGTTGTAAACGTGCTACAAAATCAGGGAGATGTGGCATTTTGTTTTCGGCGGAAAAGTCACAGTTATTTACAATCGAATATTAGGAATAAGTTTAAAGCATATAAATTCGCTCGTGTTGGGTACTAAAGTGCTTATCTTTCCTGCTATATACCCGTGGTCATTGAAAGTGCTTGATTATCCAGCTGATAAATATCATGCTCAGCGCGATGAAAATAGAGCTGACTGCAAAACAGAAGATTGCCCTTGAAGAGCTACAGCGTCAAAGTCGTGA
>BHES01000173.1 GCA_003864575.1 Enterobacterales bacterium
GCATGGGCAACTGCGTCAGCCGCGCTGGCGGTGGCGTCACCCTCAGCCGTAATGCCGGGGACGTGATTAATCAAGTCAATCTCGGGATGCAAGATTTGGTAAAAATGATGGCGGAGTTCTCGGTGGCGTCCGAAAGCCGCTTTTAAATGCAGTTAAAATTTAATTTCAATTTCAACTTCAAGGTCGTGGGCGTCGGCCCACACCGACCAAAGGCCCGCAGTCGCTCGGGCCTTTGGAATCCGAGCTCTTTTAAAAATAGCAGCTGCGCTGGTCACAATGGCCGTGTTTCAGATGCCACTGTGATAGCCGCAAAATGTCGCCGCGTTGCGGTGCCTTCGCTGCGGGTTACAACCCGCGAAAAAAGACTCGCGGTTTTCCACCTCTTGCTCAGCGCCATTTCTGAATGCGGCCCAAGCTTTTCCAAATCCAAATCCAAATCCAAATCCAAATCCAAATCCAAATCCAAATCCAAAAAAGATCTGTTTTGATTTTTTAAAAATGTGCGGGCCGCATTCAAAACGACGTCGAGGGAGAGGCGCAAAACCGCGTGGTTTTTACGCGGGTTGAAGCCCGAACGGAGAGTATCGCGTAGCGGCGGAGTTTGCGGCTATAATCGAGATATCTGGAACACGGCCACCCTGATTCAGCGATAGCGCGCAGTTAAAAGAGCCCGGGATTCTTAAGGGTGGCGGCGATAAGCCACCCTTAAGGCCAGTTTGGGCGGCAGCCCAAGGTCTTGACCTTAAGGCCAGTTTGGGCGGCAGCCCAAGGTCTTGTTTTTGAATTTAAAAGCGAGCTGAGTCGCACTCAAACTCGCCCGGTCTGGGCCGACGCTCCACGTCTTACTCCCCGAGGACATCCTGAAGGGCTTCTTTCAAATCCTGATGACTATACACAAACCCGGCATCTTCCAGCTTTCTTGGTACGGCGCGCTGCCCACCGAGTACCAGAACGGCGGATTCACCCATCAATAGCCGTACGACACCGGCGGGGACGCGCATAAAGGCCGGACGGTGCAGGACTTCGCCGAGCAGGGCGCTGAACTGCTCATTGCGTGCCGGATACGGGGATACCATGTTGAAAGGTCCGGTGAGGGTTTCATGCATCAACAGGAAAATGATGCCGTTAACCATGTCGTCGATGTGGATCCATGGCATATATTGCTGGCCGTTGCCGAAAGGGCCACCAAGTCCGGCGCGGAACGGCAACACCATTTTTGCCAGCGCGCCGCCTTTTGGGGCCAGCACGATGCCAGTGCGCAGCAGGCAGACGCGGGTACGGTCGCTTTCTGCGGCCAGCGCCAGAGCTTCCCAGCGGGCGCAGAGCTGCCAGGTAAACTGCTTATTGGGCGGCTCATCCTCGGGCACTAACGCTTGGCCCTGATCGCCGTAATAGCCGACAGCCGAGCCGGAAATAAATACCGACGGCGGATTCTGGCTCGCGTTAATCAGCGTCGCCAGCCGCTCGGTAATTTTCCAGCGGCTGTCGCATAATTTCTGTTTTTGATCTTTAGTCCAGCGTTTGTCAGCAATGGGTTCACCCGCCAGATTGATCACCGCATCGAAGCCATCGAGTGAGGTTTTATCGTCCAACGTTTTCCACAACATCACTTCAGGGCCAAGGAGTTTCGCCGCTCTTTCCGGCGCACGCGTCAGGGCGGTAATTCGGTGAGATTGGCCGAGAAGGCATTCGGTGAGTCTGCGTCCGATAAGACCGGTGGCTCCGGTTATCAAGATTTGCATAGGCTGGCTCCTTAACTGTTTGAATGCGTGTGCGAACGCTTCTTTTCAGCATAGGTTACTCCTGTGGCTAAACGCGCGATATAGAGCACATCCCACAGTATTTATTTTGCGTCAACGCGGTGTAAGAAGAGACCTCCGGCGAGTGCCAGAGGTGACAGGCCTTACTTTTGTTCAGCGACCGCATAGGCTTTTTCAGTTGCCGGGCGGTTTTTGATACGTTCGAACCAGTTACGTACGGCTGGGAAGTCCGCCAGACTGATTCGCTGACGTTCGTGAGAGACTGCCCACGGATAAGCCGCGATATCCGCGATGCTGTAATTCTCCCCGGCAATGTAGGCGTTTTTCTCCAACTGAGTATTCAACACTCCGTACAGGCGTTTGGTCTCCTGCTGATAACGTTCGATGGCGTAGGGGACAGGCTGCGGGGCGTAATGCGTGAAGTGGTGATTCTGTCCGAGCATCGGGCCGAATCCTGCCATCTGCCAGAATAGCCATTCGAGCGTCAGGGTGCGTTCGCGCAGCTCCTGGCTCAGCAACTTTCCGGTTTTCTCCGCCAGATATTGCAAAATAGCCCCGGATTCAAAGACGCTAAGAGGCGCACCACCATCGACGGGTTGGTGGTCAACAATGGCCGGGATTTTGTTGTTCGGGGAGATGGCTAAAAACTCGGGCTTGAATTGATCCCCAGCGCTGATATCAATGCGATGAACGCGGTAAGGCAACCCCACTTCTTCAAGAAATAGCGTGATTTTGTGACCGTTGGGTGTTGGTGCGTAATAAAGATCAATCATGTTGCCTCCTGCGTTATTTGATTCTCTGTCCGTCGGTGTGTCACCACCGCTCGGCAGGGCTGGATGCGTCTAAGCGATTAGAAAATATGCATTTTTTAGTTATGCGAGGGGTATTCGCCTAAAAAAATGCAACCTTAGGTTAACATAACAGCTAAGGTGTCACGCTACAGTGAGACAAATCTGATGGTTTCCCGCAGTGGGTGTCATAGGTTTTAGATATCGACAGCGCACCCGTTGCTATTGAAGCCCACCCGAAGAGACAGATAGAATCAGCGGACACTCGCTTTCTTACCGATAGAAAGTCTTGAGTCAGTGATAAAATTCCCCTGACTGAACAACAATTGCGCCTACGCGTGCGCTCAAAGAGAAGGTTTCATAGGATGGCGGAACAAGAGCAGAACACCGACACCGGCGAATGGGTTGATATCGTCAATGAAGATAACGAGGTTATCGCCCAGGCCAGCCGTCAACAGATGCGAGCTCAATGCCTGCGTCACCGTGCCAGCTACATTGTGGTGCACGATGGTATGGGTAATATCCTGGTGCAACGTCGCACCGAGACCAAGGATTTCTTCCCCGGCTGGTTAGATGCCACGGCGGGTGGCGTAGTGCAAAGTGGTGAGGTGGTGCTGGATTCAGCGCGACGCGAAGCGGAAGAGGAGCTCGGCATTGCTGGTGTGCCTTTCGCTGAGCACGGCATGTTCTATTTCGAAGAGCCGAATAAATGTCGCGTATGGGGCGCACTGTTTAGCTGCGTGTCTCACGGTCCTTTTGCCTTACAGGAAGAGGAAATCGACGAGGTTCGCTGGATGACGCCGGAAGAGATCACGGCGCGTTGTGACGAATTTACGCCGGATTCGCTCAAAGCGCTGTCGCTGTGGATGACCCGTAATAACGAGAAAGAGCACGGCAAGCCGCTGGTGCGTGACCAACCTATTTTACCTGGCGATCCCCTGCCGGTAGAGAGCTCCTCGTTCTCATCCTCCATCGTCGATGAAGAAGACAAAAATACGGGCGAAGTGTGATGTAGAAAACAGCGGAGCGGCTTATGTCGCCCGCTGTTTGGTTTTTTCAGCCCCAGTAGCAGACATTCAACAACTATCCCGTTTGCATAAAGACGAGGCAATCGTCACTTCTTCCCACTCTTCATCATGAATTCTGGCCAGTAAGGCCTGCGCTGCACGGGTGCCAATCTCTCTGTGAGGAATAGCAATGGTGGTCAGAGGCGGCTGGCATACGCGGCTAACGTCACTGTTACCAAAACCCACCACGGCAAGATCATCCGGCACTTTAATGCGTCTTCTCTGGCATTCGTACAAGACACCGCAGGCCAGTTCATCAGAAACGCAGACCAGCGCATCCAGTTCAGGCCAGGCCAGCAGGAATTCCGGTAACTGACGCGCGCCGGTGGAAAAGCTGGCCGGTTCTGCCGAGTTAATTACCCGATGTACTGACATATGCGCCCGCAGCATGGCTTTGTGCCAGCCCTGCAAATGTTGTTGGAAAATCCACTGCTCCTGGTTGGCGCACAGCATACCGATATTCTGATAGCCTTGGTCGATCACCGTTTTTGTTAGCTGATACATCGCCTCGACGTTATCAATGCCAATGTTCATATCGATGGGGGAATCGGTCAGTGCGCCGATTTCCAGCACCGGTATCGAGGTATTATCCAGCCAGTGACGCACGTTAGGCGAGTGTTCCACGCTGAGTAAAATCGCTGCCGCCAGGTTGTAGGAGAGCAGGGTTTCCAGCAGTTTCTCTTCCCGATCCATCCGGTGCTGCGATTCGGCCAGCATAATTTGGTAGCCCGCAGGCTGCAGGATTTTTTGCAAGCCGGCAAACATCTCCGCACAGCCCGATTCCGACAGGCTCGGCACAATCATCGCGATGGTGTAAGACGAGGCGGAAGCCAGTGAACTGGCGGCCTGATTGGGTAAATAGCCTAACTGACTGACGGCTTCTTCAATTTTTTCCCGTAGTTTATCGGATACCTGCTCCGGCGTTCGTAACGCCCGGGATACGGTCATGCTGCCGACCCCTGCGAGTAGCGCGACATCGGCCAGCGTGACTCTTCCGGTACTGCGTCGTTTTTTGTTAATCGACATTCCCAATCCTGACTCTTGCGCGTCGTGCGCATAATAATAGCGAAAACAGTGGGCCGCGATCCGTGGACTCCCGTACGGGTTCCGGGGGTAAATCGCGGCAGATGAGGTGAATTATCGGTAATTCGTAGCCAAAGTATATCCTTATTTCCATCCGACAACGGCGGCCAATACCGTAGGGTGATTATTTTTGATAGCGCTATCACAGAATCTGATGATGGATTTTTGGTAGCGCTATCTTTGTGATTTGTATCACAGATGTTAACGCTACCGGTGAGTAGAGTCTGGATCGTTAACAGGATCGGGGGCGGTTTTAACTTCAACGGGGCGTTGTTGCATAAACATATTTCCTGCTGTAACCGTATGAGGTCGACTGTTTTCTATAACCAGAAATCATACAGTTACGTCATCTTCATCGAGGCGTTCACTATAGCGCCCCGAACTTTCCACT
>BHES01000174.1 GCA_003864575.1 Enterobacterales bacterium
GGTCACGACTTTGACGCTGTAGCTCTTCAAGGGCAATCTTCTGTTTTGCAGTCAGCTCTATTTTCATCGCGCTGAGCATGATATTTATCAGCTGGATAATCAAGCACTTTCAATGACCACGGGTATAAAGCTTATTGAGGGACATCAGATAGACGGCCATCTGCATCCGCCAGTGTATAAAGGCACGCTGTGGATAAATACTGGCGAAGAACAGTGCCAACAGTGACCCGAACGCCACAGCGCCGTATGCATATCTCCCGGCCCGGCACCGCACACCACCGCCAGCGTCACGCCAATCAATAACGCCATATAAGGCCGTTTACCGAGCGTCAGATAGCCACTGACAAACATGACGATGCCGCACCACGCCAACATCAGCGGCAAAGAGTAAAGCTCCAGCCACAGCGCAATCAGTCCGGAAGCCGAACCGAATACCGTTCCGGCGATACGCTCAGAAACACGCTGTAAAACGTTGCCCCAGAATGAGATGGGCCCCATCACCACCACTAACGTGATCAGCGGCCAGGTGCCTTCGGGGATCTCGGTCAGGCGCACAATCACGAAGGTGAGGACGAACGCCAGTGCAATACGCAACGCATGGGCGATGCGATAGTGGCTGTAAATCACGTTGTCGAGCGGCGAGATTTTCTTGTCCAGGCGCATGCAGCAATTTCCACGAAATGCCATCAGTGGCAGAAGAATCAAAGGCCGCTAGTTTAGCCGAGTTATTACAGGGGATCACCGTGGTTTTAGCGGTGTTTAATCAAACTTTAGGTGAATAAACGACAGATCTCCAGGACATGCCGCAGGCTGACAGATTTCCTCATGACATCTCGGCGCTGAATGTTATCCTTAACGGCTGTTCGCCATGCCATATCATTACAACCAGCCGCGATTAAGGGTCAACTCCGCAATGTCAGACAAGCCGCAAAAAACGTTCTACTTCCATGATTACGAGACTTTTGGCAAGAACCCGGCGCTGGACCGCCCTTCGCAGTTCGCCGGTGTGCGCACCGACCAGGATTTCAATATCATCGAAGAGCCGCTGGTGATCTACTGTCGCCCGTCTGACGACTATCTGCCGGAGCCGGAAGCGGTGATGATAACCGGGATAACACCCCAGTTGGCGTTGGAAAAAGGGCTGAGTGAAGCACAGTTCAGCGCGTACATTCATAAAGCGTTCAGCGTGCCGGGCACCTGTATTGTCGGCTACAACAATATTCGTTTTGATGATGAAGTCAGCCGCAATATTTTTTACCGTAACTTCTACGATCCTTATGCCTACAGCTGGCAATATGGTAATTCACGCTGGGATCTGCTGGATGTCATGCGCGCCTGTTATGCTCTGCGGCCGGACGGCATTCAATGGCCGGAAAACGACGATGGTTTCCCGAGTTTCCGCCTTGAGCATCTGACCAAAGCTAACGGCATCGAGCATGAAAATGCACATGACGCCATGGCCGACGTTTACGCCACTATCGCCATGGCGAAGTTGGTGAAACAAGCCCAGCCTCGCCTGTTTGACTTCCTGCTTGAGCACCGTAATAAGCACAAGATCAACGCATTGATCGACATTCCTGCCATGACCCCGTTGGTGCATGTGTCAGGGATGTTTGGCGCAGCGCGCGGCAATACCGCCTGGGTTGCGCCACTGGCGTGGCACCCTGAGAACAAAAATGCGGTGATTGTCTGTGATTTAGGCGGTGATATGACGCCACTGCTGGAGCTGGATGCCGAACAGATGCGCGAACGGCTGTACACCCGCCGCGATGCGCTCGAACCGGGTCAATCACCGCTGCCCGTCAAGCTGCTGCACATTAACAAATGTCCGGTGCTGGCTCCGGCGAAAACGCTGTTGCCGGAAAATGCCGAACGTCTGGGTATCGACCGTGAGCGCTGCCTGCAAAACTTGCAGCTGTTGCGCCAGAATACTCAGATACGTGAAAAAGTGGTGGCGCTGTACGCCGACGCCGAGCCATTCAAAGGTTCCGACGACGTTGATGCCCGCCTGTACGACGGATTCTTCAGCGACGCCGACCGCGCCGCCATGCGCATTGTTCTGGAAACCAAACCTGAAAATCTGCCCGCGCTGGATCTGACCTTCAACGACTCCCGCATCGAAACGCTGCTGTTCCGCTATCGCGCCCGTAACTTCCCCGCCACCCTGACCGACGCCGAACAGCGCCGCTGGCAGGAACACCGCCGGGATAAACTCAGTGCCGAACGGGTGCAGGACTACATTTTACAGCTCGAATCGCTGTACAACCTGCACGAAGAAGATGCAGAGAAGACGGCACTTCTCAAGGCGCTGTTTGACTACGGGAAGAAGTTGGTGGCATAAGGTTTTGGTGGCAGAGCGGCCACTTCGCTTTAAATCTTTAAATTCAAATTCAAGAGAAAGACCTTGGGTTGCCACCCAAACGGGCCTTAGGGGCGGCCAATCGCCGCCGCCCCTAAGAACCCCCGGCTCTTAAACTCCGCGCTATCGCTGAATCGGGGTGGCCGTGTTTCAGGTGCCGTTGTTATAGCCGCGAAATACCGCCGCGTTGCGGTGCCTTCACTTCGGGTTCGAGCCATAGGTCTCGAACCTCTTGCTCAGCGCCATTTCTGAATGCGGCCCAGGCTTTTTTAAAGATAAAAACAGCTTTAGTTTTGGATTTGAATTTGAATTTGAATTTGAATTTAAAAAAGTATCGGCCGTGTTCAAAATGTCACCGGCAAGTCGGTGGAGAGACAACATCCTTACCGTTGGCTCGAACCCGCAGCCGGGAAGCCCGCAGGGCTGACATTTTACGGCTATCACCGTGATACCTGAAACACGGCCATTGTGACCTGCGAAGTCTCGATCTTTCAGCGCAAAAACGCGGGATTCCAAAGGGGATTCGTTTAAATCCCCTTTGGGCCAGTTTGGGTGGCAACCCAAGGCCCTGAATTTGAAGTTGAAGTTGAAGTTGCAAGCCTAAAACCAAAACCGTTTCCTGCTCTTTCCAAAGAGCAAAAAAAAGGACCCTTACGGGTCCCTCTCATTTTTATGCCTCTGGCAATATCTCACCGCTCATTTGCGGTGGACTCTGCCGGAACAGATTGGTGATGAAGGCCAGATAGCCCAAACCAATCGCGCCCCACACCAGACCCAATGTCATTGAGCTGACTTCAAGGTTTATCCACAGCGCACCGACGGTCAGCGCACCAATGACCGGCAGAACCAGGTAGTTGATGTGATCCTTGAAGGTCTTGTTACGCTTCTCGCGAATATAGAACTGCGAGATAACCGACAGGTTAACGAAGGTGAAAGCCACCAGCGCACCGAAGTTAATCAGCGCCGTTGCGGTCACCAGATCAAAAGTCACCGCAGACATCGCGACCACGCCCACCAGCACGACGTTAAAGGTCGGGGTGCGCCATTTCGGATGCACATAACCGAAGATTTTCTCCGGGAATACGCCATCACGGCCCATCACGTACAGCAGACGGGAAACGCCCGCGTGTGCCGCCATGCCAGAAGCCAGAACGGTCACGCAGCTAAAGCACAGGATCACGGACTGGAAGAACTTACCGGCCACGTAAAGCATGATTTCTGGCTGTGATGCGTCAGGATTGTGGAAGCGTGAGATGTCCGGGAAATAGAGTTGCAGGAAGTACGAAACCACCACGAAAATCACGCCGCCAATCAATGCGGTCAGGAAAATCGCTTTCGGGATCACTTTACCGGCGTTCGGCGTCTCTTCAGACAGTGAGCTGATACCGTCGAAGCCCAGGAACGAGAAGCACAGTATCGTCGCCCCGGTGATCATCGGCACCACTTGTGCATTTTCACTGAAGAACGGTTTGGTGCTGGTCAGCGTACCTGCGCCCTCACCCATGTACACGCCATGGATAAGCAAGCCCATGAACACCACCATAATGGCTACCTGAACCACCACGATGATGCTGTTGAGGTTAGCAACAACCTTGATACCGCGCAGGTTGAAGGCGGTCATCAGCGCAACCAGCGCAGTGACGAAGATCCACGACGGCACGCCTGGGAAGATAGCTTCCAGGTAAATTTTCGCCAGCAGGATGTTGATCATCGGCATGAACAGGTAGTCCAGCAGGGATGACCAGCCAACCATAAAACCAACGTGCGGGCTGATGGCTTTCTGCGCGTAAGTATAAGCAGAACCGGCGGACGGGAACCGTTTCACCAGCTTGCCATAACTTACGGCGGTAAACAGTACGGCGATCAACGCGAAGATATACGCGGTGGCGACGTGACCGTCAGTCAGGCCCGACACAATACCGAAGGTATCGAAAATGGTCATTGGTTGCAGATAGGCGAGGCCCATCATCACAACCTGAACCAGGGTCAGGGTTTTACGCAGCTGTACGCGATTAGTTGCCGGAGCGGCAGTTGAGACATTAGCAGACATGGCTCAGCCCTCCCTGATTTGCAAACACCGGGCGTGTAAACGCCTCCGTGCGCAAAGTACAGGGCTGACTTCGTGTTGGATAACCAGGAAACGGGGGATTGATCTTTACATCGCTGAACACGGACATAAAGGCTGAGCGCAGTTTGCCGCAGCTGACAAAGATACCGGCGGGCACCGGTACAGGTTTAAAATATTGCCCCATCATGCATTTCCTCATAGTGGTGACCGTTTATTGATTTGGGGTCACACACGAACCTGGTTATCTATCCGGATCTGGGTCCGGCCTCTGTTGAATTAGTTTGCATACCGTACAATGCAAAAAAAATAACCGGCGCCTTAAAGCGTCGGTTATTCTGCATGTGCCGTATTTTGCACTAAATCGAGGGTTGATGACAAGATCTTGAGGCCTTCAGTAGCAATTTCTTTCTCTGCGGTGAGCAGGATCAATAAACGCAGCACAATTCCCCGCACGCCACAGGATAACAATACCCCAGGTTCCTCCGCCGGATCAGGCGTTACGCAGCATCCAGTCAATTTCGGTATCGGTCACGCGCCGCTCAAACGTAAGCGTCGTTAAATCCCCACCTGTTATTACTCTCGATGCATCGTCATGCTGGCGCCCCTGATCATTAACAAGGAGCAACCCCATGAGAAACATCCGTTCGCGCGAAGAATGGCTCACCCTTTTTG
>BHES01000175.1 GCA_003864575.1 Enterobacterales bacterium
AGGGAACTGCCAGGCATCAAATTAGTGGAAAACCTCAGTCGAAAGACTGGGGTTTTTTGCTATGGGGATTTTGCAGGCAGATATTGACGGTTTATCCCGTCCGATGACTTTTCTGTGGCCGATATCCTAATGATGCCAACAAAACTCTCTGCACGACAGGTCACCGGATCAGTTAAACTGAGTGTAAATAAGTAACGAATGAGTAATTAGTTTATGTCGAGTCACGACACGTCTTTAAAGGCTTTAAATACCTTCGCTATTGTTGCCGACGCCACTGAAATCATCACCGCGCACAGCCCTGATGATCTGGTGGCTGCTTGGGGGACGGCGCAAAAAGCCAAGCGCCCATTCCTGTTATTAGGAGAAGGTAGCAATGTGTTATTCCTGGAAAATTTTGCCGGGGTCGTCGTACTCAACCGCATTAAGGGTATTGAGGTGACTGAGTGGACTAAAGACTGGTTACTGCATGTCGGGGCCGGTGAGAACTGGCATCAGCTGGTTGTTTATGCCCTGAGCCACAATATTCCTGGGCTCGAAAATCTGGCACTTATCCCTGGTTGTGTTGGATCTGCGCCGATCCAAAATATCGGGGCTTATGGCATCGAATTACAAAGTCTATGTGAGTATGTAGACGTAATGAATCTTGAAACTCGAGATGTTATTCGCCTGAGCACCAGTGAGTGTCAGTTCGGTTATCGTGAGAGCATATTCAAGCATGACTACCGCGATGGTTATGCAATTATCGCGGTAGGACTCAGATTAAGTAAAAACTGGCAGCCTAAACTGACCTATGGTGATTTAACCAAGCTGGAACCTGCCAGCGTCACACCACAACAAATATTCGACTCTGTATGTCAAATGCGTCGCAGCAAGCTTCCTGACCCAGCGGTTACCGGCAACGCGGGTAGCTTTTTCAAAAATCCTATTGTGAACATCGCTCTCGCTGAGAAGCTGAAGCGCCAGTATCCGACGATGCCTTATTATCCTCAGAAGGATGGACAAGTGAAGCTTGCCGCCGGTTGGCTGGTTGAGCAGGCTGGGTTGAAGGGTTTCTGTCTGGGGGGAGCTTCGGTTCACCAGCAGCAGGCTTTAGTGTTGATTAACAAAGATGGTGCGACCGGTGATGATGTGAAGGCGTTGGCCAGGCATGTACGTAATGCAGTTGCCGGACATTTTGCTGTCTGGCTAGAGCCTGAGGTGCGTTTTATTTCAGCCTGTGGCGAAACCAACGCAGTTGAGGCGTTATCATGAAGGATATCACCGTTCCACTTCATCTCGTTTCCATCCTGGCAGATGGGGAATTCCACTCTGGTGAACAACTGGGTGCAAAGTTGGGCATGAGTCGTGCTGCTATCAACAAGCATATCCAGACAATAAGAGACTGGGGAGTGGATATTTTCACTGTTCCAGGGAAAGGTTATAGCCTGCCGTCTCCTATCCAACTATTAGATGAACAGGAGATCCTTGCTGCCTTACCAGAAGGGCGGGTTAGCGTATTACCTGTTATTGATTCAACTAACCAATATTTACTCGATCGAATCAGCCAGCTTATGTCTGGGGATGCATGTGTCGCTGAATATCAGCAAGCCGGCCGGGGACGGCGTGGAAGGAAGTGGTTTTCACCTTTTGGTGCGAACTTATATCTCTCCATGTATTGGAAGCTCGATCAGGGGCCTGCTGCTGCGATGGGACTGAGCCTGGTGATTGGCATTGTCATGGCGGAAGTATTGCAGAAGTTAGGTGCAGAAGATGTTCGCGTAAAATGGCCCAACGATCTCTATCTGAAAGATCGCAAACTGGCCGGTATTTTAGTCGAATTGACCGGGAAAACCGGTGATGCCGCGCAACTAGTCATTGGCGCAGGGATCAATCTGAAGATGCGTGAACCCGCTGCTGATTCAATTGACCAGGGGTGGATAAACTTGCAAGAAGCGGGTGTAAATATCGACCGCAATCAGCTGACTGCTACACTTTTACAAGAACTCCGTTCTGCACTGCGTCAATTTGAAGTTGAAGGATTACTGCCCTTTATTACTCGTTGGCGCAGGTTGGATAACTTCCTCGATCGCCCTGTTAAGTTACTAATAGGCGAGCAGGAAATCCATGGTATTGAGCGTGGGGTTGATCAGCAGGGGGCGTTATTACTGGAGCAGGATGGCATCATTAAGCCTTTTATTGGTGGGGAAATATCACTCCGCGGCCGTTAAATATCATTGAGGAGGGCGGCTGCCCTCCTTTAATTATTCTTACTTCCTTAATCTGACATTTTCAACAGCATGGTTAGCGCTTTTTGTCATAATTAAACTCGCCCTCTCACGGGTGGGAAGTATATTCTCCTTTAAATTCAATCCATTGATTTCATTCCATAATTGCGTGGCAATATTCACTGCCTCTTCTTCGGGAAGTTTCGCGTAGTGATGGAAATAAGAATCGGGATCTGAGAATGCGCCCTGACGGAATTTAAGGAAACGATTTATATACCAGCCTTGTAATAAATCTTCCGAAGCATCTACATAGATTGAAAAATCGACGAAGTCGGAGACAAATACGCGATGTGGATCGTGAGGATAATCCATACCACTTTGTAAAACATTCAGCCCTTCAAGAATAAGAATGTCTGGCTGCTCGATGACTTTATTACCTTCCGGTATTACATCATAAATAAGGTGGGAGTAAACGGGGGCTTTGACACTTTTTGCGCCAGACTTGACCTCAGAAACAAAATTGACCAACTGATGCATATCGTAAGATTGCGGAAATCCCTTCTTCTTCATGATCCCACGCTCCTGAAGCGTTTTGTTGGGATACAAGAATCCATCTGTCGTGATCAGCTCAACGGACCTGTGTTCTGGCCAGCGGCTCAACAATGCCTGCAGGACGCGTGCGGTGGTACTCTTACCCACGGCCACGCTGCCAGCAATACCGATCACGTAAGGAATTTTTTGACCATCGGTGCCTAAAAACTGTTCAAGAACAGCCTGGCGACGGAGGTTGGAGCTGATATAAAAATTGAGAAGGCGTGAAAGTGGCAAATAGATTTGCGCGACTTCCTCAAGGGATAGATCCTCATTGATACCTTTCAGTTTCACGATTTCAGCTTCTTTGAGCGTTAGTGGAACTGAGTCACGCAAGGCTGCCCACTGAGCTCTGTCGAACTGCAGGTAAGGGGTTGCCAAAGATAAGTCTCTTTTTTTCATAAGTTAAAGTCTGCCTGTTAGCGCAGGTCAGGATAGGCGCCGCACGCCAAGTCCAGACAGTAAACCAGCCGCCTATTATAGACAGCTTAGTTTTCGCCGTGGACATTTTTCTTATAACTTATCGATTTCTTTGATTGAGTTAAAAAATTTTTAAGAAAAAAAGAGGACTTGCTCCACCGGAGCGGCCTTTCCCATCAGGCAAGGACTTGTCACAAAGGTTTGTAATACATCGCATCTGAGTGGGCGTTATAGTGAAGAGAGCTGGAATGCTTTCCTGACGTGCTGCAACAGCGATAACCTTGAGCTCGATAGAAAGACTCAGCTCCGGTACCTGACTGAAGGTCCGATAACAGCATGTCACAACGAAGCCACGTAGCCGCCTCTTCCAGTTCATGCATCATTTTTCTGGCAATACCGGAACGTCTAACTGCAGGATGAACGAGCAGGGTACTCACAGTTCCCGGCCCAGGTTGGTTATCTGTTGGTTTACCATCCATTTTTAGCTGTACAGTGCCTATCACTCCGTTATGGTCCCGGGCTATCCATAACATAACGTATTGCTGCGTGATCTGTGGCCTGAGGTCGTGAAAGAAGTCCTCTGCCTTCTGAAAGGATAATGACGGCTCAAATCCCTGCAGAGCACCTTCTCCGATAACTTTTATTAATAGTGACGCGAGCTCGCTCCTGTAAACGGGCAGGGTGGCTGCATTTAATAGAACGACTTTCATAGTCTTCCTCCTATAAGGCGGGCTCGATGGCTCGTGAGCGTAAATGCATTGGATAATGATCTTGCAAGAGTTAAGCCAGTTATGGATGTGCCTTCATAGATGCTCTATACCACCGGCATATTTTGTGGGAGGAAGGAAAAGGAGCACTAGAATGGTGCTTGGCAGCCGCAGTGGTGCAGCATCACTGTCTTTTGTGTAAAAGTAATTGTGCCACGCCTACCCAAGAGACGTTATTCGGCGAGGGAGGGTATCTGGCTCTAATTTTAAGAAGAGTGGTTTGCGCAATATTTAGGCTTAAAAGCAGAGTAAAACGTATTTATCATTGTTTTTCGCATAAAACATGAGCGATAGAGAGAAAGACGCAATTTTTTTGTTGCATACCCCGTCAAGTCTCCCTAGAATGCGCAGCACTTGATGCCGGCATAGCTCAGTTGGTAGAGCAACTGACTTGTAATCAGTAGGTCCCGAGTTCGACTCTTGGTGCCGGCACCAATCAAGTACTTAAAATTAGGTGGGGTTCCCGAGCGGCCAAAGGGAGCAGACTGTAAATCTGCCGTCATCGACTTCGAAGGTTCGAATCCTTCCCCCACCACCAAACGAGCCTTAGCAATAAGGCAGCTTACAATGTCAAGTACGTTGTAAGTGAAGGTGAGGTTTAAGTGTCTCATTTCCTTATCCCCCGTCTTCATGTTCTTCAGAACAATCAGGTAGCCGAGTTCCAAGATGCGGGCATCGTATAATGGCTATTACCTCAGCCTTCCAAGCTGATGATGTGGGTTCGATTCCCACTGCCCGCTCCAAGATGTGCTGATATGGCTCAGTTGGTAGACCGCACCCTTGGTAAGGGTGAGGTCGGCAGTTCGAATCTGCCTATCAGCACCACTTCCTAATCTTCCCTCCTGATTTTCTTTCTGTAAAATAATTTATCAAGCAAACGCTTGGTTGATGTGGTGATACCACCGATTTAACCGTGTCTTAGAGGGACAATCGATGTCTAAAGAAAAGTTTGAACGTAAAAAACCGCACGTTAACGTTGGTACTATCGGCCACGTTGACCATGGTAAAACTACCCTGACTGCTGCAATCACCACCGTTCTGGCTAAAACCTACGGCGGTTCTGCTCGTGCATTCGACCAGATCGATA
>BHES01000176.1 GCA_003864575.1 Enterobacterales bacterium
GCCTTTCTCACTTTGCCGGATGATTTAAATCGCGTTAGCCATACCCGTAATCAATTGATTGTCCTATTGTTCCCCGCCACGGCCTGGGAAAATCTGGACGAGAAAGAATTTAGCGCATGGCTGAAGGCAATGTCAGTGCTGGCAAAGCATAAAAATTGTACGCTGCTTATTATCTGTCATGGTCATGTCAGCTGCGCCCTGAAGGCTATGCTTAATACACATCATCGCCTCATATATGGACTTTCCAGCCTTCAGACCGATATTGTTCCTGCCCAATTTATCATCTCCTGGTGGCATAATAATTTTGGAGTCGATGCCAATAACTCCTATTCATTACAAAAATGCGATCACGGCTGGGGAATACAACCCCATTCTGCCGGGACGAACAGCGTCAATACTCTCAGCGACGATCAGTGGCTATATTTGGCGCAGCGCGATGTGCTTGAAGGCGCTCCGCCATTATCGGAAAATTGGCAGCTGTTTGACGACAACACCCTGCTGACCGACCGCGGAATGCATGCGCGATCGGCCACGTTGATTTTTTCTCTACGCAGTAATGATGAAGTGGAGTTGCTGGCGCGGCAAATTCACTCCCTGCGTATCCAGCGGGGTAACGGGCTGAAAATTGCCGTTCGTGAGATGCACGCGTCATTGCGCTACATCGACCAGCGGCTGTTACAGGCCTGTGGTGCCAATCTGGTGGTTCCTCATGCGGCACGACTCTCCAGTTTTCTCACCCTGCTCGATGACATCCAGCAACTGAGCTTTACCCGCCAGGTGTCCGATAACATCGAGCAACTGCTTGAGGGACGATTGCCGACGCACCATAAAGGCTTCCTTCCGTTGCCGACGTTCTGCCAAGTCATGCAGGCCATATGGAGTCACACTACGTTGGCCAGCGAGGCGCGCGGTTTGCTGATCTCCCTGCGTCCGGTCTCGGGTATTTCACCGCAGCAGGCCATTTCGCTTTGTCACCTGCGCCGTGATGGCGACGTGATCACGCTGACCGAGCGTCATCTGTACCTTTTTCTGTCAAACTGTCAGGTAAGTGATGTCGATAACGTCCTGACCTCCCTGTTCAGTCTGCCGGTTGATGAAGTCTTTGCCAGCCGCACGCTGTGGCATCAGGAGCGCGACATTCAGTCTGAGGTGCGCCGACTGGCGGCTAAAAAGATCTTACCGGAGCAAATTTTGCGCCCGCAGCAGGTCACGGCACCGGTGACTCTGCCACAGCAGCGTACCTCGGTTCATTTGCCTGAACCGCTCATTCTTACGCTCAGTGATACCCCTGTTACCCGTTCCGTGGCAGAACCCCCCCTTCATCTTGACGAATCCCTACGCGACGGGCAGGAATAGCGCTGATGAATATCAACGACATTATTGAGATCTTTATTTTGGCCGCCGCGATTTTTATCCCTTTGGGTATGATGCTGCGCCGCCGGTTACCGGCATGGAAAAGAGATTTTGCTGCACGCTATCTCTCTCCGCGCTATCTGACCCCTATTACGGCTAAAAACCTGAAAGCCCCTCTCTCTTCGAACGGGAAATCGAACACACCATCATGATGAATGAACTTAAATCCGGTTCACCGCAATTGCGGATCTGGCAATCCTGGCGTGGTTTAGGCGCTTGGAACTACTATTTCTTGCTTAAATTTATTCTGCTCTGGCAGGGTTATCTCAATTTTGATGCGTTAAGCAATCTGGTCTTTGCGGCATGCCTGCTGTTTCCGCTGCCGTCTCTGCGTTTACATCGCTGGCGTCAGTGGCTGGCTCTGCCGTTTGGGCTGGCGCTGTTCTACCACGACACCTGGCTGCCAGGCTGGCGTTCGATTGTCAGCCAGGGCGCTGACGTCACCGGCTTTAGCATGGATTATCTGCTCGAACTGGCTGACCGTTTTATTAACTGGCAGTGGGTGGGTGCCGCGTTCGTTCTGCTGGTCGGCTACCTGTTTGTTTCGCAGTGGATCCGCATCACAACGCTGACCGTCGCCGTGCTGTTGTGGCTTAATCTGAGCTTGCTGGTGTTGCCGGGCCTGTCTTCTGCGCCGGTGGCGGCAGTCGCCAAGACTCAGACGCCTGTCAGTACACCGGCCGCCGGAGCCCCATCGCCTGAGACGTTGCCGAACACGGTCAGCGGTCCGCCAACCAATGACAACCTCAACGCCTATTTACAACAGTTTTATCAGCGTGAACATACCCGCAAGACGCAGTTCCCGGAAGCCTTACCTGCGGATGCCCAGCCGTTTGATCTGTTGGTGATCAACATCTGCTCACTGGCCTGGGCCGATCTTGATGCGGTGAATTTATCCAATTCGCCACTGTGGTCGCGCTTTGACATGGTGTTCAGCAACTTTAACTCCGCCACGGCGTACAGCGGCCCTGCCTCTATTCGTCTACTTCGCGCCAGTTGCGGTCAGTCTTCCCATCACGACTTGTATCAGGCAACAGGGCAGCAATGTTATCTGTTCGACGATCTGGCGAAGCTCGGTTTTAGCTCACAGCTGACCATGGACCACACGGGTGAATTCGGTAATTACATTGGCAATCTGCGTGATGATGCGAACATGCAGGCACCAATTATGTCTCAGGTGGGTCTTGGCCATGAGCTGACCTCGTTTGACGGTTCGCCGATTTTTAACGACGGTGAGTTGTTTAGCCGCTGGCTGGCGAATCAGCAAAAAGCCGGTACAGCCCGAACGGCAACCTTCTTCAACCTGATCCCGCTGCATGACGGCAACCGTTATGTCGGCAGCAATAAAGGGGCGGATTACCGTTCGCGGGCGCAGACCTTACTTAACCAGCTCAACACCTTTATGGATCAGCTGGATAAATCGGGCCGCAAAGTGATGCTGGTTGTGGTGCCGGAACACGGCGCGGCGTTGGTCGGTGACAAGATGCAAATCTCCGGTCTGCGCGATATTCCAAGCCCAGGTATTACCCACATCCCGGTTGGCGTGAAATTCTTCGGTATGCAGGCTCCGCACCCTGCCGCTCCGTTGAAAATTGATCAGCCAAGCAGCTATATGGCAATTTCAGAACTGGTGGCCCGTTCAGTCGATGGCAAACTCTTTACCGCCCCGACGGTTGACTGGAAATCACTCAGTGGTGATCTGCCGCAGACTCCGCTAGTGTCTGAGAATGAGAACTCCGTAGTGATGGAGTATCAGGGGAAAATTTACATCCGGTTAAACGGCGGTTCGTGGGTGCCCTACCCGCAGTAACCACCGTCGCCACGGCAGTAACAAAAAAGGCCTCTGATGAAAATCAGGGGCCTTTTTGTAATCAGAAAAAATGAGGGATCAGATAAAGGACTTAGCCTGTTTCAGCACGATATCACATGCTTTCTGCTTCACTTGATCTTTCACCTGTGTCAAACCGCTACCCAGATTATTCAAATCCACTGTCTGGTTTTTACCGGTTTGCAGTAACCCCCCCAGTCCATTTTGATAATCCTGGCTTTGCGCGCCGGAGGCATTCTGGATCCCCAGCTTACTTAGGAGTTTATCTGTAACACCCTCCGTACTGGCCTGAGACAGCACGTTATTTTTAACGCAGTACTGTAGAACACCGGCCGCATTGGTGGCGCTGGTTGACGTCAGGGCGCTGTTGCCGCCGTTGAGCAGAGAAGTTAGGGAGGCGGTGGAGCTCGTGCTGCTGCTGCCACTATTTAGCTCCTGATTCGCTGCATCCTGTAATGAACTCAACAGGTTACTGGCCTGCGCTGCGCCCGCCAATAAACAACCGCTTGCCGCGATAGCCAGTACTGTCATTTTTAATGCTTTCATGTATAGCCCCATTAATTTCATTTTACCCAACGCAAAGACCGGTAAAGCTTGCCCCCTGCCAGCCAATTCATCAATAGGAAAAGGTCGCTGAATGTTGAGGAAACGCATTATTTTGGCGGGAATGACATGATCTTTTCGGGATTAGCCTTATTTTTGCGCAACGGAGGGCTGTTGGGCAATCCACAATGCGGCGGCATTAAAGAAGTGCTGGGCCAGCGGCGTCGCACGCCCGGCTTCAGCCACTACCATAGCCGCGTGGCGGCTCATTGGTGGAATGTCTAATGCGCAGCGCTTCAGCGCCGGGTGCATCTCATCAATCAGATGACCACGGGGAACCAGCGCGCAGCCAAGCCCTACGAAAACGCCCTGCATCAGCTGAAAAATCGAGGTACTTTCGAGCGTCGGGTGTAGCTGCAAGCCTGCCTGACGAAAATGGTTATCCAGATAACGACGGAAATAGCGGCTGGGCTCCGACAGACAGAGCGGCAGTTTGGCCGCTTCCTCAGTACTGAGGCATTCCGTCTTCTCCAAATGTGGAAAATGGTCGGGGTGATAAACCACATCCACACCGCCGTCATCGATGGGAACGACCTGAAAACGCAGTTCATTTAGCGTGGAGAATTCGAAGAAACCAATACCGATATCAACGGCGTGGCTGCTTAGCGCCTCAATCAACTGATCGGCGCTGACCTCCGCGACGCGGTAGTCCAGGCCCGGATGTTCGTCGCTGACGGTTTTTATCAGACGGGCCAGCGAAATACTGCACTGCGGCATAACGCCAATACGCAGCGTACCGCTCAGCCCCTGCTTAAGGGATTCCACTTCCAGCTTCAGCCCTTCATACACCGACACGATTTCCCGTGCCCAGCTCAGTACACGCAACCCTTCCGCCGTAAAACCTTCAAAGTTATTACCGCGGTTAATCAAGTTCAGACCGAGCTCTTTCTCCAAATTTTTCAGCCGCATCGACAGCGTCGGCTGGCTGACAAAACTCGCCTCCGCCGCCCGGCCGAAATGCCGTTCACGCTCGAGGTTACAGAGGTAGATCAGTTGCTTAATATCCATACGGGGAGTGCGGCTGCGCCTTAAATAAGAATAATAGTCATTATAGGGGCAGAGCGGCCCAATACAAAACCTGAGGATTTACAACAAGAGCCGTCCTGCTCCCTCCCCTGCCAAGGGGAGGGTTGGGGTGGGGTATCACATGTAAATCTCGGTTTTTTATGCCAAACCCCCTCCCAACCTCCCCCTTCGCAGGGGGAGGAGG
>BHES01000177.1 GCA_003864575.1 Enterobacterales bacterium
AATCATCGCTGCAGAACGATGTGGCAATTACTGAACAATGTCAGACAATTTATGAAAGCCGCTTCACCTTTCCCTGGCAACAAACATGGGTTAACAAAAGTGGAGCGGTATTAAGCGCAGTTATTTAGCTTCAGGTTCATACCCACTGTCTCATAACCTTTGCACGGAAAATAAAATGCTTTCTGTTCCCGTCAGTTACCCGCTGCGTGTGCAAAACGGCGGCCTGTTTATCTCACGCGGTATCGGCACACATCCGACTCGCACGCTTACCTCGTTCGAGCTAATTTATGTGGTCCGCGGAACCCTTTCATTACAGGAGGAGAATAACTCTTTTGATTTACAGGCCGGAGAGAGTCTGATTTTATTTCCCGGCAAAAAACATCAGGGCGCGGGAATATTTGATCCACAATTAAAATTTTATTGGTTGCACTTCGATATTTTACAACGTCAGCAAAATAATCCCGATTTACAGCTAAATATTCCACAACAGAGTAAAGTCCGCGATGCCGAAAGAGTATTAGCGCTATTCAGATTATTTTTAGATGAACAGCAGCGCGGTGCGCAAAGCCCCTCGCTGGCGCTTTTTTTATTGTTGCTATTACAAGAGATCGGGCAGGCTCCAGCTGGCGTTCCGGCCGCTGATGGCCCCGGTACGGCGCTGGCCTATAAAGCCCGACAACTGATCGCCACTCGTTATCATCAGGCGCTGGGCACGGCTGAACTGGCAGCATTGTTGCACTGTAATGCGGACTATCTCGGACGCGTATTTCGCGCCACGTTTAACCTCACGCTAACCGATGCCCTGCACCAGCAGCGCGTCTCAGTGGCAGAAACGTTGTTGCTGACCGAAAACGGCAGTCTGGCTGACATTGCTGCGCGCACTGGTTTTAATGATGCCGCCTATTTCCGCCGGGTATTTCGCAAGCTGCTGGGCATCACACCCGCGGCCTATAAGAAAAGGTACTGCCGGGAACATGTTAATTCGGGCTGAGCGCTTCACCCAGACGGCTGTGGCGGATGCATTAACAATCTCAAAATCCTGAGAAAAGTCATGGTACTATTGCGCTATTCTCGCTGCTGAAAAAGTCAATTAGCCCATGACTGAACCCTACGAATTTCTCAACAATGTGCCGGTAAATCAGCAGATTTACCGCACTCTGCGTCAGGACATTGTCACCTGCGCCATCCCACCTGGTGCGTTGCTGTCAGAGAAAGAGATCTCTAACCGCTTTAACGTATCGCGCCAGCCGGTGCGGGAGGCTTTTATCAAACTGGCGGAAGCCGGTCTGGTGCAGGTATTACCTCAGCGCGGCACCTTCGTGATGAAAATCTCTGCCAAACGGGTGGCCGACGGGCGTTTTATCCGCGAAGCCGTCGAAACAGCCGTCGTGCGCCGCGCCGCAATGGTCGCCACCGCGAGTGATTTGGCACTGCTGGAACATAACCTGCAACGCCAGCGGCTGGCGGCAAAAAGCCAGCAAACGCAGGAATTCCTGCTGTTGGACGACGACTTTCACCGCACCATTGCGCAGATTATCGACTGCCGTCTGGCGTGGGAAACCGTCGAGCACATCAAAGCCACCATGGACCGGGTTCGCTTCCTGACCCTGAGCAAAGTTTCGCCGCCGGAAAGCCTGATCGAGCAGCACGACAATATCTTTGCCGCGCTGAAAGCCCATGACCCCGACGCCGCAGAACGCGCCACCCGTATCCATCTGCAAGAGATGATCTCCACGATCACGCCGATCGCCGAGCAAAACAGCGACTGGTTTGATACCGAATAGCCCCCCATCACGCCTGCGCGATCAGCGCATTCACCTGCTGGCGAAGTTCGGGCAGGAACTGTGCATCACGCGGATACTGTTTAAAAGTGATGCGCATTCCGGCCTGCTGTTCGATAAGGCTCTCCACCTGCTGGCGGCTGCTCAGGGACTCCAGCAGTTGCAACGCCCGCATATCCTGTAACGCCTCACGCAGCACCATCAGCCGTAAAGACTCCACCGGCTGATAGCCCTCTCCCGGATAAACCACGAACAGATCGCCGGATGGAAAGGCTCCCTGACCATCGGTGATCGCAAACGGATCGAGTTTTTCCAGCGAATGCCCACTGTTATAGAAGTTAAAACCCCAGTGCAGAAAACCGGTGATGTTGTACAGATATAGCTGCACGCCGAGGACCCGATTGCGCTGCGAGGACTGCGAAAAAAAGCGATTCGAGACTTCCAGCTTCTGCACGCAGCAGTAATAGGTCCACAGAGCGGGCACCTTGTTCTCCAAAAACGGCTCGAGGTGATCGCTGGCCGTCACCGGGTTCTGCACCAGTCCCTGTTGGTAAAATTCATAATCGGACAAGGCATCCAGCACAGGAAAACCGTCAATCAGCGGGCGGATCAGTTCACTGGCGCGGCGATAGGCGTCGATGTCAGCCATTTTCGGTTCATCAGAAATATGGAACCAGGCGTGTTTTTCCAACCCCTGCTCCCGCAGCCAACCGCAAAGCGCAGGCAGAAACGCAGACAGGAACTCGCGGTATTCTGGCCCGTGGGCATCGGTGTCCCAGCCAAATTGACGCGTCAGCCCGTCTTCCCGCTGCACCATGATCTTCGGTGCATGGTTAGCGCCCCACTGGGTGAACAGGTGCGAAATCTCAAAGGTCGTGATGCCCTCCTGCTGGCAAAGCGCAACCCAGCGCGCCAGCAGGCTGAAATCGAACTGATATCCCCCCGCGCTGTGGGTCACGCCCACCAATTGCACCGTCGTGCGTTCACCACCGATGGCGGTATCCAACGGCGGCGTGAACACCGGTGTTAGCAACATATTCACGCCGTTATTCACCGCGCAGCGCACAAAGTTACGCACGGCCAGCCACCATGCCTCGCTAAATACCGCGATGCCATACACATCCGCCAGACAGTCGGCGTGCAACCATTCGGTATGCAGCAGGGTTTGCGGCGGCAAGGCGTGCGGCAAGACCTTAAATGCCAGTTGCGCCGTGCCCAGCAGCTCTTCACTAATGACATCGAAAACCCGTAAGTTCAATGATGCTTCACACACAGGTAAACTTTCGTTTCGCGGGTTGAGGGTTAGCCACAGGCTGCCGTAATAATCGCCGTTGACGAAGAAAGTATTATCCGCAAGCGGTATTAACGGGTCGGGAAACAGCCCAGGTTCGGTGGTGAGATAATCATCGTCCGTGGTGCGGTAACAGGGAAACAGGCTGGGAACATGACGCACCTGACGCACGCTAATAAATTCACTCAGTTCGCCACTAAGGGAAACGCGTAATTGTCGCCGGGGTTCGTCATCTTCTTTATGTAAACAATAGACGCACTGAAAAGAGAAGCTTTCATTGTTTAATAATGAAAGGCTTTCTAATGGCGTTATTTTAGGGGGGGATTTCTGATGGAATATCTTTTCCAGGCTGTGAGTGAATAACAATGTCAGCTGCATAATAGTCAGACTCGCATCGGTTGAGGAAATAATATGAATTCTCAGCCTGACACTTTTTTAATAAACACACAATCACCGTCTTTTACCGGCAATAAAGGCCGTACTAAAAACTCAGACCTCGGATAACGGGCTCTTTGCACAGTGAAAGGCACTTTTTTTTGTTTGTTTGCATCACAAAAATGAAAGATTTATCCGCCTGCACAATAAAAGCTTTTCCATTCCCCATCGTAGTGCAGGGTTTTTCGTCTTTCGGCCTATGAAATCAGCCGCTGACAGCGCGTATCAGCAGGGCAAAGAGGGGGTAAATGTTATAGAAAAGTAACAAAACATCGCCTTTCAACTTTCACTTTACCCCTTTCGATTTTAACAACAACGAAAGGCAGTCGCACTGATTTAGGGCAAAAGTGGCCGTATTGACACACTGAAATTTAGGGGATAGAAAGATTAAACGTTACGCAAATGTTTATTTTTCGAACGCTCAAGGGGATGTCAATGTCACTTAGAAAATGCACCACCTCTTTGCTTACTCAGGCGTCATTTCGCCGGAGCATGATCACATCAGCGATATTATTACCCGCCCTGTTTTCCCTGTCCGTACAGGCCGCCGATCCCGTTACTCTGCGTTATGCCGTATGGGATAAAAACCAATTAGCCGCCGAGCAGGAAATTGCCAGTAACTTCGAAAAACAAAATCCAGATATAAAGATTGATATTGAATTAACTCCTTCTGCGCAATATTTCGTTAAATTAGATGCAGCAGCAGCCGGTGGCGTTGCACCAGATATATTCTGGATCAATATGCCCTATTTTATTCAATACGCTAAAAACGGTTTATTGGAACCGTTAAACAGCGATATTGAGAAAAGCAAACTGGACATGAATAACATTGTCGCCAGTTCTGTCAAAGCTTATCAATATAAAGGTCAGCAACTGGCTATCCCGCGTGACGTTGATTCCATTGCCGTCTGGTACAACAAAAAACTGTTCGATGAAGCGAAAGTCGCCTACCCCACCAGCGACTGGACCTGGGATCAGCTAAAAGCCAAGGCCACCCAACTGAAAGCCGGCATGAAAGGCGACACGTTCCCGCTGGTGATGGATTTAAGCGGCGACGGCCAGGACAGCTACCTCAACCTGCTCTACCAGAGTGGCAATAATGTGGTGCCAACCGACGGCAAACCGACCGACATCGCCAATGATAAATCCATCTGGGTTTATCAGCAGTTGCAGGAAATGATGAAAGCGGGCCAGTTGCCGACAGCGCAGCAAATGAGTGAAGTTAAAACCGAGAACATCTTCCAGTCCAACCGGGCGGCCATGGCCTATGCCGGTTCGTGGCTGGCCGCGCCGTTTGCCGCCAACCCGCTGATCAATGATCACATCGGCGTGGTGATTATGCCGAAAATTGAACGCCAGTCCGGCGTGGCTCACAGCCTCGGTTTCGCCATGTCCTCCA
>BHES01000178.1 GCA_003864575.1 Enterobacterales bacterium
CAAAAAGGGTGAGCCATTCTTCGCGCGAACGGATGTTTCTCATGGGGTCGCTCCTTGTTAATGATCAGGGGCGCCAGCATGACGATGCATCGAGAGTAATAACAGGTGGGGATTTAACGACGCTTACCATCAAAGGGCACCAGCCATGGGGCAAGCGCCGCCACGACAATCATCAGCAGGACAAAAATGCCCGCCGCCAGCGCGATGTGCTGCTTACGAAAACGTCGCCAGAAGGCTTTCCACGGAGTGCGCACCGTCTGTTTTTGTACCGACTCCGCGGTCATTACCGGCATTGACGCCAGCACGGCATTTCGCCGCCAGTTTTTCATGCGCTTGCTCACTTGTATCGGATTGAAGGGTTGATGACCGCGTACAGCATATCGACCAACAGGTTGATCAGGATGAATTCCAGCGAGAACAGCAGCACTTCGGCCTGAATCACCGGGTAGTCTCGCATTTCGACAGAATCAATCAGCAGCCGTCCAAGCCCCGGCCAGTTGAAGACTTTTTCCACCACAATCGAGCCACCCAGCAGGAAACCGAATTGCAGCCCCATCATGGTCACCACCGGGATCATGGCATTGCGCAGGCCGTGTTTGACCACCACCCAAAACTCATGCACCCCTTTGGCCCGCGCGGTGCGCATGTAATCTTCCTGCATGACTTCCACAAACGACGCACGGGTGAAGCGCGCCATGATGGCCGCCACCGCAGCACCGAGGGTAATAGAAGGCAGAATGTAGTGTTGCCAGCCGTCGGCTCCGATGGTCGGTAACCAGCCGAGCTCCACCGAGAAGACCTGCATCAACAACATACCGAGGGCGAAAGCCGGGAATGAAATGCCTGAAACAGCCAGCGCCATGCCCAGACGATCCGGCCAGCGGTTGCGCCAAACAGCCGACACCACGCCAATCACCAGACCAAAAATCACCGACCACACCATGCTGGTCAGCGTCAGCCACAGGGTCGGCAGAAAACGTGAGCCAATCTCATCCATCACCGGACGTTTCGACACCATCGAATGGCCGAAGTCGCCTTGCAATGCATGGGTAAAGAAGGTGAAAAATTGCTGGTAGAGCGGTTTGTCGAGACCGAGATCTTTTCGCACCAGTTCGACCACGCTTTGGTCCGCGTCCTGCCCGGCCATCAGGCGTGCGGGGTCACCCGGCAGCAGATGCACAAACAGGAACACCAGCACCGCCACAATCAATAGCGTCGGGATAAGGCCAAGTAATCGTTTTAGAAAGTAATTCAGCATGACCGGTTAATTGCACTCATTAAAAACCTCTAAGATGCCTGCCTGATCGAGATACACGGGGCGACCGTGATGGGAGCGACTGTAAAATAATCATGACTCAACTACCCTATAGATTTCATGCTGCAGCAAGGCGGCAACCAAACGAATCCCCGGGAGCTTAGTCAACTAAGTGACCGGGGTGAGAGCGGGAAGCCAACACCGCTGCAGCATGAAAGATGACGGGTAGGGTTATTTGACGTCGGCGTTATCAAAGCTAAACGATGTATCTGGCATGACGTAGAAACCGGTCAGGCGTTTGTTGTTGGCTGAGACCAGGCGCTCGGTCACCAGGAATGCCCACGGTGCGTCGGCCCAGATGCGGTTCTGTGCGTCTTCATACAGTTTGGCTTTCTCGGTTTTATCCGTGGTTTTCAGCGCATCAGCCAGATCTTTATCCACCTGCGGGTTGCTGTAGAACGCGGTATTAAACTGTTTTGGTGGCGCTGACTGGGTCGCGAACAACGGCGTTAACGCCCAGTCCGCTTCGCCGGTAGAGGCAGACCAACCGGTGTAGAACATACGCAGACCGGACTCTTTCTGACCCACGTTCTCTACCTGAGCGGCGCGCTGTGCGGCGTCCATGGCGGTCACGGTGACTTTAATTCCCACCTGCGCCAGCTGCTGCTGAGCAAACTGAATCACTTTCTGTGCGGTACTGCTGTTATGCGAAGACCACAACGTGGTAGTGAAACCGTTCGGGTAACCCGCTTCTTTCAGCAATTCTTTGGCTTTAGCCGGGTCATAAGGCCAGGGTTTGAATTTCGCGGCATATTCGATTCCCTGCGGCAGCGGGCCTTCGGACGGTACGGCGTAACCGGCGAACGCCACTTTGATCAGCGCATCTTTGTTGATGGCGTAGTTGATAGCCTGACGCACTTTCAGGTTATCAAACGGCTTTTGCGTCACGTTAAAACTGATGTAACGGTGCAGGATGGAAGGGGCTGACACCAGATCCAGTTTGCTGTTTTTCTCCAGCAACGCGGCCTGCTCGTAAGGTACCGGGAAAGCGAAATCGGCTTCGCCAGTTTGCAGCATGGCGGCGCGGGTGTTGTTATCTACCACCGGACGGAAGGTAATGGTGTCGAGTTTCGGCTCACCTTTTTTCCAGTAACCGTCGAATTTCTTCACTTTCACAAAGTCGGTCTGGTTCCACTGATCCAGCACGTACGGACCGGTACCCACCGGATGGAAGCCAATGTCTTTACCATATTTAGCCAGCGCGGCCGGAGAGATCATCACCGCCGACGGGTGCGCCAGGTTATTGATGAAGGCAGAGAATGGCGTTTTCAGGGTGATTTTCACCGTGTTGGCATCAACCACTTCGGTCTTATCGATGTTTTTAAACAGGTTATAGCGCTTGAGGTGGCTGTCAGGATTGCTGGCGCGATCCAGGTTCACTTTTACCGCTGCGGCGTTGAAATCGGTGCCGTCGGAGAACTTCACGCCCGGATGCAATTTGATGGTGTAAACCAGCCCGTCTTTGCTGACGGTATAGCTTTCAGCCAGCACGTTAACCAATTTGATGTTCTTATCAAAACCAAACAGACCCTGATAGAACGATTTCGCGACCGCCTGCGACAGCGTGTCGTTGGCGTCATAAGGGTCGAGTGAGGTGAAGTTTGACCCCACGGCAATCGTGACGTCTTTTGCTGCCCAGGCTGAGCCGGAGGCCAATCCGCCAGCGATGGCGACAGCGAGGATGGCGGTGCGAAGCCCGGTCTTACCCTTCAAAGTCTGAGTCATGTTGGTTCCTTATTTTTTTAGTAGTCTGCCTGTAAGTTGCTGCCCGTTTCTTGTGCTTAAATCGTCTTGTTTAAAATCGTGTTGTTCAAAATTAATAGAGTCCGCCGACCCGATGTCTCGCCACAAAATGCCCTTCGCCCACCTGCACCAGCGCAGGCACGGTCGGTTCGTCATGCAACGCGCGGATGGGGCTTGGAATATCATCCACCAGCAGCGTCTGTTCTTTACGGCGATGGGCCGGATCTGCCACCGGAACCGCAGCCATCAGTTTGCGCGTATACGCATGTTGAGGATGCTCAAACACCGCGCGGCGCGGGCCAATTTCGACAATCTGCCCGAGATACATCACCGCCACGCGATGACTGATACGCTCCACCACCGCCATGTCGTGGGAGATAAACAAGAAGGCGATGCCGAATTCGCGTTGTAAGTCCATCAGTAGATTGACGATCTGCGCCTGAATCGAGACATCCAGCGCCGAGACGGATTCATCGGCGATCACCACTTTCGGATTAAGCGCCAACGCGCGAGCGATGCAAATACGTTGCCGCTGCCCGCCCGAAAACTCGTGCGGGTAACGCTGGGCGTGCTCCGGCAGTAAACCGACTTTCTCCAGCAACCACGCCACCCTGGCCTCGGCCTCTTTGCCGCGCGCGACGTTGTGCACCAGCAGCGGTTCCATAATGGAGTAGCCGACCGTCAGGCGTGGATCAAGCGAGGCGTAAGGGTCCTGAAATATAAATTGTATGTCACGACGCAAATGTTGCAGCGCCGGACCTTTAAGATCGGTGATGACCTGTCCGTTGAAGGTAATACTGCCGCCCTGACTCTCCACCAGCCGCAGCAGGGAGCGTCCGGTGGTCGATTTACCGCAGCCGGATTCCCCCACCAACGCCAGCGTTTCGCCAGGGTAGAGATCAAAACTGACTTTTTCTACCGCATGGACCTGACGCGTAACGCGATTGAGAATGCCGCTGCGCAGGTCAAAACGGGTAACAAGATCACGCACTTGTAATACCGGTGGCGCACCGGGCGTCAGTGTATTTTGGGTCAGATCACTAACGGAACCGGTCAGGATTTCGTCGTGATGCAACAAAGGAAAACGAGCAGGCAAGGCTTTGCCGGTCATCGAACCGAGTTTCGGCACGGCGGCCAGCAGCGCTTTGGTGTAGACATGCTGCGGCGCGTTGAAAATCGCGCTGACTTCACCGACTTCGACTTTATTGCCCTGATACATCACCAGCACACGGTCGGCAATTTCGGCCACCACGCCCATATCGTGGGTGATAAAAATCACCCCCATATTCATCTCTTTTTGCAACACGCGGATGAGTTGCAGGATCTGCGCCTGAATGGTGACGTCCAGCGCCGTGGTCGGTTCGTCGGCAATCAATAAAGCCGGTTTACACGACAGCGCCATGGCGATCATCACCCGCTGACGCATCCCGCCAGAGAGTTGATGTGGGTAGCTGTCGAGAATATTGCGCGCTTCGGGAATACGGACCAGGTCAAGCATACGCAGCGCTTCCGCGCGCGCCGTGCGATGATCTTTTCCCTGATGCAGACGGATGGATTCTGCAATCTGTTCGCCAACCGGAAACACCGGGTTGAGCGAGGTCATCGGCTCGGCTTTGTTGAATAAATCAGATTTTGATAAAGGTGCTCCTCATTGCTCATTTTCTCAGGCAACTCTTACACTCTTCGGCATTCCTGCAAGCGTCATTTTATTTAAAGCCCGGATCATCGCCATAGC
>BHES01000179.1 GCA_003864575.1 Enterobacterales bacterium
GATAAAGATCGGGCTGTCAGGTGCACTTTGCCAGTGCTTAATACGATGATTTTGGTGCAATGTATCAGCGTGGCTAAAGCAAGAAAATCCTCGTGTCATGCACTTTTTCATTTTGCAATATCTATGGCACAGGATATCTAGGCAAAATCGGCATATATAAAGAAGTAAAAATGGCTAAAAATAACTAAAAAACATCACAGGCAGACCACTTGGGATGAAAGCGTGATTTTTGGCAGGTCCCGCTGCGCGTGGCACCATGTGAGTTATCCACCATTCCTGTGGATAACCATGTGCATGAGCGTCGGGAAACTTCCTTCAGGCGAGTCAGGACGCGGGTTGCACTCAGTTTGTCTGGAAACGCCGCTTTTTTGATAAATATAATAATTTCAAATAGTTAAATAAAATCAAGCTTTGTCAAATCGCGTTATCCTGTCAGTGTCAATTTTCGTCAACCTGTGGTCAGAAAGTTAATTCGTGTTAATAACTGGGGATAAATGTTCCGCGGTGGTGAAATCAAAGCCAGACCGAAAACCTAAAAAGTGCAGGCCAGGGATATTTTAAAAGTCAGGATGTCAGGCAGTTAAAAAATGAACGGAACTTAGCCATTGGAAGCTGGTTTTATATCCAGTACTATATCGCTGGCAAAAATCGCGGAGTCTTCCATACTGATTCTCCTTAGCCGGTGGTGTGTGTTCCTTCTCTTCAGCCAGGTAGCCCGTCAATGAGTAAAGTATTCAAACTGCATTCCGATTTTAAACCGTCAGGCGATCAGCCTGAGGCCATACGCGCGTTGGAAGAGGGGCTGGAGAACGGTCTGGCACACCAAACGTTGCTCGGTGTAACGGGTTCAGGAAAGACCTTTACCGTCGCGAATGTCATTGCCGATCTCAACCGGCCAACCATGGTGCTGGCACCCAACAAAACCCTGGCGGCTCAGCTCTATGGCGAGATGAAAGAGTTTTTCCCGGATAACGCCGTTGAATATTTTGTCTCCTACTACGATTACTATCAGCCGGAAGCCTATGTGCCGAGCTCGGATACCTTTATTGAAAAAGACGCCTCGATAAACGAACACATTGAGCAAATGCGTCTTTCTGCCACTAAAGCCCTGCTGGAACGCCGTGATGTGATCGTGGTCGCCTCGGTTTCTGCCATCTACGGTTTGGGCGACCCGGACCTTTATCTGAAGATGATGTTGCACCTCACCAAGGGCATGATCATCGACCAGCGCGCCATCCTGCGTCGCCTGGCAGAACTGCAATACGCCCGCAACGATCAGGCTTTTCAGCGCAGTACATTCCGCGTGCGTGGCGAAGTGATCGACGTCTTTCCGGCCGAATCTGACGATTTGGCGCTGCGCATTGAGCTCTTTGATCAGGAAGTCGAACGCCTCTCGTTGTTTGATCCACTGACCGGACAGGTTCAGCAGGAGATCCCGCGCTTTACCATCTACCCTAAAACGCACTACGTGACGCCGCGCGAACGCATTGTGCAGGCAATGGAAGAGATCAAAGTCGAGCTGGCGGACCGGCGTAAAAATCTGCTCGACAATAATAAACTGCTGGAAGAGCAGCGCATCAGTCAGCGCACCCAGTTTGATCTCGAAATGATGAATGAACTCGGTTACTGCTCCGGTATCGAAAACTATTCTCGCTACCTGTCGGGCCGCGGCCCGGGCGAGCCGCCTCCGACGCTGTTTGACTATTTGCCGGCCGATGGCCTGCTGATTGTCGATGAGTCCCACGTCACCATTCCGCAAATCGGCGGCATGTACAAAGGCGACCGTTCGCGTAAAGAGACGCTGGTTGAGTACGGTTTCCGTCTGCCTTCGGCACTCGACAATCGCCCGATGCGTTTTGAAGAGTTCGAAGCCGCCGCACCGCAAAGTATTTATGTCTCAGCTACGCCGGGCACTTATGAAATGGAGAAATCCGGCGGTGACGTGGTCGAACAGGTGGTGCGTCCGACCGGTCTGCTGGATCCGTTAATTGAAGTTCGCCCTGTGGGTACGCAGGTCGACGATCTGCTGTCGGAGATCCGCAAGCGCGTCGAAGTGAACGAGCGCGTGCTGGTCACCACGCTCACCAAGCGCATGGCCGAGGATTTGACTGAGTATCTGGAAGAACACGGCGAGAAAGTGCGTTACCTGCACTCTGACATCGATACCGTCGAGCGCGTGGAGATCATCCGTGATTTACGCCTTGGTGAATTCGACGTGCTGGTGGGCATCAACTTGCTGCGCGAAGGGCTCGATATGCCGGAAGTGTCGTTGGTGGCGATCCTCGACGCTGACAAAGAGGGTTTCCTGCGTTCCGAGCGATCGCTGATTCAGACCATCGGCCGTGCGGCGCGTAACCTCAATGGCAAAGCGATTCTTTATGGCGACAGGATCACCAAATCGATGGCGAAAGCCATTGAAGAGACCGAACGCCGCCGCGCCAAACAGGAAATCTACAACACTGAGCATGGCATCACGCCGATGGGACTCAACAAGAAGATCTCGGACATTCTGCAACTTGGTCAGCCGAAGACCAAGAAGAACAAAGACAAGCGCGATGCTGCGGCCTCAGAAACCGTCAAGCTGCTCACGCCGAAAGCAGTGGATCAGCGCATAAAAGAGTTGGAGAGCAAGATGTATGCGCACGCGCAGAATCTCGAATTCGAAGAGGCGGCCAATACGCGTGATGAGTTGCATGCGCTGCGGGCCCAGTTTATTGCCCTCTCCTGATACTCGTCATCCTTCGAGCCACAGCGGTGTTGGCTTCCCTTGCTCGCCCGAATCACTGACTTATGTCAGCTCATCGGGACTCACTCGGTTGCCGCCTTGCTGTGACTCAAATGATTTAGAGTATCGCGCTGGTTTTAATGGTTTTGAAAGACTTGTTCCGCTGAGGGATTTTGTAGTAGAAGAATAAAGGCGCGCTGCGCTGGCTATCAAAAAATGCTAGACTGCGCGCCCGGTAAAAACGACTGACGAGCGAGCCAATGACTGACACATCTCCCCAGAAACCTGCAGCGGCGAAAGATCCCCTGCACGGCATCACGCTGGAAGCGCTGCTGACGACGTTGGTCGATAATTTTGGCTGGCCCGCTCTGGCGTCGCAGGTGAATATCAACTGCTTCAAGAGTGACCCAAGCATCAAATCCAGCCTGAAGTTTCTGCGCCGCACGCCGTGGGCGCGTAAAGAAGTGGAAACGCTGTACCTGGACTTTGTGGAAGGCCATCTGCGCCCGGACATGACGCGCAGTAAACGCCGCACGCCGTTGTCTGCAGAGAAGCCGCAAAAACCGAAAGTGAGTACCGCTAAACCGGCGGCGGACAGCCCGTGGAACAACCATCCGCTGACGAAAAAATCTTAAATCATCCGCTGTAACGCTTCTTCCAGCGCTTTGCGCAGCAGGCCACGATCGTGACGGTAAGGGATATCGCTGGCCTCGAGCGTGGTTTGAATGATCAGGCGCTCGCCGGCATCATCGATATTCACCTTTGGCCCGACGATCGCGGCATCGACGGCACGGCGTCCTATCTGCTGCTCAATCAGTGACAGTTTGTCATGCAGCGTCAGTGACGCGGCGGCTACGCTTAACTCTTTCCCCAGATTGCCGATGTAAACGATGTGTGCCCGGCTGCGGCGCAGCGCCTGCGTCAGGTCTTTCATCAGCAGCAGTGGCATCAGGCTGGTATAGAAACTGCCGGGGCCGATCAGCACCAGATCGGCTTCTTTGATGGCGAGGATCGCTTCGCGCGTTGCGGTGACCTGCGGTACCAGCATCAGCTCACGCGGGACTTGTATCAGTTTATCGACATTCACTTCGCCGTGAACCCACTCGCCGCTGGCATCCAGCGCCGCCAGATCAACCGGTTCTTCGGACATCGGGATCAGTTCAGCGTCGACTTTCAGCAGGCTGCGCACCAAATTAATCGCTTCCAGCGGACGCACGCTCAGGTGGTCCAGCGCGCGCAGCATCAGGTTACCGAGATTGTGCCCGGCCAGTTCGCCATTGCCGCCGAAGCGGTATTCAAACATCGCCGATGCCACGCTCGGCTCGGTGATCAGCTGGTTCAAGCAGTTGCGCGTATCGCCCCAGGCGATGCCACCTTCGGAGCTGCGGATGCGGCCGGTTGAGCCGCCGTTGTCGGTGGTGGTGACGATACCGGTCAGGCGGGAACCGAGAGTGGAGAGGGCGGACATCACGCGGCCCAGCCCGTGTCCACCGCGTGACTGCTCCCCGCCGTAAACGGCGAGGCTTCCCACTTCTCAGGCCGCAACCGTCTGTATGACGGATTTACGCTGGCCTCTATGGGCAGTAACGACGAGTCCCGCCGCCATAAGTTCTGTTATGCCTTTATTCTGTATGTTAAGCGCCGCGTTTATATCCCGGTCATGCTCAACATTACAGGCTGGGCATTGCCATATGCGCTTATGTAGCGGCATATCAGCCATTTTGTGACCGCAACAATGACAGGTTTTCGAACTGGCAAACCATTGATTTAGTTTGACCAGATGAACACCTGCGGCTGCGGCTTTATATTCCACTTTCATAATGAAACCCTGCCAGGCCGCATCACCAATAGCGCGAGCAAGACAGTGGTTCTTCATCATATTTGCCGATTTTAGCGTCTCTACAATTACCGCTTGGTTTTCGTCAACAATTGCGCGAGAGACTTTGTGCTGAAAATCAGCGCGGGCATTGGCTACCCGCTCATGTACTGCGGCCAGCAGTAAAC
>BHES01000180.1 GCA_003864575.1 Enterobacterales bacterium
ATTCTGTCGCGGACATGATGGTCACGACTTTGACGCTGTAGCTCTTCAAGGGCAATCTTCTGTTTTGCAGTCAGCTCTATTTTCATCGCGCTGATGCATGATATTTATCAGCTGGATAATCAAGCACCTTCAATGACCACGGGTATACATCACGCGTGATTTAGGGCTGCCAGAAGGTTTGGCGGGCTTACTCATGGGTACGGCCGCAGGGATTGAAATCCCTGCAATGCTGCTGGCAGGGTATCTGGTCAAACGCTGGGGTAAACGCCGGTTAATGTTATTTGCCGTTGCCAGTGGTGTCGTGTTCTATGCCGGGCTGGTGGCCTTCGAATCCAAAACTGCGTTGATGTTACTGCAACTGTTCAACGCGATATTCATCGGCATCATTGCGGGTATCGGAATGCTCTATTTTCAGGATCTTATGCCCGGCCGTGCGGGCTCCGCGACGACGCTGTTTACCAACAGTATTTCTACTGGCGTAATTTGTGCGGGAATATTGCAGGGCGCGATAGTGGAGAATTTCGGGCATGAACCGGTTTATTGGGTCATCGCTATGTTGTCGCTGGTGGCTTTCAGCCTGATGTGGAAAGTGAAAGACGTTTGATTGTCTGACCATCGCTGTTGTTTTGACAACCCATCAAAAAAACCGCGATATGTACGCGGTTTTTTTGATGCTATCAGTTCAGCAATCAATTCATAAATGCAGGCTGTTTGCTTTCGTAAGTCGAGATATTGGCTTCGTGTTGCAATGTCAGGCCGATGCTGTCCAGGCCGTTAATCATGCAGTGGCGGCGGAAGCTGTCAATTTCAAATGGATAGCTTTTATCGCCTGCCAGCACGGTTTGATTTTCCAGATCGACCACAAAGGTGATGCCTTCGTTGGCGTCGACCAGTTCAAATAACTCATCAATTTGCTCAGCACTCAGGGTAATTGGCAGCAGTTGGTTATTAAACGAGTTACCGTAGAAAATATCGGCGAAGCTGGGTGCAATCACCGCGTGAAAACCGTAGTCAGTCAGTGCCCAGGGCGCATGTTCGCGCGAAGAGCCACAGCCAAAGTTTTCGCGTGCCAGCAGAATACTCGCACCTTTATAACGTGGCTTGTTCAGCACGAAATCCGGGTTGGGTTTCTGTCCGGCATCGTCAAGGAAACGCCAGTCGTTAAACAGGTGCTGCCCAAAACCGGTGCGGGTCACTTTCTGTAAAAACTGCTTAGGAATAATGGCGTCGGTATCGACGTTAGCCGCATCCAGCGGAACCACCAGACCAATGTGTTGGGTAAATTTAGCCATGGTGTTTTCCTCAGTTCAGATCACGAATGTCAGCGAAACGGCCGGTTACCGCTGCTGCTGCTGCCATTGCCGGGCTAACCAGATGCGTGCGGCCGCCGCGGCCTTGACGGCCTTCAAAGTTACGGTTACTGGTAGAAGCGCAGCGCTCACCAGGCTCCAGACGGTCATTATTCATCGCCAGGCACATAGAGCAGCCCGGCAGACGCCATTCAAAACCGGCTTCGATAAAGATCTTATCCAGACCTTCTTCTTCTGCCTGCGCTTTCACCGGACCTGAACCTGGAACGACGATCGCTTGCACGCCGTTAGCCACTTTACGGCCTTTGGCGATCGCCGCAGCGGCGCGTAAATCTTCAATACGCGAGTTGGTGCATGAACCGATAAACACTTTGTCGATGGCCACGTCGGTCAGTTTAATGCCCGGTTGCAGATCCATATAAGCCAGTGCTTTTTCGGCTGATGCGCGTTCAACCGGGTCGCTGAACGATGAAGGGTTAGGGACCACCTGATTGACCGCCATCACCTGTCCTGGATTGGTGCCCCAGGTCACTTGCGGTGCGATATCGGCTGCATTCATGGAGACTGTTGCGTCAAATTTAGCGTCGCTGTCCGTCTTCAGCGTTTTCCAGTAGGCAACGGCTTCATCCCAGTCCTGACCTTTCGGTGCGAACTGTCGTCCCTTCAGGTAAGCAAAGGTGGTTTCATCGGCGGCCACCAGACCGGCTTTGGCGCCCATTTCAATCGCCATGTTGCACAAGGTCATGCGACCTTCCATGCTCAGGGCTTCGATAGCTTTACCGCAGAACTCCACGACATGGCCCGTACCGCCCGCGCTGCCGGTTTTGCCAATGATCGCCAGCACGATGTCTTTTGCCGTGATGCCCGCAGGAGCATCGCCGGTGACTTCAATCTTCATGGTTTTTGCGCGGCCCTGTTTCAGGGTTTGTGTCGCCAAAACGTGTTCCACTTCTGACGTCCCGATGCCGAACGCCAGTGAGCCGAAAGCGCCGTGCGTTGCGGTATGCGAGTCACCGCAGACGATGGTCATACCCGGCAAAGTCATGCCTTGCTCAGGACCGATCACATGCACGATGCCCTGGAAAGGGTGGTTCAGGTCATACAGTTGCACGCCGAACTCAGCACAGTTCTTGATCAGCTCCTGCATCTGAATTCGGGCCATTTCGCCGCTGGCATTAATGTCTTTGGTTTGCGTGGAAACGTTGTGATCCATCGTGGCAAAGGTTTTGCCCGGCTGGCGTACCTGGCGACCCATAGCGCGCAGGCCGTCAAATGCCTGCGGAGATGTCACTTCGTGTACCAGATGGCGGTCGATGTACAACAGCGGCGTTTCGTTTTGCGCTTCGTAGACGACGTGCGCATCAAACAATTTCTGATATAAGGTCTTCGCCATGTTATGCCCCTTCGGCCACGAAACGGGAAATGATATCGCCCATTTCGCTGGTGCCAATTGCGTTGTGACTGTTTGCCAGATCGCCCGTACGGTGTCCGGCTTCCAATGCTTTGTTTACTGCCTGCTCGATGGCATCTGCTGCTTCGTCAGCACCGAGGCTGTAACGCAGTAACAGTGCAGCAGAAAGGATTTGTGCGATGGGGTTGGCAATGTTTTTTCCGGCAATATCCGGTGCTGAACCGCCAGCCGGTTCGAACAGACCAAACGCCTGCTCGTTCATACTGGCTGATGGCAACATACCCATGGAGCCGGTGATCATCGCGCACTCATCAGACAGAATATCGCCAAACAGGTTTGAGCACAGCAGCACGTCGAACTGCGACGGGTCTTTGATCAACTGCATGGTGGCGTTGTCGATATACATGTGGCTCAGGCTGACATCCGGGTAATCTTTAGCGATTTCGTTAACCACTTCGCGCCACATGATGGAGGTTTGCAGCACGTTGGCTTTATCAATCGATGTGACTTTGCTGCGGCGTTTGCGCGCAGACTCAAAGGCAATGCGGGCAATACGCTCGATCTCGAAACGGTAATAAACCTCCGTGTCGAAGGCTTTTTCATGCATCCCCTGACCTTCGCGGCCCTTTGGCTGACCAAAGTAAATCCCGCCGGTCAGTTCACGTACGCACAGAATATCAAATCCTTTGGCGGCGATATCGGCACGCAGCGGACAGAACTCCTCCAGTCCCTGGTACAGACGGGCTGGGCGCAGGTTACTGAACAGCTTGAAGTGTTTACGCAGCGGCAATAATGCACCGCGCTCTGGCTGATCGTTTGGCGGTAAGTGTTCCCATTTCGGACCCCCGACGGAACCGAACAGGATGGCGTCAGCCTGTTCACAACCGGCAACGGTAGCCGGTGGCAACGGGCTGCCGTGTTTGTCGATGGCTGCGCCACCGACATCGTATTCGCTGGTAGAGATTTTCAGGCCAAAACGCTGACGCACAGCGTCCAGTACTTTATAAGCCTGCTGCATAACTTCCGGGCCGATGCCGTCGCCGGGTAAGACGGCAATATGATGGGTCTTGCTCATGTTCACACCGTTTCCTGATTGTTTTGTTTTTCGGTTTGCAGGCGCTGTTTTTCGATTTCTACCTGCTTACTGCGCCAGATGCTGTTCAATACGTGGACCATTGCTTTGGCGGAGGATTCAACAATATCTGTCGCCAGACCGACGCCGTGGAAGCGACGACCATTAAAGGAGACAACGATGTCCACCTGGCCTAATGCATCACGGCCGTGGCCCTTGGCGGTGAGTTGATACTTGACCAGTTCAATTTGATAACCGGTGATGCGGTTGATGGCCTGATAGACCGCATCAACCGGACCGTTGCCGGTCGCAGCTTCGGTTTTCACTTCGTCACCGCTGGCCAGATTGACTGACGCGGTGGCCGTGATATTTGAGCCGGATTGCACGCTGAAGTTGTCCAGACGGTAAAATTCTGGCTCTTCCTGCTGTTTATTGATGAATACCAGAGCTTCTAAATCGTAGTCAAAAACCTGACCTTTCTTGTCGGCCAGTTTCAAAAACGCGGTGTACAGATGATCCATATTATAGTCGGATTCTTTGTAGCCCATCTCTTCCATACGGTGCTTCACGGCAGCGCGGCCGGAGCGGGAAGTCAGGTTCAGCTGAATCTGGTTCAGACCGATAGATTCAGGGGTCATGATTTCGTAGTTTTCACGATTCTTCAGCACACCATCCTGATGAATACCGGAGGAGTGAGCGAACGCATTCGAGCCAACAATGGCTTTATTACCCGGAATTGGGTCACGTATTCAATACGTTGATAGTCATGTATAATACTTACTTTTATGCGGGATCTTCAATAATGGCGATTGTGGAAGTAAAATGTCGATTTTGTAGCAAGATCGAGGATGTCAAAAAACATGGC
>BHES01000181.1 GCA_003864575.1 Enterobacterales bacterium
ACGTTATACTGAGCAGCGGCTGCGGCAACAGCAGCAATATCAATCGGATAGCGTGGATTTCCCGGATGGCTAATGATATGGACTTCGCCCCCGGCCATGGCCGCGATCATCGCCGCCGTGTGGGTGTCTTTATCGGAAGGTGGCATCACCGGTTCGTGGAACCCGGCAATGATCACGTCGATGGCGGTGAGCATCGGCCCGGTGCAGTCGATATCACCGGCAATATTTTTAATGTTCGATTCAATTCCGCGCAGGATGCCGACGCCATCAACCAGACGCGGCCAGACATGCATATTCATAAAGTGCCAGTAGTGCGGCGCATCAGCCATGTCCGGACCATGATCAGTGATGGCAAATAATGTGATGCCCTTTCCTTTCGCTTCATCAATATAGTCATGCAGCGTGCTGTAAGCATGGGTACTGGCGACGGTGTGCATATGTAAATCAACCGGATACGGCATATTGGCTTCCTGAGGTTAGCTGCCACAGCGGCGATGGAGTGTTCGCTGTGGCTGAATTAATTTTAGCAGACTCTTTATGTTTAACGGGCCAATAAGACGACGCTTAATAACCGCGAGTCAAATCCACCTGTCCGGTCGGTGCGCGGCCCTCTTCGATGGCCAAAATATTGGCGGCGATGTTGTCCATCGCCTGCTCCGGCAAGGTATTGGCACCGATGTGCGGCGTAATGCTAACACGCGGATGTGACCAAAAAGGGTGCATCCCCGGCAGGGGTTCTTCAACAAAAACGTCCAGCGTTGCGGCGGCTATCTGCCCGCTGTCGAGAGCACGTAGTAAATCGCCCTCAATCAAATGCATACCCCTCGCCAGATTAATCAGATAAGCGTGATCATGCAGATAAGAAAACAGGTTCTGATTCAGAATACCTGCGGTTTGCGGCGTATTAGGTAACAGATTGATGAGCAGCTTACAGCCGCTGGCGAATTCATGCAGTTGTTCATCACCAAAGAAGCTTTTGACGCCCGGAATATCTTTAGGGCTACGGCTCCAGCTGCGGACCTGGAAGTTCATGCCGATGAGTTTTTCTGCCACGCTGCTGCCCAGCACGCCAGCGCCAAGGATCCCAATGGTGAAATCTTCGTGCTGATGCGGTGTCAGCGGACGCCACTGCTTTTGTTGTTGGAGCAGTTGATATTCATCCATGCGGCGGAAATAGCGCAATACCGTGGCCAGTGCATATTCCTGCATCTGGAGTGACATGCCGGTGTCTTCGAGGCGCAGTAAGGGCACGCCGGGCGGTATTGTACCTGGCTGACGTTGCTCTTGCGTGATGATGGCGTCTACGCCAGCGCCAAGGGCGAAGATGCCTTTAAGTGTGGTGCGAGATGCCAGCATCTCGTGGGGTGGCTGCCAGACCAGAGCGTAGTCGGCGGGTTGTGTATCCTCACGGCGCCATGCACGGACGTGGGCTTGCGGTAATCTTTTACTTATTCCGTCAATCCATCGTTTTGAATCAAATGTAGGGTGGTAAAAAATAATGTTCATTGTCGTTTGCCTCCTGAGCCCTGTTAGATTTCCTCGAATATCATCAGGATGCAACCCAAAGATGAAAAAAAGAACAGGCCCCGTAAAACGGAGCCTGTGTTGTTATCTATTGATACCCTGAATAGGATGAAACCGTCAGACCGGAACGCGTTGGATCAAACGACGCAGCAGCGGGATAAGTACCACCAGCACCACGCCCGTGAGCACCGCCCCCCAACCCAGCGCACTGAACACTGAGCTGTAGCCTGGATTGGTCAGCACCGGTGTGCTGCCCGCATTTTCCGGCATCAGACCAGAGATATAGCTCGCGAGCACTGACGCCACGCCGGTCACCATCATCCAGCAACCCATCATGACGCCCTGATAACGGGCCGGAGCCAGTTTGCCAATCATGGCATAACCAATGGGCGAGATGAGCAGTTCGCCGATACTTTGCAGAATATAGCTGACGGCAATCCATTTGAACGCCACCAGGCCATTACCACCCGCCAGACTGATACCCCACGGCAGTACCAGCATTCCCAGCCCCATACAAAATAGTGACGCCGAGAATTGCAGCGGAATATCAAGTTTCCAGCCACGCTGACGCAGGCTTTTGAACCACAGCGCCATCAGCGGGCCGCCGACCACGATCACCACGGTATTGATGTTTTGCACCCATTGCGGCGCAACGCGGATACCGTAAACGTCGAGGTCAATATTGTGCTCGGAGAACAGCATCAGTCCCATTGGAGCCAACTGATAGAGCGTCCAGAAAACCAGAGAACCTAGCGCAAGGATCAGATAGGCTTTCATGCTGCGACGCTCGTTGCGTTCGCGATGACGGAACGTCAACAGTGCCATCGCGGCGAAAATCACAATGCCGAGAGCCACCACAAAGTAGCTGCTGAACTCCGCATGTGTCAGCATCAGGCGGATGATCGGCACCAGCACCACCAGCACGGCGATACCTATCGCGCCACGGCGCATAAACTGGCTGCGGCTGACCTCCCTGAGCGGCGTGCTGATATCGGCCAAGATCCGCCAGCGGGTAAAGGTGACGATAATGGCCAGCACGTTTCCGAGGGTGGCAAACAGGAACAGAGCCTTATAGTTTTCACTCAGCTGGAAATAACCCGCGACGGCGAAACCGATAAAGAAGCCCAGATTCATCCCAGCGTAGTTCCACAGGAATGCCGATTCACGGCGGTCATCGTCTGGCGCAAAACGCTGGGTCAGCATCATATTCAGGCAGGTGACATTCAGACCACTGCCGGTAAGGAACATCGCCAAACCCCAGTACAGGCCAAGCACGCCTTCCATGGCAATCAGGCCACAGCCGAACACCTGCAACACCATGCCCAGAACAAACAAATTACGGTTGCTGAGGTAACGCCCGCCCAGATAACCGCCAAACATATGCAAGCCATAGTTGAAAGCACCAAACACGCCCATAATAGCGTTGGCGTTGGTCTCACTGAACCCGAGACGCTTGGTGGCATACAGCACCAGCGTGGAGTACAGCACGGCGAAACCCAGTGTCGAAAAGGTTTGAATAAAAAATAGCGCGCCGGAACCGGCCGGAATGACCGACCGGTGTCCGTGGTGCGGTGATGCCGCATTCTGTGAGTGACTCAAGTGTGAACCCCGTCTTACCATAAAGTGAATAAACGAAATACAGTCTGCTCTACCCCTCTTTGTGTGGTTTTTTTATGAGGCAAACTGATGAAGGGCATTGTTATACCTCCGCAAGTCCACTTTTTCACAACATATTTTGCTATTTGCTTCGCGGGTTAACTGTTTGCGTGATAATTGTGCGCCTATGCATTTTTCCTAATTATTTATTCAATTTCATTAGTGAGATTGATAACGCGAGATTCTTTCTCCATTTTGTTCAGCCCTGCTCCGTTTTTTGCTCTGTAAATCAGCAAATTGCTTTAAGTTTGAGTCATCGAATCAGATCCTGAAAAAGAGTGTTGACGCTGGGTCAGCTTTTCCCTACATTAGCGCCGGTCAGCAGCGCTCCGGCGATGTTCGACTTACGGTGAGGTGTCTGAGTGGCTGAAGGAGCACGCCTGGAAAGTGTGTATACGCTAACGCGTATCGAGGGTTCGAACCCCTCTCTCACCGCCATATAAAAGCCAAAGGCCCAGATGAAAATCTGGGCCTTTGGCTTTTATTGCGTTGTGGTGCCGGGTAAACCCTGTTGTTGTTAGTTCTCATGCCCACTTTTCAGAGCAAATTGCCCACGTCTTAACCACCTGAACCCAATCCGATAAATTCTTCTTGACCCGTTAGCCCGCTCTCCCTATAGTAGCGCCCCGTTGCACCGCACAGCGATGTAACGACTACGGTGAGGTGTCTGAGTGGCTGAAGGAGCACGCCTGGAAAGTGTGTATACGCTAACGCGTATCGAGGGTTCGAACCCCTCTCTCACCGCCATATAAAAGCCAAAGGCCCAGATGAAAATCTGGGCCTTTGGCTTTTATGCTTTTCCACCCCAGCGCTTTTAAACCTTCGGTGCTCTGTCTCCTAGTCTGGCAAAATGTAGAATCGAGCTGGCAATCACCTGATTTTTCCCCTGCCGCTTGGCCTGATAAAGCGCCTGGTCAGCCAGCTTCAACGCTTTACGAATCACCATTCCCGGCAAATACAGCGATACCCCGAGCGATACCGTCACTTTCAATTGCCGCCCGTCCTCCAGCACCATAACGCATTGTTCGACTTCCTGACGGATACGTTCGGCAATAGAAATGAGCGTTCCAGGTTCATAAGTCGCCGTCATCACCAGAAATTCTTCGCCACCGTAACGTCCGGCAAAATCTTCATTGCGGGTAATATGGCGCAGTAAACGCCCCACTTCGCTCAGTACACGGTCACCGACCAGGTGTCCATAATTGTCATTAACCAGTTTGAAATTATCAACATCAATAATGATAAGCCCGCAGGCCAACCGCTGCCTTTGTTGTAATAACAGGCGGTAATCGATACTGGCGCGGTTATTGATCAAAACGCACTGAGCGCAAACCTCGCCCTTTCAGGGCGGGGATAAGTGGCGATTGAGGCGTTAGCCTCAAATGTTTTGACCGTATCTAACAGGAAGCCCCGTCCTTTCCGCGTAGCGGCTGG
>BHES01000182.1 GCA_003864575.1 Enterobacterales bacterium
CACGCGCTGCTTACAGCGCTGAAATCGCCGGACGCTGAAATCGACTGGGAAGCACTGCTGCCCTGGAAAATCACCCTGCCTTAAACCCCGCTGCCGATCAACGTGGGGATTTAACGACGCTTACGGTTAATCGGGTCTGCCCTTTTTGGACGATAATGGGGTCAAAGTCGCCGTTTCTGTCACGGGGTGTCTCGATAGGCAATTCACCGTACTGCGATGTCAACGTTTTAGGGGAGAACCCATTACGGCTATTACCGCTGCCGCGGCCTTCAGTGGCACTTTTAGCATAACCGAGATGGTGCTCCATCTCAGCACCCAAGGCGGCTTCCACGGTCATTTTAACGAACTGGTTGAGGATATTGCTGAGGTCGGCCTCAGTTTTGATATCTTTTGCCAGTTCAGCAGTGACCTGTCGTAACATTGCCTGCTGAGGAGTGTCAGGCAATCGGGTCTTCTTAGCCATTGCTCATATCCTTTTTTAGTTTAAGACGTTATCGGAATATAAGCATTTACACAATTTTCAGGACAGGCCCGCGTGCTCTCTGAATGCCCTTCTGTTTTTTCAGCGCGACTCCACTTTTCTGTCGATTTTCCCTTTGTGAAGATGACCACTGATGCCGTTTAACCGGTATCTGGAGACTTTTGCGTTGATTTCAACTACTGCCATCGTGGCAAGCAACTCTGTCATTGCTCCCGGCGCCACGCTCGGCGCCAATGTACGTATTGGTGCATTTTGTGTCATTGACGCTGATGTAGTGATTGGTGAGGGTTCGGTGATTGGATCGCATTCGGTGATCAACGGCTATACGCAGATCGGCCGCCATAACGTTATCGGTCAGTTTTCCTCGATAGGCGAAATTAATCAGGATCTCAAATACCGTGGCGAACCCACCATTGTGCTGATCGGAGAAGGCAACGAAATTGGCAAAAATGCCACCATTCATCGCGGAACCTCGCAGGGCGCGCAAATTACCCGCATTGGCGATCATAATCGGCTGCTGTGCAATGTGCACATCGGGCATGACTGCCTGGTGGGGAATTCAGTGCTGATTGGTGATAACAGCGGGTTGGCCGGGCATGTGGTGCTCGGGGATTTCGCCCAGATAGGTTCGATGTGCGCGATTCATCAGTTCTGCGTGATTGGACAAGGGGCGCTGATCGCCGATCAGTCCGGCGTGGTACAGGATGTTCCTCCCTATGTCTGCGCCAGCGGAAACCATGCCGTGCCTGAAGGGTTTAATGCGCTGGCACTGGCTTTTGTGAACGCCAATCCTCCGCTCAGACAGATACTCTTGTCTCTCTACGCCAAACTCTTTCATGACGGCGTAGCGATTGACGAGGTGAAGTCAGACGTGCTGCGTCTTAGTGCGGAATATCCACTGTTGCACTGCTTTAATGAATTCTTCCGTCTCTCGACGCGCGGGATCATTCGCTAGCCTCCCGCGCTGTCGGGTCAGGCTTCCAGCGCCAGCAGCGCAAAGGTTGCGAGCCAGTGTTGCCCCATATAATCGGTTTCAAGATGCTCAAGTGCACCGGACAAATGCCGTTCGGCACTGTCTCGCAGTGGTGCTACGCGCGGGTCATCTGCCGGTAAGGCGGCGGCGAGCGAGCGCTGGCACCAGGCTCGGCTGAGGTTCAGCCCGTCAAGATGACCAATTTTCCCGTCCGTTCTGTCAGTTACCGTAGCCGGAGTGAAGAGCGCCGCAGGCTGGCACTGGGCCAGATTCGGCAGGAAAGCGTCGAACCATGTCAGAAACTCGTCGCGCGGCAGTACCCGGCGCATCAGCTCCGCTTCCATCAGTGACGGCGATAAAAACTCATCGCCACCGGGCTCCCATGCCTGACAGTTCACGTCCTCTAAATGCCAGCGGCAGGCGGTCTCTTCAATCAGCGTATTCAGGCCTGTATGGTTAATGCTGTGGGAATAATCCAGCGTCAGGGCCAGGGCGAAGGCGGTGTTAAAATGACTGCCGACCCGCAGTGGGTAGGTGGCTTTGGGTAAAAACTCGCTGAAGCAGTTCTCGAAAAAACGGCTCATCGGTGCGAGATTTTTCGCCCAGCCCGCTGCCTGCGGCAGTTCCATGGTATTGAGTTGCTGAGTCAGTGCGAGGAACCACGCCCAGCCATAAGGCCGTTCGAAACCGGCGTGCTGCGGCTGTTGCAGATAAGCCATCTCACCCGCCACATTTTCTTGCGTGAAGTGCAGGTCAATCACATCAATAATTTCTGCCGCCTGTGGCAGTTGCGGATAACTGTCCAGCAATTTTAACAGCAACCAGTAGCCGTGAACGCAGGAATGCCAGTCGTAGCTGCCGTAGAAAATCGGGTGCAACTCCCGTGGCGTTTTAGCATCTTGCCGACCACTCATGGCGTGCATCAGCTTGTTGGGGAATTCACGGTTCAGATGGCTGAGCGCCATCTGGGCAAAACGGGACGCCATCTCGGGCGTCATGTGCATTGTCATTTTTTCTCTTCCCTGTTTCAGGCGTTAAAAGCGGAACACGAACAGATACATCAGCGCGGTGTTGACCAGCAACAGCAGGGCACCGGTCAGCCATTGCGCCTTGATGACGCCATTTTTATCCTGCAACTCAAGCAATGCCGCCGGAACAATATTGAAATTCGCCGCCATTGGCGTCATTAGTGTGCCGCAAAAACCGGAAAGCATACCGATAGCGCCCATAATGGCCGGATTACCACCGAGCTGGTTGACGATAAGCGGCAGGCCGATACCGGCGGTCATCACCGGGAATGCGGCAAAACCGTTGCCCATGATCATGGTGAACAGCGCCATCCCGAAGGTGTAAGCGACAATAATCGCCAGCGGTGAACCCAGAGGGATCACACTTTTGACCAAATCCGCTACGACGCCACCGACGCCCGCCAGCGCAAACAGCGCGCCGAGCGCGGCCAGCATTTGCGGTAAAATCGCGGCCCAACCGACGGTATCCATTGTCTGACCACCGGCGCGAATCGCCTTGAGCGGCGAGTCGCGCAGCATCACTAATGCCACCACGAAGGCCACCAACGTTCCGAGTACCAGAGAGATCAGCGTGACATTTTTGGCTTCGACGAAGGGAGTATATTTCAGAGTCAGGGTGCCAATCAGCGTCACTACGGGGATCATCAGGGCAGGGATGAACAGTTTATTGCCATAACGTTTGGCACCGGACTCACGGCGCGCCACCGCTTCAGGCTGTTCAGTATCGGTTTTGCCTTTACCGAGTTTGCCCGTTCCGGCAATCACCGCCAGCAGGATCGCCAGACAGCCAGTCACAAAATGCGGCAGTTCGCCGCCGAACAGGAAGGTGACCCCATACACACCCCAGAACAGTGCGTTGACCCAGCGGCGGTTGTTGCTTTTATCCTTCAGATTGTAAATCGCGAAACCACAAAACATCAGGCCTGCCAGAATATAAACCGATTGCAAATTGATCATGGCGCAACGCCTCCGTGCTGGCTGTCAAAACGTTTTGCCAGCGAGCGGTCAAGCAGCCAGAGGCGGATAAAGTGGATGATAAGGGCGGCGATAGCCGTTGGGATGGCCCAGACCGACAGATGCAGTGGTTCGACGGAGATGCCGTTTTGTTCGAGGAAGCCTTTGATCAATAAAATGGACTGTACGGCGATGAAGATGTCTTCGCCGAAGAATACCGCGATGTTGTCCACGGCGGCCGCATTGGCGCGGATTTTCTGGCGTACGTCGTTGGGTAAATCACCGTACTTAGTGACGGCGGCGGCTTCGGCCATAGGGGCTATCAGCGGGCGTACCATCTGTGCATGACCACCGAGGGAGTTTAGCCCCAGCGCAGCGGTCATCTGACGCAGGAAGAAATAAAGCATTAATACGCGCCCGGTAGTGGCGGCGTGAACTTTGGAAATCAGATGGCGGGCCTGCTCTTTGAGTCCGCTGCGTTCGAGCAACGCAATGACCGGCAAGGTCAGCCAGATAAGCCCCATATAACGGTTATCCGCGAAGGCTTTACCGAAGGCACTGACAATTTCTATCGTCTGCATTCCTCCGGCTACACCGGTCGAAATACCTGCGATGGTCACCACTAAAAGTGGGTTAAAACGCAGCGCAAAGCCCAGCACCACGATCGGGATGCCTATTAGTACCCACATGTTTATTACCCCTGTCATCTGTAATGTTTCTTCAATCAAAAAGTCATTTGGTTTTATTGTTTTTAAGCATTCGACTATTTTTAATAACTCTGGGTTATTACGCAGATTAATATCGAATAATGAATGCCCTGTGGCCGAAAGTATCAAGCGTATCCGCCAAGCGCAAGGCTCAGACTTTATGACCGGAAGAAGAAAGGCCGTGGTGATTTAGGGTGCAGCGGCAAGTGGCAGAATAAATAACTGCCTCTGAGGGCGTGATTAGATTATTGAACGGTGTATTGGGAATTATGGTAGGGAAATATGCCAGTGAAATAAACCCCGTAATTAAACAGGGTATTATCGGCTTTGTTGAATAAATCGAACTTTTGTCTGTGATCAAAATCAAAACTCTATCTTCCTGATGGCATCGTGGTCTCTCGTGGCAAAACAAAAGTTCAAAATCACCAACTGGACAGCCTACAACAAGG
>BHES01000183.1 GCA_003864575.1 Enterobacterales bacterium
ATTGAGCGTCTGGTGGTGATGGGGCTGGCAACGGATTATTGCGTGAAGTTTACCGTGCTTGATGCGTTGGAACTGGGATATCAAGTGGCACTACTGGAAGAGGGATGTCGCGGGGTGAACCTTAACCCGCATGACAGCCAAACGGCGATTGACCAGATGCAGCAGGCTGGTGCAGTGCTCACTCTCATATCAGAACTGAGTTAACTCTCCTCACCACTTGATGATAAATAATAAGGGCGCCGTCATGGGCGCCCTTTTCTTTGCTGTCTGTGCGGCGGTTTACTTAGGTTTGATACGGATTAACGCTTCCTGCGCAAACTGCTGCTTCAGTTCCTGCTTACTTTTCGTGACGATCTGCCCATCAGTACCGATGCTCATATGTTGCGCATCGGTATTGTGGCGGGCCTGATACAACATCACCATCTGCAGGCTGTTATCTTTTTGCTCTGGTGTGAGAGCCACACCGTCGGGCCATTTACCCAGTTCAACCGCCTGCGCCAGTCGCTGATAAATCTCCGGGGTCATGACACCCACCAACTCATTAATTTCCATCAACAGCTCTCTTAATATCGGCTGATTATTCATCACATATTGAATAATGGCTGAATCGATTTTGTCGTTTGAATTACAGTTTTCCTGTAAATCACCCTGCGGTTTTATCACCATTTTCACCGTCGATAAAACTCATCGATGCGGAGTTCACACAATAACGGTCACCCGTTGGCTCCGGGCCATCAGGAAAAACGTGTCCAAGGTGCGCATCGCAGTTTGAACAGCGAATTTCCACTCTTTCCATATTGTGAGTATTATCAGTGAGATACTTAATAGCATCATGGGTGACTGGCTGATAGAAACTCGGCCAGCCGCAACCAGAATCAAATTTGGTATCTGAGTAAAACAGTGGTGAATTACACACCAGGCAGTGATAAATGCCATCGCGCGTGTTGTGTAGAAGTTTACCGCTGTACGGGCGTTCGGTTCCACGTTCCTGGGTAACATATTTTTGAATTTCAGTCAGTTGCGCTGAAGATGTTGGTTCTTTGGAGTCATTGGCCATGGTTGTCATTCTCTGCCAGATAGGAAAATCAACTAAAATAACAGTTAATAATAACAAAAAATTAACAACGAGTCTGCCTCTTTTGGCTTAAACTGTATGCCATCGGCGTTAAGTGAGAGTGCCTTGTGACGGCGATCACATATTTATTCTTCATGCACTTTATATTCGGCTATTCATCCCCATGTAGTTAATAGCCGATTAAAAAACGGAACGTGCAATATCCGAGCAAAAGTGAGTCTGAGCTTTGACTTACAGCAAGAATTGACACGATTCCGCTTGACGCTCAGCAAGGTTTTTGTAATTTTACAACCAACCTTTTATTCACTAAAAAATAGCTGGTGGAATATATGACTATCAAAGTAGGTATCAACGGTTTTGGCCGTATCGGCCGCATTGTTTTCCGTGCTGCTCAAGAACGTTCTGACATCGAGATCGTAGCAATCAACGATCTGTTAGACGCTGAATACATGGCATACATGCTGAAGTACGACTCAACGCATGGCCGTTTCAACGGCACCGTTGAAGTTAAAGACGGTCATTTGGTTGTTAATGGCAAAACCATCCGCGTTACCGCTGAGCGTGACCCAGCTAACCTGAAATGGAACGAAGTTAACGTTGACGTTGTTGCTGAAGCAACAGGTCTGTTCCTGGATGATGCGACTGCACGTAAACACATTACAGCTGGCGCTAAGAAAGTTGTTCTGACGGGTCCATCTAAAGATGACACCCCTATGTTCGTTATGGGCGTAAACCATAAAGAATATAAAGGTCAGGAAATCGTTTCTAACGCATCTTGCACCACTAACTGCCTGGCACCACTGGCTAAAGTTATCAACGACAACTTCGGTATCGTTGAAGCCCTGATGACTACAGTTCACGCAACTACCGCAACGCAGAAAACTGTTGATGGCCCGTCTCACAAAGACTGGCGCGGCGGCCGCGGCGCGTCTCAGAACATCATCCCTTCTTCTACCGGTGCAGCTAAAGCAGTAGGTAAAGTTATTCCTGCTCTGAACGGTAAACTGACGGGTATGGCATTCCGTGTTCCTACTCCTAACGTTTCAGTGGTTGACCTGACTGCACGTCTGGAAAAAGGCGCGTCTTACAAAGACATCTGTGCAGTGATCAAGAAAGCGGCTACTGAAGGTGATCTGAAAGGCGTTCTGGGCTACACCGAAGACGACGTTGTTTCTACCGATTTCAACGGTGAAAAACTGACTTCTGTGTTCGATGCTAAAGCAGGTATCGCGCTGAACGACAACTTTGTGAAACTGGTTGCCTGGTACGATAACGAAACTGGCTACTCAAACAAAGTTCTGGACCTGATTTCACACGTCTCCAAATAATTGGCCGATGTGATGAACTGATTAAAGGGCGACATTAAGTCGCCCTTTTGCTTTCTGCTCCACAGTAAGCACCAAAAGTCAGTGAAGCAGCCGTTCATCACTGGTCTGGATTTCTAATAAAATCACAGGACCCACCTCATGACCGCAAAACTCTTTACCCTTCCCGTCTTAACACAAATCACGCCAGTTATCAGTCAGCGTCAGATTGATGAATTACCCGTTCTGGTGATCACCCATCCAAAAGTTCGCGCAGCGATCACGCTTCAGGGCGCGCATCTTCTGGCTTTCCAGCCGACTGGCGAAGAGCCTGTGCTTTGGATGAGCAGCGAGTCTGCATTCAAGACTGGCGTTGCCATTCGTGGCGGTGTGCCTATCTGCTGGCCATGGTTTGGTCCGGCAGGAAAGCCGTCGCACGGCTTTGCCCGTAATTTGCCATGGGAACTGACCTCCCATCATGAAGATGAAAATGGCGTCGAGCTGGTGTTAACCTTGAAAGAAAGTGCAGAAACCCGTGAATTATGGCCACACGACTTCACGCTGACCGCGCGTTTCCGTCTGGGCAAAGAGTGCCATATTGAACTCGAATCGGCGGGTGATTTTGAAACCACCAGCGCCCTGCACGCCTACTTCAACATTGGCGATATTAATAAAGTGAAAGTGTCGGGTCTGGGCAAAAGCTTTATCGACAAAGTTGATGGAGGAAAAACTGCGCAGCAAAACGGGGATTTAACCTTCAATGGTCAGACTGACCGCATTTTCACTCAGGCCGAAGCAACCAGCATGATCGTTGATGGCGCGCTGAACCGTACACTGGTTATCCAGCATCACCATAATAGTGACGTCGTGGCATGGAATCCGGGGGCTGAGCTCTCTGTCAGCATGAAAGATATGGCAGATGACAGCTACAAAACCATGGTTTGTGTTGAAACTGCTGCCGTCAGCGCACCGCAAAAAAGCACGCCTGCTGCACCGGCGAAACTGGCAATGACTATCAGCCAGCGTTAATCAATCCCTTCGCACCACAATTGTGCAAATGGGGCGCAATCGCCCCATTTCATCACATCACGCGCACCAGGTTGGCGCACTGACACATCAGAAACTGTACGTCACACCTGTCCACAGCGCACCAATATAGTTTTTCTCTACCATTGGGCTGTCGGTCACTTCACTGGCTAAACGCAGGTAACGGCCGGTAAAGAAACCTTGCCAATCTTTGGTGAAGCTATATTTGGCAGTCAGCTCGACGTAAGGGCTGAAGCTGTCATCCGGTGAGTAGCTGCTCAAACCACTGCGACGTGACTCATTGCTGTTAATACCATAATAATACTGGTTCTGATTACTGCTGTTCCAGGCCATACCAATGCCCGGGACTAACACCCATTTATCTTCGTGGAACGCATACAAATAAGCGACATCAGCCACTAAGCCATCACTGTTATCCAGCATATCGCCGTTGAAAGTGGCACGCAGCGTACCCCACTCTTCATTATGAGAGAAAGCCAGGCCGCCTATCAAAGTACCGCGTCGTTTGTCCAGACGTTTCATTTGGCTGTCGTCTGAATCTTTCGGATCAAAGCCAAATGGCAAATAGGTTGCTGTGAAGCTGAATTTGTTTTTTTCGTCTTTCCACAGGTAATAGCCAGCAGTCAGGGTATGAAAGTAAAAATCATCACCTTCATAACTGATAATCGGAACCGGATAAATTTTGGTGTCATAACCACGATACGAGTTCGGGGTAACCAATGCAGAGGCGCCCACCGCCCAGGTCCCAGCAGATGCCGCACCGCTGAATAGAATGGCCGTCGCCGCGATGGACAATGTTCTGAAGTGTGAAGCTTTCATTATTAATAAATCCCTTATTGTAAAAAACGCCAACATTGTAAGCGAAGAATAATGACTCTGCTTAGCATTTACAGCGGTAAAATTGAATTTTTGCACAAGAAAACCAAGACGATCGAATAATCTATATGCGGAATATGAAATAAAAATGGGGCCTGTCCTGAAAATTGTGTATACACAGTTAACTTGAATTCACTAAAAAATCGTCTTATCTCCTCCCGGAACTGCTTTGCTGAAGCGAAGTAACGGTTGTTTCTTACCTCCTCATTCATCACCTTCCACAGTCGTTCGATTGGATTCAGGTTCGGGCTGTAAGGC
>BHES01000184.1 GCA_003864575.1 Enterobacterales bacterium
GGGGATAAATCTCCGGCAAAACCCTTCCAGATCAAGCTCGAAGAATGTGACCTGACAGCCGGAAAAACCAAGGTCAGCGTGGGCTTTGCCGGAACCGGCGACACTATCGACCCAACCCTGGTGAGCGTGGCCAATGAAGCTGGCGCGGCAGGCAGTGTGGGTATTGGTATTTACGACAACGCCAACAAACTGATCAGCCTGAATACCGGCGCCTCTGAAGCCCCACTGAAAACAGGCCAGACGGTGCTGTATTACACTGCCGCTTATGTCAGTACTGCTGCGGCAGTGACGCCGGGTTACGGTAATGCTCAGGTTGACTTTAACGTAACCTATAACTAATTCCCGTCATTATACTGGATATTTATTATTCCGGTGAACGCCCTGTTCACCGGTTTTTCTTCGCTACGGGTATCAATATGCATAATGATAAATCAATTGTATTGATGGCAGTTTGCTGTCTTTTATTTTCCTCTTTGGCCTCCGCGGGCGGGATTGCTATGAGTGCAACGCGAGTGATTTATCATGCGGAAAAAAAAGAAGCCTCGCTGACCGTACAAAACAAAGATAAAAAAGAGGAGTTTCTTATTCAGACATGGGTCGAAGATGCCGGGGGGAATAAGAAAACGTCTTTTATCGTCACGCCCCCGTTATTTCGACTTGACCCGCTAAAAGACAATATTCTGCGTATTGTCAATATCGGCGGTGTGTTACCACAGGATCGCGAATCGGTTTACTGGCTGAACGTGAAAGCCATTCCTTCGCACAGTGACAATGCCGACACCGCTAACGTATTGCAGATTGCGGTGCGCACCCGCCTGAAACTGTTTTACCGCCCGCAGGGACTCACCGGCACGCCGGAAGACAATGCGCCGTTGCTGAGTTTTAAACAGTCAGGCAATCAACTCGTCGTCACTAACCCGGGCAGCTACAACCTGTCGTTTGACCACGTGGCGTTGGATAAAAAGCCGCTGGAAAAAACGGGCATGGTGCCCGCGAAAGGCACTCTGACGCTGACATTACCTGCAAATACTGCCCGTGCTGCTCAGGTCGAGTATTCCCTGATCAACGATTTTGGTGCCTCCAGCCAGAGCTATTCTCACGTTGTTCAGTAGCCCGTTCACTCAGGAAAACGTCATGAAGTATTTGCAAGGAAAGCATAAACGCAGGGTATGGCGATTTTCCGGTGTCTTCCCGTTATCGCTACTGGCGGTCGCTATTGCCGGGTCATTACCGGCGCAAGCCGGGAAATTTGACCCGCGCTTTCTGGAAGATGTGGGTGGCGCGAACAAAGTGGCTGATCTGTCAATGTACGACAACGATAAAACGCAGCAACTCCCCGGCAGTTATCGGGTGGACGTGGTGGTCAACGACACGCCGCTTGAACCGCGCATGGTCAGCTTCAGCTCCGCCACGCCTGCGCAGGCAAAAGCATTGGGCGAATCGCTTTATCCGTGTATCAGCCGCACGCAATTGGCCGAAATGGGCGTGCGCGTCGAACAGTTTCCGCTCCTGATGAATGCACCGGCAGAAGCCTGCGTGCCTTTTACTGACATCATCCCCGGCGCGACCAGCCAGTTCGACTTCAACCATCAGGCCCTGCATCTCTCCATTCCACAGGCAGCCATGCAACAAACTGCGCGCGGCACGGTGCCGGAGTCTCGCTGGGACCAGGGCATTGCAGCGCTGCTGCTGGACTACAGCTTCAGCGGCAGCAATGGCAGTAACAATACGGATTACTCCCGCCGGGACTACATCGATGACCGGGGCAATGAGCATACCGATGAAAACGGTGGGCGCAGCTATAACAACAGCTATTACGCCAATCTGCGCGGCGGCGCGAACCTTGGCGCATGGCGGCTGCGCAATAACTCAACCTGGAGCCGCAATGACGGGCAGGCCAACTGGGACAACCTCGGTACCTACCTGACGCGCAACGTCGCGCCGTTGAAATCGCAGGTCACGCTGGGCGATACCTCCACGCCGGGCGATATCTTTGACAGCGTACAAATGCGCGGTGCCCTGCTGGCGTCGGACGACGAAATGTACCCGGACAGCCAGCGCGGCTTTGCGCCGATTGTGCGCGGCATCGCCAGCACTAACGCCGAAGTGGTGATTGAACAAAACGGTTACGTAATTTACCGCAGCTTTGTGCAGCCGGGGGCGTTTGAAATCAGCGACCTTTACCCGACATCGAGCAGCGGTGACCTGACCGTGACGGTGAAAGAGGCCGATGGCCGCGAGCAGCACTTTGTTCAGCCCTTCTCGGCGGTGGCGATTTTCCAGCGCGAAGGGCATCTCAAATACAGCCTTTCCGCCGGGGAATATCGCGGCGGCAACTACCAAAGCGGCGCGCCCAATTTCACACAAAGCCAGTTGATTTACGGCTTGACGCACGGCTTTACCGGCTACGGTGGGGCGCTGCTATCGGCAGATTACGCTTCTGTGGCGCTGGGTATCGGCAAAAACCTCGGTGAAATTGGCGCGGTTTCGGTCGATGTGACGCAGGCGAACAGCCAGCTTGACGATGAGCGCAGCGAACGCGGGCAATCTTACCGCTTTCTGTACGCCAAAAGCTTTGCCGGCAGCGGCACCGACTTTCGCCTGCTGGGTTACAAATATTCCACCCAGGGTTACTACACCTTTCAGGAAGCCACCGACGTGCGCGCCCAGGCCGACAGCGACTACGCCCGCTACCACAAACGCAGCCAGATCCAGGGCAATTTAACGCAGCAACTGGGCGATCTGGGTTCGGTGTATCTCAACCTGACGCTACAGGATTACTGGCAGGATCAGGGCAACCAGCGCACCGTCAGCACCGGCTATAACGGGCGCATTAAATCACTGAGCTGGAGTGTGGCCTACAACTATACCCAGAGCCCGGATTACGACGAAGCCGACCGGATGCTGTCACTCAGTTTCTCGCTGCCGCTTGGGCGGGCGTGGAGTTCGTACCGCATGACCAGCGACCAGGATGGGCGTACCAGCCAGCAGGTTGGCGTCAGCGGGACGCTGCTGGAACAGGGTAATCTCAACTACAGCGTGCAGGAAGGCTACGGCAGTCATGACGTGGGCAACAGCGGCAGTGCGTCACTCGGCTATCAGGGCCGGTCGGGCAATGTGGATGCCGGATATAACTACTCGCGCGACAGCCAGCAGGTGAACTATGGCCTGCGCGGCGGCGTGGTGATGCACAGCGAAGGCATCACATTGTCGCAACCGCTGGGGGAAACGATGGTGCTGGTAAACGCCGACGGCGCAAAAGGGACCGGGCTGAGCAATAACGGCAGTGTCGCCATCGACCGTTTCGGCAACGCCATCGTGCCGTATGTCAGCCCGTATCGGGAAACCGAAGTGGCGCTGCGCAGCGACACGCTGGGGGAAAATGTGGATATCAGCGACCCTATCCAGCGCGTAGTGCCAACACGCGGTGCAGTGGTGCGGGCACGTTTTAATACCCATGTGGGTTATCGCGCGCTGCTGACACTTTCACGCCCCGGCAATAACGCGGTGCCGTTTGGTGCCACGGCGGTGCTAAAGGATAAGCAGAGCAAGAACCCGCTGGCTGGCATCGTCGGCGAAGAGGGCGAACTCTATATGAGCGGTCTGCCGGACAGCGGCGAGCTGAAAATCAGCTGGGGCAAAGCTGCCAGCCAGCAGTGTACGGCAGCGTATCAACTGCCACAGGATAAAACGCAGATGGCGGCGGTTATCGCGCTCAATGCCGTGTGCCAGTAAGGGAAAGAGAATAAGATGAAAATTGTAGCGAAATTATTGGTGTTGCTGGGGCTATTGTGGGTGATGCCGGGCTGGGCGAGTGATTGGGGGCCGTGTGAACCAGTGGGTGGCACGCATATTTATTCCACCTCATTTGATCAAACTATTACCACGCCGCAAGATAACTATCGGGGGAAAACGTTTCCGAATTTTTATCAATGGGATTTGGGGGATAATTATACAGCGGTTTGTGCTTGCCCTGATAATCATTCAACTGATGATGTTCGTGCACATACGGTTTATTATCGTACTGAAACATCAATGCCTAAATCTCATAATGACGGAAAACAATTTTATACGATTAACTCTAATTTGGAGTTTTCCGCGCAAGTTTGGCTGCAGGGAGATGTCACGAGCTTCATAGACGTGCCTTTTACTGACGTAACCAGTAACATAGGCGGATATACGAATAGTACTGATATATACACAGTTAACTTGAAGATGCATTTTCCAGCATCTGAAAGTTGTCATTAATTCGGCGTGGCAACGCACCAGAAAGTCCCGGTAATATTTCACTAAAAAATCGTCTTATCTCCTCCCGGAACTGCTTTGCTGAAGCGAAGTAACGGTTGTTTCTTACCTCCTCATTCATCACCTTCCACAGTCGTTCGATTGGATTCAGGTTCGGGCTGTAAGGCGGCAGGTAGTGAAGGTCGATATTCATCACGTAAGCCCAGTCTTTCACCAACCCACTGCAGTGATAACCTGCTCCGTCAAGGATAATGTGAATCTTCTGCCTAACCGGATAAATCTCACGGATAGCAATGAAAAA
>BHES01000185.1 GCA_003864575.1 Enterobacterales bacterium
TCACGACTTTGACGCTGTAGCTCTTCAAGGGCAATCTTCTGTTTTGCAGTCAGCTCTATTTTCATCGCGCTGAGCATGATATTTATCAGCTGGATAATCAAGCACTTTCAATGACCACGGGTATAAGTGTAATAACGAAAGGAAACTATTACTGATGTTTTAAGTCGGGGAGTGAGGGTGGACAAATGTCTCAACGTAAAATAATCTGCCATCAGAACGGCGTCAGTGGTTTTAACTAAGGAATGCGTGCTGGCCTGTGTATGAGGAATGCTTCGTTATAATTTTGTTTAAGGTAGATGGCGTAGGATAAACAAATTATTCTTAACGTGTTGGATGCAGACTTTGAGCCTCAATAAACGCGTGTTAAACCGCAAGCGAGATGCTATCAAACTGAAAAGGCCGGTCTTTAATTTCAGAAAAGTTGCGATGTTTGTGATTTTTCTACTTGTTTGTGTTGCGTTATATCTTCTTGCGCTAAACAGCTACTGTGACCAGGGCGGGAATTTTGACCTTGGTGTCTGTTCCGTGACCTCTTTTATCCCTTGGTGACAGCCAAGTGGGTGTCGGACGGGGAGGTTGTATTTTTGCGGATGGCTTCCCTGACGGTGTCGTAATGGTAAGATAGTCGTTCGGAAAAATTAAGCAGTAGGGTAGTCAATGTTTGATCTCGCAATGGGCCAATCCAGCCTGGCCTCATTGGTGCTGTGTGTACTTTTAGTTTTGCTGTGCTTGCTGCTGTGGTTTTTTGTCAATCGGGCCAGTGTCAGGGCCAATCAGCAGGTTCAGCTTTTGCAGGAAATCGCTGATCACCAGCGGCAACAAACTGAGTTGTTGAAGATTTTAGCCGGGCAGGTCGAGAGACAAATGCCCGCAGAGTCCGTGGATGACGACTCTGCACTCAGCCTGCGTGGTTTCATTCCCGAACGATAAATTTACTTCAGATAAAGAAAAGCCTGCTTAATGCGGGCTTTTCTTTATCTGCGCTTATGCATTCATAAAAATGTCTTAATTCTGTCGTAGGCTCATGGCAACAGTGGGATAGGATGGAATGACAGATGATTAGATGGTCTGAAGAGAAAGACAGCGAAGTGAACCACAGTATTGCCCTGCTGACCGGCGAAGAACCTCATAAGTGGTATCCGTACGGTGGCGTAAAAGGCAAAGACTATTGCAATAACCCTTCCGATGCCTGGCCGATTATTTGCGCCAATAATATCAGTCTCAATGCGATTGAATTGCCTGATAAAACCTCTTGGTCGGCTCAAATCATCAGTGAGCAGGGGCTCTGGCATGCTGACAGCCACAGGCCACTGCGTGCAGCCATGGTCTGTTTCCTGTTAAGTAAAACTTGCGCATAAAGAAAAGCGCAGAGATACTCAATCTGTAACAAAGTTGCAAAGAAGTGATTCGAATAAGCGTCGCATAAAGCGATGCGTATCAAGTGATTAATGTTTCCTCATTTTGACAGTTGTGTCTAAGGCGGAGTCCATTATGAAGCGCATCATTAAAGGTGATAAAACTCTCTCCCATCTGGTGGTTGCCCATGCAGCCATTGACAGTCACGAAAAAGCCTATGGCACACGTCGCCAGGGCTGGCCCTCGACTTACCTGATCAAATACCAAAACGCCCGGGTTGCTGTAGAAGTCGTTACACGCCGGCAATCCTATGTTGCAACCTTGATGATCGGAGCAAGAAATCTCACCAAACTTTGTGCCGAAGCTGCCTGAGGAGCGTCTTAGTGCCGGTTCGCGATAACTGATTTGCATAATAAAAACCGCGCCGGAGAAGCCTCCTCAGCGCGGTTTTTTTGCTTCAACGTTTCAGTCAAGCATTGGCCCTGACTGCCGGGAAACGCAGGTTATTTCTGCGACGAAAGAGTTTTTGCATGACTGAAACCAGCAGCATGACGATATCAAAGATAACGATCGCCGCCATGATGGTGCAAAGCACCATTGCGCTGAGTATCACGCCAGCCAATACCATAAAGGTCTGCGGCAACCGAGTCCGGCGCAGGCGTGATTTAAGCCATAGCGTCAGGTATTGGCGCTGTAGAGTAAAGGCACTGTGGAAACGTCCGATGCCACCCTCCGGGCGATGTAAATTGTGCTGAGTCATATTGCCTCCTTGAGTTACTGGCGACCATAACAACAAAGTCATCTTAAGATTTGCTTAAGAACGGGCATTGGGTCAGTTGCAGGTTTACAAACCACGAGTTCTTGCACGTTGTGCAAAGTAATTCCTGCGGGATTCATGCTACTAAATAGTGGTGCCCTGTGATTAGGACAAGGGCCAGGCAACGCAATCGTGAGTTAACTGGGTGAAACAGTTGGAGTGCTATGACCGTCAAAAACCGCTATTACAATCCTTCCATGGCGCACCACACGCCTGAAGGATTCACTAATCCTGAACCCCATGCTCGTGAGGATGGCGACTTTAAACGGTGGCAGCGTGAGCGCAAGGCGCAGCAGTTGCCAAAACCACCCCAGATGGGCTATCAGCAATTTATTACGCAGTGGTGGCAAAAGGCGGATTTTAGCGGCGCCGAAGACAGGCTCTGGTTTTTGGGACATGCCTGTCTGCTGCTGCGGATTGCCGGAAAAACTGTACTGACGGATCCGGCACTTTCTGACCGTGCTTCGCCGCTGAGCTTTTATGGTCCGAAAAGGAAAACCCCTGTCGCCGCCAACGTGGTGGACTTACCCCAGATTGATTACGTGGTTCTCTCGCATAATCACTACGACCATCTGGATAAAAGCACCATAAAACAGTTGCTCAAACGCTTTCCTCAACTGATTTTCATTGTGCCATTAGGAATGAAACGCTGGCTTGAACGCCAGGGGGCACATCATGTGGAAGAACTCGATTGGTGGCAGCAGCATAAAATCGGTGATCTGACTTTTCACGCTGTTCCTGCGCGGCATTGGAGTATGCGTACCCCTTGGGATCGTAATCGTTCCCTGTGGTGTGGTTGGGTGGTGAACAGCGAGGCTTTACGTTTTTATTTTTCCGGTGACAGCGGTTACAGCAACCAGTTTAAAGAGATTGGTAACCGATTAGGGCCTTTTGACCTGGCCGCCATACCGATTGGTGCCTATGCACCAAGATGGTTCATGCAAGCGCAGCATATGGACCCGCAACAGGCCGTGACGGTCTTTTCAGAAGTAAAATGTAGAAAAGCCGTGCCGATTCACTGGGGGGTGTTCGAATTAGCCGACGAATCCTTAGATGAGCCCTTGCAGGAATTAGCGCAGGCTAAAGAGGGCCGTGAACATGTTGCACCTCATTTTCTTCCGCTAAAAATAGGGCAAAGTATTTTGCCAGATTGAAACGGCTAGTGGCCTTACTCGGGAGCCGCTGTCGACGGCTCCCGCATCTCCGTGAAGGCCAGCAAAGGTAGGTTCAATCACTATTCCCCTCCTGAATCTCTCGGTCATTAAATAAAAATGTGATGCACTTCACGGTTAATTCATTATTTTATCCAAACGGGCAGATTCGCCTTTCTCTGGGAGACAAATAGATGTTGATGACGATCAACATTAATTTAACGCTCAGGTCATCATTATTTCATCATATTGTTAAAATTCTCTCAGAGCCCCAATTATAATGTTCTTTAATTGAGGTTCCTGTGTTGAATATCCCCGTATCTTCGGCGGTGAATTATTAGCGAAAATTGTCTAACACCTGCACGGAGACGGTGCAACTTATTCGAACATCAGGAAAGACTTGCACCAAACTGGGTGTCACGCCCCTTTAGGTTAATGCATAACCAGTCAGCTATGGCTTGTTTAGTAATTCACATCCATGGATGAAAAATGAGCAGTAATCCCCTCGCTATTTGAAGGTATTTCTTCCCTACAAGGTTGGCTACACTGACATCGCTGTGATGAACCGGGCGAAAGAAGGGGCATAAAACGGCAGGCCGTAGTCGTCGAAGAAAATGCACTTTCAGGCATAACTTAAAAGATAAAAATTCAAATAAAAGTCTGTTTTACACTTATCGTTCGGCATTAAATGATCAATAATTACAGGGAGTCGTTATTGTTTTGAGTGACGGGCTTGTTGAACTGTTAAGCAGAAAAAAGCATGCCTATCAACATATTTCAGCTTAGCTGGAGAGTAAGAGCCGTTAACCGACTCAAATATGTGCGACACGTCCATCACTGATTAAAAATGGCTTGCCATCGAATTCAGAGTATGTGATAACGCATCTGGGTAAATCGAGGTACGGTTCTGTATATGTGTGGCATTTTCAGTAAAGAAGACCTGAGTAAAAACGTTATCGTTGAATACCGCTTCTCTGCCGATTTATATCTTAGTGCGGCTTTGTTGAATAAATCGAACTTTTGTCTGTGATCAAAATCAAAACTCTATCTTCCTGATGACATCGTGGTCTCTCGTGGCAAAACAAAAGTTCAAAATCACCAACTGGACAGCCTACAACAAGGC
>BHES01000186.1 GCA_003864575.1 Enterobacterales bacterium
ACCAACTGGCCAGTCAATTCTATGGACTCTTGTTCAACCCCCATAAATTGTGAGGCCGGGCGTAAGCCAATCCGCTTGTTTTGCGCCCAGTTGTAATCGACCGTTCGGTTCACACTTTGATAGGGCAGGGTGCTTAACTTAAAAATATATAAACCCAGTGTCATCATCATGAGTAGGTCCTCTGATAGAGGTATTGACTCATCAGGCTGTCTTCGTCATCACGTTTTTGTTTGCCCTGGAAATCGGCTATGGCCCGGACATAGTCATGTGGCGAAGCGCCAGCCGGAACATTGACCGTATAATTTTCCGTTTTTACGCTGTTGTCTGACAGATTATTGATGGCGGATTGCGGTGTTTTAGCCGGTTGATATCCCAATGAAATAACACTCTGCGGTTGCAGATTGATCTCCGGATCGTCTCCTGTCTGGGAGGTCTTTTGTGCATCATCAGACTGCGTGTCGCTCAGGCCCAGTTTTTCCAGGATCCAGCCGTACTTCTCTTTAAAACCATTCAGCTTCGACAATAAATTATTGATAACCGAAGAGATATTGATTCCCAGATTGGTAAAAATATTGCTCAACGCGTCCATTTTTTCACTCACAGCCGTCTTCATGTCGCTGAAGAAATTCCCCAGTGAATCCCAGTTTTTGATGATGGCGGTGATAGCGATGGCGACAACGGCCACTAACGCAATAACCGGAAGCCCAATGGCGGTGATCGCGGCACCGACGGCACTGGCAACAACAGTAAATACCGTACCTAATAAACCTGCGCCTGCCATCAACATACTGACCCCGCTCAGTACTGGAGCAATAACCGAACCAAGAACGCCCAATCCTCCGATCACGCCCGTCACGCCCGTCACGCCCAGAGCCAGTGCCAGTAGCGATGACACCAGTTGCGGATTATCGGTTATCCAGGTGTTGAGCGTGTTCAGCCAGCCGGTCGCCGTTTGCGTCAGTTCGCGCAGCGCCGCACTTTGCCCATCAAACAGATTGATGCGGACGGTGTCCCAGGAGGCGAACAGTTTAGTCATATCACCGTCCAGGTTGTCACCTTTCACCCGTACGTCGGTTTGCGCCGCGGGCGTGGCACCGTTCAGTGCCGCCGGCGTTTGCGCCAGAATTTGATCCGCATTCAGGCCACTGGCTGCCATTTTGCTTTGCTGAGCAAGCACCTCTGCGGGACGATGACCGCTGTCCGCCATGGACAACGTTTGCTGATGCAGCGCCGCCAGACGCGGATCATTTTTCAGCAGACCAAGCTTGGCTTGGATCTCGGATAAGCCTTTTTGCAGTTCAGCACCGGGTTGAAAAATGCTTCTCGCCAGCTCAAGTTTTGGCTGCGCGAAAGCGACCATCGATGTGCTGGTGTTTTTCAGTGCGTTAATTTTCTGTGTACGGGCTTTATATTGCTGGCCCACCGCGTTGCCTTTCTGCTCCAGGCTTTCAGAACGAGGTTGACGAAGTATTTCCCAATGCGCACTCGCGGGCTTCTTATGACTGCCGTTCTGCGCGGATTCAGGAAGCGTGAGGGCGGTGGAAGCGCCTGCCGAGAACTTACTTTGGGCATCAGATAAATTCTCCAATAGCTTCGATCCTTTATCTAACCCTTGAAATTCATCAGCTGTGCTGCTGATGTCTTCTGACATCCTGCTAAACAAGGTGTGTTGAGGGCGTTGGATAAAACGCTTCCAGACATCAGAGGTGGCTTTTTTCAGCGGCTGGAGTTGCTGAATGATTTTCCCCAGTGTCGCGGGGATCTTGTCGACATTACTCATCTGTTTTCACTCCACTGCGTTGCAACGCTTTATATCGCCAGTTCATCAGTTCGGTGAGTGACATGCCGTCCATTTCGGACGGCGGCCAATGAAAGATCACCGCGATATCTGCCATCAGATCATCGATGGTCAGTCTGGGATCGATGTTTACCCGTCCTGCTTCGGCGATAAAAAACCGATCACCTTGCCAGCCAGCGCAATCAGATCCGGTAACTCGAGGCGTGCGCACTCCTCTTTCGTCAGATTCGGATAAGTGATGCGCGGTAAAATGGTGATGAGCGCGTCCACGTCGGCATTGGCCAGCGCCGCCAGACCAATCCCACGCAGGCTGCCAGCATTAGGTTTGATGACCTGGATTTCAGTAATTTCCACGTCGCCACGTTTGAGAGGGACATCGAGAACGACACTATTTTCTTCGGGGCTCATAAAAACTCCTGTTTAGTCAGAAAAACAGCCGGCAATTTTGCCGGCCTTGGGAAAGTTAAAGACCGAGTGCGGTACGGTGTTCTGCCAGACGATCAACACCGTTGACGATTTCCACCATGTTGACGGTATCGACTTCAATCAGCTCTTTGCCGTCGATGGTCAGTTTGAAGTAGGTACAGTCAGTGGTGATTTTGGTTTCGGTATCTTCACCCTGTTTGTATTCACCAAAATCAAACTCCTTGTGGCGGCCGCGCATGACCACTTCTACTGCGGAAATTTCACCGGTGTCGTCACGCTGGAATGAACCGGCGAAGCGCAGGGGAATATCTGCCGTGCTGCCCCATTGCTGTAGCACCAACTCATCAATGCCGCCGATAGACCATTCAAGCGCCAGCGCGTCATCGTCGAGGCCGAAGTCCACGGAAGTGGCACCACTCATGCCGCCGCCGCGGTATTTTTCCAGCTTACGGGTCAGTTTCGGCAAGGTCAGCGAGGAGACCACGCCGAGGTAGCTGTTCCCGTCGTTGAACAGGTTCAGGTATTTCAGTTTCTTAGGGAGTGCCATGAGTCAAAATCTCCTTAGCTGTTCACGGAAGCGGCAAAGTTCACCAGGTATTTGTCGGTGATGCGTTGACGCAAAGTCAGATCTTCCAGTGGTGGGACCGGCGTGTAGTCGTAATCGATGTACAGCTTGCCGGCTTTCAACGACTCCGGCGTGTTAGCCGATTCGTCATACCAACAGTTGCCATCGATGAGATAACCCGCTGATTTCATCTCGCGCATTTTGGCTTTGATACCGTCGATCATGTCGCGGATAAGGGAAGGGGTCATCGGCTTGTCGACGGCCCACATGTGTGCTTCAGCCATGGTGTCAGCCAGGATTTGCGCAGTGCGGGTGTAGTTTTCGAATGCGAACAGCGGCTCATCGCTACAAGTCCGGTTACCCCAGAAGCGGAAGCCATCTTTACGCACCAGCGTGGTTACGCATGCCTGGTTCAGCAGATCTGCATCGGTGCCGGTTGCCTGTAAGTCCCAGAAAACGCTGGCAGAAAGCCCGGTCACGCCGTTAACGCCGACGTTAGACAACGTTTTATGCCAACCGGTATCCTGGTCGATTTTGGCACGCAGGCCCAGCGCACGCGCTGAAGCGTAAGCGGTATCTGACTGACTGGTGGTGGTATTCCAGTTAACGAAGTCTGGCCAGATCAACATCAGTTCACGCTGGCTGAAGTTGTCACGGTACTTGATGGCGTCGGCAATGCTTTTTGCACCAAACACGCTGATGTAACCGAAAGCGCGCAACTGCTGACAAATTGCCGCCAGCGCGGTGGCTACCTCCAGGTTGTCATGGCCGGGAACACCGAGAATACGCGGTTTGACACCTAATTCAGCCTGTGCCGAAAGTAGGGCTTTCATGCCGGTGTAGCGACCGTCGGCATCGGCGCCGCCGACAATATTGGTGGTTGTTGCGGCTTCGTCTTCGCCTTCCTCTACGCGAACTACGACGGTGACCGGTTTGCACTGATCGGCAATCGCCAGCAGCGCCGGGCCTAATGTACCGGTTTTACCCGCTTTGCCGCTGGCGGCCAGCACGTCGGTAATCAACACCGGTGTATTGAGGGGGAACAGGGTTTTATCCGCATCCTGCGCGGTACAGACCATGCCGATAATTGCCGTAGAAACGGTAGAAATAACGCGGGTGCCGTCATTGATTTCAACAACGCGTACGCCGTGGTGATAATCAGCCATCGGGTAACTCTCTCTTTTGTGGGTGGTGAAGCAAGGATGCCGGTTCACAACCGAAAGCGCATTCGAAGGCAGGCGTGGGAGGAGTGGCACAACAGGAGGGGAAATAAGATTTAATAAGGATTTAAACTAGAACAATAAAAAAGCCCCGTTAGGGGCTTATCGTAAAATACATGAGTGGTCTTTGACCTACTTATTCCGGGGCTGCTGGCCATGAAATATCAGGAGCATTGCCTGGATTAACTCTTTCCAGCAAAACGCTATACCCGTGGTCATTGAAAGTGCTTGATTATCCAGCTGATAAATATCATGCTCAGCGCGATGAAAATAGAGCTGACTGCAAAACAGAAGATTGCCCTTGAAGAGCTACAGCGTCAAAGTCGTGAC
>BHES01000187.1 GCA_003864575.1 Enterobacterales bacterium
TCAACAACCGCGCGCCAGCGGCACCGGAACGCTCCGGATGAAACTGCACGCCGAAGAAGTTGTCTTTTGCCACGGCGGCGGTGAACGGCTCGCCGTACAGCGTTTGAGCAATGGTGTTTTCGCATATTGGCATCGCATATCCGTGGACGAAATAGAAATACGCGTTCTCGTCGATACCGCGGAACAGATGGCTGTCCGCATTGGCGATCACCTGATTCCAGCCCATATGCGGCAGAGGTAATCCGCGATCCTGCATGCGTAATACGGGTTCTTCGATAATGCCGAGCGTTTTGACTCCGCCGTTCTCATCGCTACCAGAACCCAGCAACTGCATTCCGAGGCAAATGCCCAGTACCGGTTGAGTACAGGCTTTAATCAATGCGATAAGTTCGCGCTGCTCGAGCTGTTCCATAGCCGCACGCGCGGTTCCCACGCCCGGTAAAAACAGTTTGTCGGCCTTCAGTACGATCTCCGGATCACGGCTCACGTCGGGTTCATAACCCAGACGTTGGACGGCATATTTGACCGAGGAGAGGTTGGCACAGCCGGTATCAAGGATAACGACGTTCATCAGAGCACCCCTTTCGAACTCGGCAAGGTATTACCGTCCACGCGGATCGCCTGGCGTAGCGTACGGCCAAAGACTTTGAACAGGCTCTCAACACGGTGATGATCATTCTTGCCTTTGGTGCGTAAGTGCAGCGTGCAACCCATGGCATAGGAGAGAGAGCGGAAGAAGTGCTCGACCATCTCGGTGCTTAAATCGCCCACGCGCTGATAGTTGAACTCCGCTTTATACTCAAGGTGCGGACGCCCGGAAATATCCAGTGCGCAACGTGCCAGACATTCATCCATCGGCAGCACAAAACCGAAACGGCCAATCCCGCGTTTATCACCCAGCGCTTTGTTCAGGGCTTCGCCCAGTGCCAGGCCGGTATCTTCCACGGTATGGTGATCGTCGATATAAAGATCGCCTTTGACTTCGATGTTCATGCGAAAACCGCCGTGCGTGGCAATCTGATCCAACATATGGTCGAAGAAGCCAACGCCGGTGCGGATCTTGCTTTCACCTTCGCGGTCCAGCCAGACGTCCACGTCGATGGAGGTTTCACGGGTGACGCGTTTAATGTGCGCGTGGCGGTCACGTTGTGTCAGCTGCGCGGCAATGGCCGGCCAGTTCAGTGTGTCTCGCTGGTAGCGCAAACCGGCGATGCCCATATTCGCGGCCAGCTGAATGTCGGTGTCGCGATCGCCAATCACATAGCTGTTCGCTACATCCATCAGGCCGCTCTCCAGGTAGCCTTTCACCAGTTCGGTTTTTGGCTTACGGCAGGCGCAGTGGTCAGCAGGCAGGTGAGGGCAAATCAGTACTTCGTCGAAGACTACCCCTTGTGAGGTCAAAATCTGCATCATCAAATTGTGCGGTGGGTCGAAAGTCTCCTGCGGGAAACTGGCGGTGCCCAGACCATCCTGATTGGTGATCATTACCAGTCTGAAACCGGCAGTTTGCAATGCCAGCAGTGCAGGGATCATACCCGGCTCAAGTGCCAGTTTATCCAGACGGTCCACCTGAAAATCCTCAGGTGGCTCGGAAATCAGCGTACCGTCGCGGTCGATGAATAAGATCTTTTGTACTAACGGGCTCTGGCTCACATCGGCTCCTTGCTTGAGGCGGTGTTAATAATGTTATTGGCGGCGGACTGGCTGGCCCCCGGTAGCGGTTGCAGTGCATCGATCACCCGCTGACACTCTTGACGCGTGCCGACAGTGATGCGTAAACAGCCGGAAAGTCCCGGTTGTTTGTTCTGGTCTCGTAAGATAATGCCTTGATCCCAGAGGGTTTTAAATACCTGACTTGAGGCAGTGAAACGCACCAGCACGTAGTTGGTCTCGCTGGTGAACACCTGCTCCACGCAATCACAACGGGTGAGTTGCTGCTTTAACCAGCTGCGGGTTTCGCCAATCTCAGCGACACGCGCGCGCATCACGGCCAGACCTTCATCGCTTAACGCCTGTGCGGCAATGTCAGCGACCGGCGTGGAAAGCGGATAAGGCGCGATCACTTTCATTAACAGGGCGATCAATTCGCTGTTCGCCAGCGTGAAGCCACAACGTAAACCGGCCAGCGCGAAGGCTTTCGACAGGGTGCGTAAAATAGCCAGATGCGGGTATTCTTTAAGCCAGCCAGCCACTGAGGCCTGCGGGCAGAACTCAATATAGGCTTCATCGATGGCCACAATGGCACGGCCTCGGGTCATCTCCAGAACGGCGCGAAGCGCTTGCGGGTCAATTAGATTGCCGGTCGGATTGTTCGGGCTGCACACATACACCAGCTTGACGCCATCGAGTGCGGCTTCAATTGCCGGTAAATCCAGTGACCAGTCCGCTTTGGCCTGAACCGTACGGGCTTCGACGCCAATGGTTTCAGCGCTAACACTGTACATGCCGTAAGTTGGCGGACAATAAAGGATGGCGTCTTTGCCAGGTTCGCAGAAAGCGCGGATCAACAGCTCAATCCCTTCATCTGCGCCACGGCTGACCAGCACCTGATCTTTCTCAAGCCCGGCGTACGCGGCATAACGCTCAATCACTAACGCGGGCTGACATTCCGGGTAACGGTTGAAGGTTTGTGCGGTCAGTTCGAACCGTGGGGCAATCGGATACTCATTGGCATTAAGCCACACGTCGCCGTTGCCGCCCAGACGGCGGGCCGACTGGTAAGGTGTCAGGTCGCGCACATTCTGACGTGCCAGCGACTGAATGCTCAGATTTTTTTCGTTGCTCATAACCCTTGCTCCTTCAGTGCATTCACGCGCAGTGTTACGGCATTTTTGTGAGCCGTCAGCTGTTCAGCCTGCGCCAGTGTTTCAATGGTTGTCGCCAGACCGAGTAAACCCTGCGGGGTCAGCTGCTGTACGGTCATGCGCTTTTGGAAATCTGCCAGGCCGAGACTTGAGCAGGTGGCGGTGTAACCATAAGTCGGCAGGACGTGGTTGGTCCCAGAGGCGTAGTCTCCGGCAGATTCCGGTGACCAGTCACCGAGAAACACCGAACCGGCACTGGTGATGCTGTCGACCAGCATTTCAGGCTCACGGGTTTGTAGAATTAAATGCTCAGGACCGTAGGCGTTGCTGATCTCAATACACTGCGTCAGATCTTTGGCCACAATCAGACGGCTGCTTTCCAGCGCCTGACGAGCAATCTCTTTACGGGAGAGCTGAGCCAGTTGGCGTTCGACCGCTTCACCGACGGCGTGAGCCATCTCAAGACTTGGCGTCAGCAAAATCACCTGTGAATCCGGGCCGTGTTCAGCCTGTGACAGCAAATCAGACGCGACGAAATCCGGCGTTGCGCCACTGTCGGCAATGACCAGCACTTCAGACGGTCCCGCTGGCATATCGATGGCCGCGCCGTTGAGGCTCTGGCTTACCTGACGTTTCGCCTCCGTAACATAGGCATTGCCCGGCCCGAAGATTTTGGCCACTTTGGGTACGCTTTCAGTACCGAATGCCAGCGCCGCAATCGCCTGCGCGCCGCCGAGTTGATACACCTCGGTCACGCCGCACAACTTGGCCGCATACAGAATTTCGTCGGCAATGGGCGGCGGTGAACATAAGGTCACACGCTGACAACCGGCGATGTGCGCCGGCGTGGCCAACATCAGTACGGTGGAGACCAGTGGCGCAGAGCCACCTGGGATATACAGCCCGACCGACTGAATAGGGCGGGTCAACTGCTGACAACGTACGCCCGGCTGGGTTTCAACATCAACAATTGCCAGCTTTTGCGCTTCGTGGAAAGTCGTGATGTTACGCACTGCGTGCGCCATGGCTTGTTTTACGTCATCGCCCAAACGCGCGGATGCCGCTTCAATCTGCTGCGCCGTGACGCGGATATCGGCCACGTCAGTTTTATCAAACGTTGCACAGAACTCGCGCAGGGCGCTATCACCTTCAAGGCGAACGCGGCGCAGGATCTCAGTGACCGACTCGGTGATACGGTCAGAGGCCGAGATCGCCGGGCGGGTCAGCAGCGCGCGACGTTGTTGCTCGTCGCATTGCTGCCAGTCAATCGGGGTGGAGAACGCGTTGGGTTGCATGACCTTACTCCATCATTTTTTCGATTGGCAGGACCAGAATCGAACTGGCGCCCAGTGCTTTCAGTTTTTCCATGGTTTCCCAGAACAGAGTTTCGCTGCTGACCATGTGCATGGCGACGCGTTGCTGATCGCCTGCCAGCGGAAGAATAGTAGGGCGCTCAGCACCTGGCAGCAGGGCAATGA
>BHES01000188.1 GCA_003864575.1 Enterobacterales bacterium
GAACATTTGCTTAACACGCGAGGGAGAAAATCGCTGGGCTATCGCTCTCCGAATGAGGTATTTTTAACGCACTTACAGGCAGCTTAATGCTCCACCGTTTTGTTGCGTTTCGACTGGGAATGGGGCGTTGGTTTATCACCCAGAACAAAACCCCATTGTTAAGCATATCGAACTCGACAGCGACCAGGTGCGTTCACTGCTTCCCGAAGCCAGTGAACCTATCGACCAGCCCCCGCCAGCAGAAGATATTCCGCAAGATGATCTCGACGAGAAAGTCGAATCCGAAACGGGTGTCCACGAATACGTGGTTTCAACCGGCGATACGCTGAGCAGCATACTCAATCAGTACGGTATCGATATGTCCGATATCACCGCACTGGCTTCTGCCGACAGCGATTTACGTAATCTGAAAATCGGTCAGCAACTGTCGTGGACCGTCAATGACGACGGCGAATTACAGCGCATGACCTGGGAGAAATCCCGTCGCGAAACCTACACCTATGACCGCTCCGGGACCGGGTTTAAATCCAGTATTGAGACGTTGCAAGGTGAATGGAAAGATAACGTGCTGAAAGGGCGTCTGGATGGCAGTTTCGTCACCAGTGCCAAAGCTGCCGGGCTTACCAGCGGTGAAATTAGCTCGGTGATTAAAGCACTACAGTGGCAACTCGATTTTAAAAAATTACGCAAAGGCGATGAATTCTCCGTGTTGATGTCGCGTGAAGTGCTCAACGGCAAAAGGGAACAAAGCCAGCTACAGGGCGTGCGCATGCGCAGCGGCGGCAAAGATTATTACGCTATCCGTGCTGAAGACGGCAAATTCTACGACCGTAACGGCAGCGGGCTGGCGCGTGGTTTCCTGCGTTTCCCGACCATCAAACAGTTCCGCGTCTCGTCTAACTTCAATCCGCGTCGTCTCAATCCGGTGACTGGCCGCGTCGCACCGCACCGCGGCGTAGACTTTGCGGTACCCGTCGGTACGCCTGTGCTGGCCGTGGGTGATGGAGAAGTGATGGTGGCAAAAAATGGCGGTGCTGCGGGCAATTATGTCGCGATCCGTCATGGCCGTCAGTATATGACCCGTTACATGCACCTGCGTAAAATCCTGGTGAAACCGGGTCAGAAGATTAAACGCGGCGACCGTATTGCCCTGTCTGGCAACACTGGCCGTTCAACCGGACCGCATCTGCATTTTGAAATGTGGATAAACCAGTTGGCCGTCAACCCGCTTACCGCCAAACTGCCGCGCTCCGAAGGACTCACTGGTAAAGACCGCAGTGAATACCTGGCGACCGCGAAACAGGTTATACCTCAATTGAAACTGAACTGAGTCACAGACTCGGTCGTTTCTGCCTTCCGTGACGGGCAAAACACACTGAATAAGGGTGTCGTTTTGCCCGCTATTTGTTTTTCTTTATTAACACGACATCGTGAGTTTCTTTGCAAATGAGTGATCTGCACTTATCATTGAACGATTGTTGTCTTAAAAACATTGAATTCAGAGCCGTTTATGCAGCCAGAGAAAAAGTCGACCGTCGAATTTATTCCTCAATTTCAGAAAGCCTTCTTTCACCCGCGTTATTGGGGAGTCTGGCTGGGCGTGGGCGCAATGGCGGGAATGGCGTATATTCCTGCAAAAATTCGTGACCCTATTCTGGGCACTCTCGGTCGCCTAGCCGGTAAGCTGGCGAAAGGGGCCCGTCGTCGTGCGCGCGTAAATCTGCTGTATTGCATGCCTGAAGTGGCCGAAGCGGAACGTGAACACATCATCGATGAAATGTTCGCGACTGCGCCGCAGTCGATGGTGATGATGGCTGAACTGGCCTGCCGTAACCCTGAAAAAGTGCTGAGCCGCGTTCACTGGCATGGTAAAGAAATTATCGATCAGATGCAGGCTGACGGTAAAAACGTTATTTTCCTGGTCCCCCATGGCTGGGCGGTGGATATTCCGGCCATGCTGTTGGCCGCCAGCGGTCAGCCAATGGCGGCGATGTTCCATAACCAGAAAAACCCGCTGACTGACTATATGTGGAATAGCGTGCGTCGTCGCTATGGCGGGCGTTTACATGCTCGAAATGACGGGATTAAGCCTTTTATCAGTTCAGTCCGTCAGGGCTACTGGGGTTACTATTTGCCGGATCAGGATCACGGCGCAGAACACAGTGAGTTTGTGGACTTCTTCGCAACGTACAAAGCGACGCTGCCGGCTGTCGGGCGTTTGATGAAAGTCTGCCGCGCCGCGATTGTGCCGCTGTTTCCGGTCTATAACGGGCGTGAAAATCGTCTGGATATTTATATCCGCCCGCCGATGGATGATTTGGCGACCGCTGATGATCATCAGATTGCGCGCCGCATGAATGAAGAGGTTGAAATACTGGTCGGGCCGAATCCCGAGCAATACACCTGGATCCTGAAATTGCTGAAAACGCGTAAGCCCGGAGAGATAGAGCCGTACTCGCGGGATGAGCTATATCCTAAGTGAGTTGGCTGGCGGGCCTGGTCCGCTTTTAAATTCAAGCTCAAGACCTTGGGCTGCCACCCAAACTGGCTTTAAGAGGCGCCTATCGCCGCGCCTCTTAAAAATCTCCGGCTCTTTTAAAAACAGCAGCTGCGCTGGTCACAATGGCCGTGTTTCAGGGGCTGCTGTTATCGCCGTAAAATGTCAGCCCTGCGGGCTTCCCGGCTGCGGGGTCGAGCCAACGGTAAAAAAGTTGTCTCTCCACCGACTTGCCGGTGACATTTTGAATACGGCACACTGACTATGTAAATCAAAGAAAGTTTGGCTGTTGGCATTTAGCTTTCTCCTCCCCCTGCGAAGGGGGAGGCAGGGAGGGGGTTTGGCATAAAAAATCAAGGTTTACATGTGATACCCCACCCCAACCCTCCCCTTTGCAGGGGAGGGAGCAGGACGGTTTCTGTTGCAAATCCTCAGGCCGTATTCAGAAATAGCAATAAGCCACCCTTAAGGCCAGTGTGGGCGGCGAGCCCACGGTCTTGACCTTAAAGTTTTACTTTAGCTTTTCCAAAAGCTAAAGCTTCGCGGGATCCCCCTGCAAAAACATCATGATGCAAATCACCCCGGCGGCTCCCGCTAATAATCCAAATTGAGTAAACAGGCTGTTGCCGCCGGCAAAATAAAGTTGCTTGGCAATCTCAATCCCCAGCGCGAAGACCACAATAGTGATAAGCCCCAGTGCGGCGGCTACGGTGCCTTTGCCAATCGGGCTTGAGAACAGCGTCAGGCGATAAAGCCCGGCGTTGACCAATCCGGAACCCAGCGCATACAGACTTAACCCTGCAATAATGCCAGCCCAGGCATGGTCAAAAAATGTCGCGCTAACCGCCGTGATGACAAGCCCGAGTACAACAGGAATCACCCCAAGCCAGATGGGCGTGGTGACGTTAACTTTGCCGCTCAGTTGACTCAGTATTAGGTTACCGGCGATCAGCCCGGCAAAAATCGGTACCTGCAACCCGCCGTATTGCAGCGGCGACATTCCCGCATCCTGAATGATAATCACCGGCGACTGCGCCACCCAGGCTAGCAAAGGCAAAGTCACCAGACCAATCGACAGCGAACCCAACACCATCCGTTTATTGCTCAACACCTGCTGGTAATCCGTCAGCACGCGGCGCAGTGAAAACGGCTGACCATCGCGCGGTGCGGTTTCCGGCATACTGCGCCATAACCCCCACCAGGCCAAAAGCGAGACCAGCGCGAACAGCCCAAACATGGCTTTCCACGGTGCATAGTGAATAAAAGCGGCACCGGCCAGCGGCCCGAGTAACGGGGCAATCAGGGTAATATTGGCCATCAGCGCCATCAGTTTGATGCTGAGACCTTCACTGAAGGCTTCCTGTATGGCGGCGTAACCGACGGCACCGATAAAGCACAGGCTCATACCCTGTAAAAACCGCATCAGAATAAATTGCTCAATGCTTTGCGTCAGCAAGGTACCCAGACAGGTGACGACAAAAAAGGCCACGCCGGTCAGCAGGACGGGGCGTCGGCCCATGCGGTCAGACAACGGGCCGAGCAGCCATTGCAGCATAATACCGCAGCACAGATAGGCAGTCAGTGACGTAGAAACCCAGTCTGCGCTGGCATTGAAATCATTAATCACCTGCAACATGCCGGGCTGGATCATATCGTGGGCGATATAGGTGGCGAATTCGAACAGCACCAGCGACAGCGGAAACAGCCATTGACGGCGGTTGAGCTGCGCAACGGGTTGGAATACGGACGACATAATTAACGCTCCAATAA
>BHES01000189.1 GCA_003864575.1 Enterobacterales bacterium
GACTACCACACGTAACACGTCTGGCAGACTGAACAGGTATTCCATCACGGTGGAAAATACCTGCCAGCTGAACCCCGGCAGCGGGCAGTCCGGTGGCGATAATAAAATGTGCATGCCGATATCGCCTGGCTCAACCTCGTAGTGTTCATGCAGCGGATCGTCCTGCACCGGATAGCATTCGATCAGAAATGCCGGTTTTCCGTCGTGCTCACCGATCAGAGCGGCGCGCGAATTGCTGACAATCAGCTCGCGGTAGAAGCTTTCAATATCATTACGGTGGCTCTCCTGCATACCCCAGAAGTGGGCATAGGGCTGAGTCATCCAGCCGTGCAGCAGGTCGGCATCTTGTGGGAAGACCAACTCGCGCAGCGTCAATGTCCCTGCTTCACGCGTACGTGAAAACAGCGCGTTGGTTTGCGTTTCAAACATCATTGGCTCCTTAAAGTCCACGGGCGCAGAAGGTCTGGAAGGCAATGGCCTGTTCAATCGGGTAGACGTCTTCACCCAGCATGGCGCGAATAATGCTGCTGTTGCGGTAGCAGGCCATGCCGAGGTCAGGCGTGACGAAGCCGTGGGTATGTAATTCGGCGTTCTGCACGAAAATCTGGTTATGCGCGTCGATGCTGTAATTACGGTTTACCGCATAGCGTCCGGCGTCATCCCATTGAATGCGCGAGTGGATCCCTTCGATGCATTGAGGCGGCTGATAGCCGTAGCCCGTCGCCAGGATCACTGAGTCGGTGGTATGGCGATACTCCTCCTGCTGCTCTTGTTGCAGGAACGTCATCTCCAGCGCGCCGCTGCGGCTGCCGGATACCCCGGTCAGTTCCGAGTGGGTGTACAAATTGACATTCAGCGGCCCATCGAGGCGCTTGGTGTACATCAGGTCGTAAATATCGTTGATTAAACTGATGTTAATACCTTTGTAGAGGCCTTTTTGTTCACGGTTCAGCTGGTCACGTTTGCTCATCGGCAGGTCGTGGAAATAGTCGATGTACTCCGGTGAGGTCATCTCCAGCGTCAGCTTGCTGTACTCTAGCGGGTAAAAGCGCGGCGCGCGGGTCACCCAGGTCAGCTGGTAGTCATGCTTTTCAATATCGGACAGCAAATCGTAGAAAATTTCAGCCGCACTCTGGCCACTGCCTACCACGGTGACGGATTTAGATTGCTGCACCTGCGCTTTATTGGGCAGATAGGCGCTGGAGTGATGGATGTGACGGCTGACGTCGCGGGCGCAGGAGGGTAACCATGGGGAAGGGCCGGTACCGAGCACCAATTTTTTGGCACGATAAATCCGCTTCTCGCCGCCTTGCGTTGAGCGTGCCTGCACCCAATAGCACTGCTGCTCCTCACTCCAGGTCACCAGCTCAACCCGGGTAGAAAATTGCAGATTAGTCAGCTGTTCGCAGGCCCACTGGCAATACTGGTTAAACTCTTTGCGCATCATGAAGAAGTTTTCACGAATGTAGAACGAGTAGATTTTGCCTTTCTGTTTCAGATAATTGAGAAAACTGAAGCGGCTGGTGGGATCGGCCAGCGTCACCAGATCGGCCATAAAGGGTGTTTGTAACATGGCGCTCTCAAGCATCATCCCTGTATGCCAGTCAAAGCCCTCGTTTTGGTCGAGAAACAGGCCATTGAGCTCTTTTACCGGTTCAGTCAGACAGGCCAGACCGAGGTTAAACGGACCAATGCCGATGGCGATGAAATCATAAATTTGGGTAGGGCTGTTAAGATTTGGCATGGTGAATTCCTGTTATTGACCTTGTTCAGCGTTGATTGCAGCACGGGCCAATTCTTGGCCGTAATGCGCGATCAGACGGATAACGTCAGCGATGTCATCCGGTGTGGTCATCGGGTTAAGCAGGGTGAATTTCAGATACTGACGTTTATTCACTTTGGTTCCTGCGATCACGGCGTTACCGGCACGGAACATCGACTTACGGATATCGGCATTCACGGCATCAATCTGTTCGTCGCTCAGTGATTGACGGGGAATGAAGCGGAACACCAGCGTGCTCAGCTCGGGTTTATGCAGAACCTCAATATTCGGATGCGCGAGCAGTTGCTGATGTGCATCCGTTGCCAGCGCCAGCAGGGTGTCAAAAGATTCGCCCAGTGCCTGCTGGCCCATGATGCGCAGCGTCAGCCACATTTTCAGTGCATCAAAACGGCGCGTGGTTTGAATACTTTTGTTCACCAGATTCGGGGTTCCCTCCAGTCTTGCGCTCAACGGATTGAGGTAATCGGCGTAACAGGTAATGTGCTCAAAATGCTTCTGGTCATTGAGCAGGAACGCGCTACAACTCACCGGCTGGAAGAAGGATTTGTGGTAATCGACGGTGACGGAGTCGGCCAACTGAATGCCGTCAATACGCTGACGGTGCAGCGGAGAAACCAGCAGACCGCAGCCGTAAGCGGCATCCACGTGCATCCAGATTTTTTCACGGCGGCAGACTTCGGCAATGCCGTTTAGTGGATCGATGCTGCCAAAATCGGTAGTACCGGCGGTGGCGACAATAGCGATGGGGATCAGGCCTTCTGCGTGACAACGTGCGATCTCGTCATTCAGCGCATTCATATCCATACGAAAAGCGCTGTCGCAGGCCACGGGGACCACGGCGTCATAGCCCAACCCCAGCAACGCTGCGGATTTCTGAATGCTGAAATGGCTGACCTGTGAGCTGAAGATGCGCCAGCGATTGGCCTCGGGCGGCAGTCCCTGATACTTGATGTTGTGTTCGGGTTGGGTGCGTTTGCAATACGCATCGCGGGCCAGCAGCATCGCCATCAGGTTTGATTGCGTACCGCCGCTGGTGAAAATACCGTCGGACTGCGGCCCGAATTGGATACGGGCCAGCGTCCAGTCAATCACCTTCTGTTCAATCAGTGTGCCACCTGCGCTTTGGTCCCAGGTATCGACCGACGAGTTAATGGCGCTGATAAACAATTCTGCCAACTGAGCAGGAACGACCGTAGGGCAATTAAGGTGCGCGAGGTATTTCGGATGATGGAAATAGACTGCATGTTGCAGATATAAATCATCCAGTTCTTCGAGGGCTAATCTTGTGCCGGGTAATGGTTGGGTGAGGTCAATATGGCGAAACTGCTCGGCTAATTCGGCAGGGGTAACACCAGAGAAGGGTTTTTCCTTGCTATTAATATGGCCTTTAATTATTTCAAGGCCATTTTCAATCTGTGTCTGCCACTCCTCAGTGCTATTTTTATTGAAAATAAAACCCTGATTTTGGGTTATTAATGACGCTGAAGATTCTGTTTCAGAATAAATTATCTGGCTCATTACCGATTCCTGCCTTTTCCCTTTTTGAGCCGTGCGGGCGTGGGGAAGCCGCCGGGCATTATCGGGATAGTTGAGTGGGGCTGATTTATCATCAGGCAGGGGCGATCCCTGCGCTGATGCAAAATATGAAATAAAATATTTTTTTAAATAAAATTAACAGTCTTTAATTTTGTGTAAATTCCTTTACGTGGCGTGATGCAGGGATTTAACCAATAGGAATCATTATAAATGCAAATCATTATCATTCAATGAATGTAATGATCATTTGCCTGAAAGAAGCAAAGTTGATGGTTTTTTGTGATGAAGATCACTAAAGTTAGCCTTGATTGCACTTCCTTACATAAAACCTATCGGATTTCTCTTTATTTCTTATGCCAAATAGGTGATCGAGGGAGGGTAATAAATGAAGGTTTTGGAATATTTATCCTTAATAACTCCGTGCGTATTGTCGGTATTTCGAGCGTTGTAAGATGAGACTGTAGTCTTATTTATTCAAAGATGAAGGGAATTAAAGAAGAATAAAAATAAAAAGAAGAGAACAGACAAATAAAAAGCCAGTTCGAATGAACTGGCTTAATAAACAGAGAGAGGAATAAAGAAAATAAAACCCTCTGGTTTATACGCTTATACACAGTTAACTTGAAGATGCATTTTCCAGCATCTGAAAGTTGTCATTAATTCGACATGATAATACCCCAGCAAGACCCGGTAATATTTCACTAAAGAATCGTCGTATTTCCTCTCGGAACTGCTTTGTTGATGCGAAGTAACGGTTGTTTCTTACCTCCTCATTCATCACCTTCCACAGTCGTTCGATTGGATTCAGGTTCGGGCTGTAAGGCGGCAGGTAGTGAAGGTCGATATTCATCACGTAAGCCCAGTCTTTCACCAACCCACTGCGGTGATAACCTGCTCCGTCAAGGATAATGTGAATCT
>BHES01000190.1 GCA_003864575.1 Enterobacterales bacterium
GGTCACGACTTTGACGCTGTAGCTCTTCAAGGGCAATCTTCTGTTTTGCAGTCAGCTCTATTTTCATCGCGCTGAGCATGATATTTATCAGCTGGATAATCAAGCACTTTCAATGACCACGGCTATAGGCGATAGACAACATACTGGTAAGGCCCATCAAGACGATGATTTTCTTTACGTTAACCATATTATTTACTCCGCTCTACAGTCGAATACGTTTTTAGCCCATGGCTTTGGTCAGGCCGTTAATTGAAAGAGTACACGACAATTAACCGGTTGCTTGTAACGGTGTGTAGAGCATTAGTAACGTTATTGTGGCAAAGAAAATCATGCGCCCTGATGATAAAGGGCGAAGTCTATTACTCGTCGAGCATTACAACCTTGCCCACGTACGGCAGATGGCGATAACGCTGGGCATAGTCGATGCCGTAACCGACGACGAACTCGTCGGGGATAGCGAAACCGACGTATTCGACTTTCACGTCCACTTCGCGGCGCTGAGGTTTATCCAGCAGCGTACAGATAGCCAGTGATTTCGGGCCGCGCAGTTGCAGCAATTCACGCACTTTGCTTAGGGTATTGCCTGAATCGATGATGTCTTCAACGATCAGCACATCTTTACCACGGATATCTTCGTCGAGATCTTTGAGAATTTTGACATCACGGGTGGTGGACATGCCGTTGCCATAGCTGGACGCGGTCATGAAATCCACTTCGTGGGAGACGTCAATGGTGCGACACAGGTCAGCCATAAACATGAATGAGCCGCGCAGCAGCCCGACCAGCACCATCTCGCTGCCGCTGTCGCGGTAGTGTTCGGTGATTTCACGGCCTAATTCTGCGATGCGGGTTTTGACTTCCTGTTCGGAAATCATGACGTCTACTCTGTGTTTCATATAAAGCCTAACCACCTGAATTTGAGATATTTATCGCCATTAAACCAGGTAATGGCGACCTTGAAGCGGAAAGGATTATAACAAAGAACCCGGTAATGGGTAACGCCGGAGCGTCAACCAATGCCTGCCTGATGTAAATCATGCAGATTTATCACCCCAACCAGCACCCCATCGCTGTCCACCACGGGCGCTGCGCTGATGTTTTGCTGATGCAAGGCTTCGAGCGCCTCACCGGCACGCCATTGGGCTGGCAGCAGATATCCAGGCCGCGTCATGGCGTTATTGAGCGGCTCATTCAGGCTGTGCCCCTTCACCAGCCAGCGGCGCAAGTCTCCGTCGGTAAATACACCCGCCACGTGGCGCTCGGCGTCACACACGGCAATCAAGCCGAGACCGGTGCGGCTCAATTCCAGCATCGCGTTCATCACATTGTCTTCGACACCAATCACCGGCAGTCGGTCACCGGTTCGCATCAGGTGATGCACGCGGGTGAGCAAGCGTACGCCCAGACTGCCACCAGGATGCGAGCGGGCAAAATCCTCTGCACCAAATCCGCGGTGACGCATCAGCGCCATTGCCAGTGCATCACCCATCATCAGCGTGTTCACGGCACTGGAGGTCGGCGCCAGTCCCATCGGGCAGGCTTCGCGCTCAACGCTGACGTCGATGACAGCGTCAGCGGCTTGGGCCAGCGGAGAATTCTTACCGCCGGTAATGGCAATCAGTTTGGTGTTATTTTCTGCCAGCAGCGGCAGTAACATATCCAGTTCTTTAGCCCGGCCCGAATAAGAGATGAAAATCAACACATCCTGACTACCAATCATGCCCAGATCACCGTGCAGCGCTTCGGCCGGATGCACAAAGAAGGCCGGTGTACCGGTACTGGCCAGCGAGGCGGCAATTTTTTTGCCGATGTGCCCGGATTTACCCATTCCCGACACCACGGCTTTGCCGGTACAGTTCAGCAACAGTTGGCAGGCGTGGACAAAATTTTCATCCAGTCGGGTCAGCAGTCGCTGTGCCTCTTCAATTTCGATTTCCAGCGTTTCGCGTGCAAAATCCAGCAGCGATTTATTCATCTTCTTCTCTCCTGAGAATGAGGTGATTACGTTGTTTTTCGACCGGCTCAGGCCGACACGGTAAAACCCAGCATCATGCCGGTATCTTCATGTTCCAGCAGGTGACAATGCGCCATATAGGCCTGTTGTTTATCCGCCAGATGATTAAAACGCACCAGCACTTCGCTACGCGCGCCTTCAACTCGCACAATATCTTTCCAGCCCGAGCGATGCGCCGCCACCGGCTGACCATTTTCAGAAAGGATACGGAACTGTGTGCCGTGGATATGGAAAGGATGCAGCATCATGTCGCCCTCTCCAGAAATGGTCCACTTCTCGTACTGGCCCCGTTTAACGTCAAACGCTGGCGTGTTCATATCGTAGGCTTTGCCGTTGATTTTATTGCCACTCATGAAATCAAATTTACCGGCGTTTTTTGACATATCCATTCCGGCCATGCCGCCGTGGGCGTCGTGTGACATACCCGGCATCGACGCCATGTCATGACCTTTTGCTGCGTCACTATGGTCCATACTCATGCCTGCCATCGCCCCATGCCCATAACGTTCCATTAATGCAGCCATGCCCTGCTGGTCAAGCTGTGGGTCCATCGACAATTGCAGCCATCGGGTCGGCAAACCATCGGTGGAGACCAGTTCCGGCATTTTCACCAATGTGTCGGGGATCGACTGCGCACCAAGCGTCAGCGTCGGCTGAATGCGCAGCACGGGCAGCGGCTGGTCAAACGGTGCCAGTGTCATGCCCATTTGTTTGACCGGCAAGGTAACGAGGTCGAAAGGCTGAGAGCCCTGGCATTCCACCAGCACTTCGAAGCGTTCACCCATCAGCATAGGGAGTTCAGTGACTTTTACCGGTTCAGCGAGGAAGCCGCCGTCGCTGGCGATCACATACAACGGGCGTCCATCACTGGCGGCAATATTGAGAGAACGGGCGTTGCAGCCGTTCAGCAGACGCAGGCGTACCCAACCGCGCGATACGCCGTGCTGCGGGTAAACCGCGCCGTTAGTCAGCATATGGTTGCCAAACCAGCCTATTGCGGCGGTCATGACGTCCATCTGGTAATCAATTTGTCCCGCGTCGTTGAGGCGTTTATCCTGAAAGATCAGCGGTATGTCATCCACGCCCCAGCGAGCAGGAAGTTGCAGCTTGTTACTCTCAGCATCTTCAATCAATACCAACCCGGCTAACCCCATTGCAACCTGATAGCCACTGGTTTGATGCGGATGGGGATGGAACCAGCAGGTCGATGCCGGTTGATCAAGCTGAAACTCTACGGTGCGGCTTGCACCGGGAGCAATGACTCCCTGCGGGCCACCGTCAATGTCACCCGGGATCTCCAGCCCGTGCCAGTGAACCGTACTGGCGACATCAAGATGATTATTAATCGTCACCTTCACCGGTTCACCGCGCTTGATCCGCAGCGCCGGACCCAGCAGATTACCGTTCACCCCCCAAGTTTCAGTATTGATGCCGGGTAAGAACTGGCTCTGCCCGCGTTGTAAATTTAGGCTATAGCTGCCGTCAAAATTTGCTCGAAGGATCGGCGGAACCGGCAAAACCGGGCGGTCGGCGGCAAACGCCAGACGGCTCCAGCCGGGCAACGTAGTGGCTGCGCCCATCAGGGTAGTCCATTTGATAAAGTCGCGACGATGCATGTTCAGATCCTTTTGGCGGTTGGCGGGCAGTGTGAGAGCGTCAGCCTAAACCATCCACCAAGGGTAAGGTCAAGCCGCTGAGTGGATAAAAGAAATTTAGTGTGACTCAGGGCAAATATGTTAACGTCTTTTTATTCTATCAAAGTCCCTTTTTCCTATTATACCCGTAATTAATGAAGATGCTTGATATTGTGAACCATAAGGATCATGCTACTCGTCATGAAAATACATCTGACTTCGGAACAACGGATAGCCCTGAAAATGCTGCATAAGAACAGCCGGGATA
>BHES01000191.1 GCA_003864575.1 Enterobacterales bacterium
CAGTTCCGGGAGGAGATAAGACGATTTTTTAGTGAAATATTACCGGGACTTTCTGGTGCGTTGCCACGCCGAATTAATGACAACTTCCAGATGCTGAAAAATGCATCTTCAAGTTAACTGTGTATAACTCGATTCGAATTTTGTTTTATTTTTTCAAGGAATATTATTTTATGAATTTTAAACTGAAATCTATGACCGCTGCACTGCTGGCATTTTCTGCATTTTCTGCATCTGCATTTGCAGTACCGACTCCACCGGCTGCTGGGGATATTGATACCGTTGTTGCAGGCGGAACGGTTCATTTTACCGGTGAAATCGTTAATGCGGCCTGTGCCGTTTCTCCGGACTCGGATGACCAGACGGTGAAATTAGGTCAGGTACGTGCGGCAGAATTACAGACCGAAGGCACAACGGCCCGACCGACACCCTTCAATATCGTGCTGGTTGATTGTGATACCACCGTCTCCACTGCCGCTGCCGTTACCTTCTACGGCCCGGCAACCACTGAGGGCACTGCGCTGAGCGTAAGCAGCATTTCAACCGAAAATGCGGCAGCGACCAATGTAGGTATCCAGATTCTGGACAGTACTGGCCAAATAGTTTTACCAAACAGTGACGTCGCGGGCGCAGCAAGCTTGCTGGTTGACGGCAGAAATACGATTCCGTTTACGGCGCGCTTCTTGTCGCTGGGTGCTGCAACACCGGGTGCCGCTGACGCTGATGCTACCTTTAATGTGACTTACAGCTAAGCTGGTTTAACGACAAATTAAAAGCAAAGGGTGATCTCCTTTGCTTTATTTAACTGTCAAGGAAATATATTAGCCAGGATGGTGAGGTTTGAGAAAAATAACAGGAATAAGTTATATGACGAGAATAAAAATCGACCGGGTGTGGCGAATCATATTTTTATTCCCATTGTTTTTCAGCGTAACGACGTTTGCCGGTAATAAAACGACGGTCACAATTGCCGGGGGAATCGTTCACATGCGGGGAAGAGTGATGGCCGGTGCCTGTGCAGTCAGCCCCGAAAGCGAAGACAAGAACGTGGTGATGGGGCAGGTGAGAAGCAACCAGTTCCATGGGGAAATAGGAACATGGGCGGATCCGGTCTCTTTTTCACTCCAGTTAATTGACTGCAATACCGCCGCCAGTAAGCAGGTTGCGATGATATTCAACGGCGTAGCCGACGGCAAAGACCCCCAGGTGTTCAGTGCCGGGGAAGGCGCGGGAGCCGCCAAAGGTGTGGGCATTGGCCTGTTTGATGGACAAGGTGATTTAATTGCTCCCAATACCCGCGCTCGTCACTCCACCTCGCTGACCGACGGTCTGGTGACCGTGCCGTTTATGGCTAAATATCGCTCCACCAGCCGGCAGGTGACGCCGGGAGATGCGAGTGCCCGGGTCACTTTCTCACTGTATTACCCTTGATGTTGACCTTACGCGCGTATTGAGATCTCACATTATTTCCATCTTGATCTCTCCCGCATTCACGCTGTAGCTGCGTAGTAAATTAGAACGATTTAAATAAAGAGTGAATTAAGCATGAAGATCAAAATAACGACACTGTCGGCCTTTCTGACTGGGTGCGGTTTACTGTTGTCTGCATTTGCCGCGCAGGCGGAAGGTGGCGTAGCACTGGGTGCGACGCGGTTGATATATCCGCAGGGCGCGAAGGAAATTTCAATCGCACTGAGTAATTCCTCAGCCTCCGGGTCCTATCTGATTCAATCCTGGTTGACCGGGCCTGATGACCAAAAAACGCCCGACTATGTGCTCACTCCGCCCTTATTTTTGAGTAAGCCAAAATCGGAAAATACGCTGCGGATTATGTATGTCGGGCCGCCATTGCCGACGGATCGCGAATCGGTATTTTATCTGCACAGCAAGTCCATTCCATCTGTGAATAAGAAAGCGCTGGAAAGCAGTAATGTCCTGCAAATTGCCATCGTTAGCGTGATTAAAGTTTTCTGGCGCCCCAATGGGCTGCCAACAGCCTCGGAAGTTGCGCCAAAATCGCTGGTGTGCAGCCAGTCCGGCGGGGCGGTGACGCTGAATAATCCCTCTCCCTATTATGTCTCGTTAGTCAGTCTCTATGTAGGAACGCATAAGTTGCCCAACACGATGGTCCCGCCAAAGGGTTCAAAAACAGTGCTGGGTGGAGGCGGGGGAAATGTGACCTATAAGGCGGTAAACGACTATGGCGCAATGTCAGCCACCATCACGTGCGGCAACCCGTTATCCGGAACGAAAAAACCGTCATAGCAGCAATGTAGCGGGATGACGTCAGGAATCAGTCCTGTCGTATGAATACAACACAGGCCTTAAAAGAAAGACATAAAAATAGGGAAGGCTGACGGCATGAGATTGCGGGCAATGAAGACATATTCTGACAAGATAGCAGGTGGCGCAGGGCTTCGGGCTCATTATGAATTCATGCGAAAAACGCCGGTGGCGATGTCGCTGTTGTTGGCTCTTTCCCCTTCACTGGCGATGGCGGATAACTACTTCAACCCGGCATTCCTGTCGGACAGCACAGATGCCGGGACGGGTTCAGTCGCAGATCTGTCTCGTTTTGAAAGTAACCAGCAGGCGCCGGGGACCTATCGGGTTGATGTTTACCTGAATAACGAGTTTATAACCGCCCGCAGCGTCGTATTTAAGGCCGCCGTTGCCCGTGAACCGACGAGCAATGCGAGCAACGTCGTGACCACAGAAGATGGTACCGGACTGGTTGCCTGCGTGACCGTTAAAGACTTGCTGGCAATGGGGGTCAACATTAAAGCGTTCCCCACGCTGCTTAAACTGCCAGCCGGTGCGTGTGTTGACTTACCCAACACGATTCAACATGCCTCTACGTCGCTCAGTTTTGAACATCTGCGTCTGGATATCAGCATTCCGCAGGCGGCGTTGAGCAACAGCGCGCGTGGGTATATTCCACCTGAACAATGGGACCAGGGGATCCCCGCGGCGTTGTTAAATTACAACCTCAGCGGCAGCAACAGCAGCGGTGATGAGCCCAGCAATGACTATTTTCTCAACCTAAACAGTGGTGTAAACCTGGGGGCCTGGCGTCTGCGCGATACGTCTAACTGGAATTATGCCGGCGGTAGTGACGGCACTCCCTCGACGCAGAGCTGGCAGCATGTGTCGACTTTCGTTGAACGGACCCTTATTCCCCTGAAAGCGGAGTTCACTGCGGGGGAAAGTAATACGCCTTCCGAGGTGTTTGACAGCCTGAGCTTTCGGGGCGTGCAGCTCGCCTCGGATGACAATATGTTGCCCGATAGCATGAAAGGTTTTGCTCCCACCATCCGTGGGATAGCCAAAAGCAATGCGCAAGTTACCATCAAGCAGAATGGCTACAACATTTACCAGTCCTACGTGCCGCCGGGTGCGTTTGCCATCACGGATTTGTATCCGACCTCTTCCAGCGGCGACCTGACGGTCAGCGTTAAAGAGACAGATGGCAGCGTGAATACCTACACCGTGCCTTACTCGTCGGTGCCTATTTTACAGCGTGAAGGGCGGGTGAAATACGCCTTCACGGCGGGAAAATACCGCAGCGGGAATGACAATCAGGATGATCCAGATTTCATGCAGACCACCCTCATCTGGGGCGGGCCGAGAGGATATACCGTAAGCGTCGTTAAATCCCCACGTTGATCGGCAGCGGGGTTTAAGGCAGGGTGATTTTCCAGGGCAGCAGTGCTTCCCAGTCGATTTCAGCGTCCGGCGATTTCAGCGCTGTAAGCAGCGCGTGAATGTAATCGTACGGGTTAAGTCCATTGATGCGTGC
>BHES01000192.1 GCA_003864575.1 Enterobacterales bacterium
GTGGCGGCTGTCATGGGGATCGTTCATACCCTGGCGGCGGCAGACCGGCCAGCAGCAGAGCTCGGCGCGCTGATTGCTCATGCGATGGTTGGTACCTTCCTCGGTATTTTGCTGGCCTACGGATTTGTCTCTCCGCTGGCGTCCGTATTGCGACAAAAATGTGCCGAAAATACCAAGATGATGCAGTGCATCAAAGTGACGCTGCTCTCAAGCCTGAACGGTTATGCGCCGCAAATCGCGGTCGAATTTGGCCGTAAGACGCTCTACACCTCAGAACGTCCGTCCTTCGTTGAGCTGGAAGAACATGTTCGCCAGGTCAAATCGCCTAACAAGCAAGCGGAAGAAGAGAAAGTATGAAGCATCAGAGTCATCCCATCGTTGTGGTGCGAAAGAAAAAGGGCAAGCACGGCGGCGGGCATCACGGCGGGTCGTGGAAGATTGCGTATGCAGACTTCATGACAGCCATGATGGCGTTTTTCCTGGTGATGTGGCTGATTTCTATCTCCAGCCCGAAAGAGTTGGTGCAAATTGCCGAGTATTTCCGCACCCCGCTGTCGGTGGCGATCACCAATGGCCCGCGCAGCAGTGATGCCACCAGTCCGATCCCCGGCGGTGGCGATGATCCGCTGCAACAGGACGGCGAAGTGCACAAAATGATTCAGTCGCAGGGTGACATGCGTGAAACCGGCGATCTTCAGCGTTTGCAGGAGAAGCTGGAGCAGATGCTGATTTCGGATCCGCGTCTGAAAGACTTACGCCCACATTTGATGATCAACCTGACGGAAGAAGGGTTGCGCATCCAGATTATTGACAGCCAGAACCGCCCGATGTTTCAGCTCGGCAGCGCCACGGTAGAGCCGTATATGCGCTATATCCTGCGGGCCATTGCGCCGGTACTGGATGACTTTCCGAACAAGATAAGCCTGGCCGGTCACACTGATGATATGCCCTACGCCATGGGCGAACGGGGTTACAGCAACTGGGAGTTGTCGACGGATCGTGCCAATGCGTCACGCCGCGAAATGATCTCCGGTGGGCTGAGTGAGGGCAAAGTGCTGCGGGTGATGGGCATGGGATCCACCATGCAGCTGAAAAATCATCCTTCAGGGGATGCTATCAACCGCCGCATCAGTATTTTGGTACTGAATAAACACGCTGAACAGGCGATTGAGCGCGAAAACAGCGAAGGTGAAGCGATCAATATCAGCGACGCCGGTGAGCTGCAAAAAATGGTGCCGGGTAACGCGAACGCAACACCTGCGGCGCCAGAAACGCCGAATGCAAAATCTTCGCCTGCACTGACCCCGCACCTGACGTCGAAAGACCCGGTGCCAACCACGTCCGTGCCAGCACAGCCATTACCAACGACAGAATTACAACAACCGAAGAGTGAGACGCCAAACCCGGTCGTTACTTCCTCGCCAAACAAACCGACGACGGCAATTCCTGCCGCCGCCGACGTGACGGCGCAACCGGCTTCATCGACAAGCCGCGATTCACAGCAGAGGTGATCACGTGAGCATGGATATTAGTGATTTTTACCAAACGTTTTTCGATGAAGCAGATGAACTGCTGGCCGACATGGAACAGCATCTGCTGTTGCTTGATCCGTTGGCACCCGACATCGAGCAGCTCAATGCGATATTTCGTGCAGCGCACTCGATAAAAGGCGGGGCTGCGACGTTTGGATTCTCGGTTTTGCAGGAAACCACGCATTTACTTGAGAACCTGCTCGACGGTGCACGACGCGCAGAAATGAGCCTGAGCACCGATATTATTAACCTGTTTTTGGAAACGAAAGACATTATGCAGGAGCAACTGGACGCGTATAAATCCACCCGGGATCCCGATGCACCGTCCTTCAGTGCTGCCGCACCGGCAGTCAGCGGCGGAATGCACATTTGTCTCACCGGACTAAAAGAGGCTGAAATCCCGCTGATGCTCGAAGAGCTGGGTAACCTGGGCGACGTCCATGACCCGCAACAGACACCGAACAGCGTCGAAGCCACGCTTATCACCACGCTGAGCGAAGATGATATCAGCGCGGTGTTGTGCTTTGTGATTGAACCGGAACAGATAAGTTTTAGCCGCAGCGCTGCCAATGATGCACCGGACGAAGACGTAGAAACGGCCGCCGTCATGCCGTTGGCAGCCACAGCCGACATTGCCTCGCGTACAGCACCCGTGCTGACTGCCGTGCCGGACAGCGCCCCGACCAGGGCTCGTGCACCAAAAGCTCCGGAATCGACCAGCATTCGTGTCGCGGTAGAGAAGGTTGATCAACTGATTAACCTGGTGGGCGAATTGGTGATAACCCAGTCGATGCTGGCACAGCGTTCAGACCTGCTGGATCCGGTCGCGCACAGCGACCTGCTCAACAGCATGGGACAGCTCGAACGTAACGCCCGTGATTTGCAGGAATCGGTGATGTCGATTCGAATGATGCCGATGGAATTCGTCTTCAGCCGCTTCCCGCGTCTGGTCCGTGATCTTGCCAGTAAACTTAACAAGCAAATTGAGCTGACCTTGCTGGGCAGTTCAACCGAGCTGGATAAAAGCCTGATTGAACGCATTATCGACCCGCTGACGCATCTGGTGCGCAACAGCCTCGATCACGGCGTTGAAACGGCGGATGTACGCATCGCCAACGGCAAACCGGCTACTGGTAATCTGACTCTGTCGGCTGAACATCAGGGCGGGAATATTTGCATTGAAGTCATTGATGACGGTGCCGGTTTGAACCGCGAGAAGATCCTCGCCAAGGCCGCGTCACAGGGCATGAATGTCAGCGACAACATGAGCGATGAAGAGGTCGGCATGTTGATTTTCGCGGCTGGCTTCTCAACGGCAGAAAAAGTGACCGACGTGTCAGGCCGTGGTGTCGGTATGGATGTGGTGAAACGAAATATTCAGGAGATGGGCGGGCACGTTGAAATCCGTTCCCAGCAAGGCAAGGGCACCACGATCCGCATCCTGCTGCCGCTGACGCTGGCGATTTTGGACGGTATGTCGGTCAAAGTGGGCGAAGAGGTGTTTATCCTGCCGCTCAACGCGGTGATGGAATCGCTGCAACCGCTGGCAGAAGACCTGCATCCGCTGGCCGGTGGCGAGCGCGTGCTCCAGGTTCGTGGCGAATATCTGCCGCTGGTCGAACTTTACAACGTCTTTGATGTGACCGAAGCCAAAACAGAAGCGACGCAGGCGATTGTCGTTATCCTGCAAAGTGCCGGACGGCGCTATGCCTTGCTGGTGGATCAACTGATTGGTCAGCATCAGGTGGTGGTGAAAAACCTCGAAAGTAACTACCGAAAAGTGCCGGGTATTTCCGCTGCGACTATTCTGGGCGACGGCAGCGTCGCGCTGATTGTTGATGTGTCGGCGCTACAGGCGTTGAACCGCGATAAACGCGCCGTGGATGCCTCCGCCGCGTAATAGAACATTTTCAGACATAGCCCCGACGGATAAACGGTGGGGCCAAAATACTATCCGACTGATTGAAGGGTGAACAACATGGCAGGACTTGCAACCGTGGCGAAAATGGCGGGTGAAACAGTAGGGCAGGAATTCCTTATTTTTACACTGGGCGACGAAGAATATGGCATTGATATCCTGAAAGTGC
>BHES01000193.1 GCA_003864575.1 Enterobacterales bacterium
GCACGCATCAATGGACTTAACCCGTACGATTACATTCACGCGCTGCTTACAGCGCTGAAATCGCCGGACGCTGAAATCGACTGGGAAGCACTGCTGCCCTGGAAAATCACCCTGCCTTAAACCCCGCGGCCGATCAACGTGGGGATTTAACGACGCTTACACTTTAACGTGGCAACGGTAACGGATGAACTGCGTTATAACAGCCGTCAGGAACTGATGGTACAGACCGCGCAGAACGCCATTACTATCCGTAACAACCCATCGCAAACCGCGCTGCCGATGCGCGAATGGGGCTCGTTCCACCCTGGCAACGGCACGGGCGGCGCGGGCAACCACTGGGCAGGCATTACGTTCCGCTTCCAGCCAGACGAGTTCCGTCTTAAAAGCCACCTGACCGAGAAGTACGGCGCGAAAGCTATTCCTGAAGAGCTGGTTTTGCAGGACTGGGGTACCGACTGGGAAGAGATGGAGCCGCATTACGCGTCATTTGAGCGTCTGGCCGGGGTTTCCGGTAAAGCCAGCAACGTCAACGGCCAGCACCATGAAGGTGGCAACCCTTATGAGGGTATGCGCTCCATTGAATATCCGACCAAACCGATGGACATGCCCTACGGCCCGACACTGTTTGCCGAAGCGGCCCGCAACATGGGTTACAAAGCCTTCCCGGTGCCGTCCTCGCTGGTGTCCGAAGCTTACACCAACCCGCTGGGCGTCAAAATGGGGCCCTGTACCTATTGTGGTTTCTGCACCAACTACGGCTGTGCCAACTACTCCAAAGCCAGCGCCATCACCACGGCTCTGCCTTCGCTTATCCGCAAGGAAAATTTCGAAGCACGTACCAGCTGTGAAGTGATGCGTGTCGTGACATCGCCAGACGGCAAACAGGTCACCGGTGTGGTGTATATCGACTCCTCCGGCGACGAGTGGGAACAGCCGGCTGACCTGGTTGTTGTCACCGCGTTCACCTTCGAAAACGTCCGTCTGATGCTGCTTTCCGGCATCGGTAAACCTTATGATCCGATCAGCGGAACCGGCACCACCGGCCGTAACTACGCGTATCAAACCGCCAACAGCGTGCAGTTGTTCTTCGACGACAAGAATTTCAACCCGTTCATTGGTGCAGGCGCGGTTGGGATGGGGATCGATGATTTCAACAACGATAACTTCGACCACACCGGCCTTGGCTTCTTTGGCGGCGGCAGTATCCGCGTCACGCCTATCGGTGGCGCGCCTATCGGTTACCGTCCGGTTCCGCCAGGCACGCCGAAATGGGGCAAAGAGTGGAAGCAGGCGACGGTCAGCAACTATCTCAGCAGCATGTCGATTGGCTGCGAAGCCAGTAGCTACACCACGCGCACCAACTATCTGTCGCTCGACCCGAACTATGAAGATCGTCTGGGCCGTCCGCTGCTGCGCGTCACCTTCGACTTCCCGCAAAACGACCTGAAAATGGCCGCCTATTGCACCGGGAAAGTCGGCGAGATCGCCAAAGCCATGAACCCGCGTCAATACGTGGAAAACCCGATGAAAGGCCACTGGAACGGCTCACCGTATCAGTCTTCGCATATTGTCGGCGGCTTTGTGATGGGGGCTGATCCGGCCACCAGCTCAGTGAATAAACACCTGCAAGTCTGGGACGTGCCAAACCTGTTTGTGGTCGGCGCTTCCGCCTTCCCGCAAAACCCGGGATATAACCCGACCGGTACCGTCGGCGCGCTGGCTTTTAAAGCCGCTGAAGCCATTCGCAAAAATTATCTGAAAAAACCGGGAGAGATGATCGCATGAAGACATTAACCTCATTCTCACTCGGACTGGTGGCACTGAGCGTCTCCGGACTGGCGCACGCCGCCGGTGATGGCGCTTTCGAGCAGGTCGAGCGCGGACGCTATCTGGCCACCGTTGGCGACTGCGCGGCCTGCCATACCGCTTCCACGCCGGATGCCAAACCCTTTGCCGGCGGTGTGCCTATTCAGACGCCGTTTGGCCGTCTGGTTGGCGCGAATATCACGCCAGATGCTGAAACCGGCATCGGCCGCTGGACCTTTGATGACTTCCAGCGTGCCATGTCAGAAGGTGTCGGCCACGGTGGAAAACGTCTGTACGGCGCAATGCCCTTCACCGCTTACACCAAAGTCACCCGTGATGATAACGCCGCCATCTGGGCCTATCTGCAAACGGTACAGCCGGTGCACAGCGAAGTGGAATCCAACCAGCTGCCCTTCCCGTTCAACATTCGTACCAGCCTGATGGGCTGGAACTGGCTGAACTTCACCCAGGGCGAATACAAGCCGAAGAGGGATAAATCCGCCGAGTGGAACCGCGGCGCGTATATCGTCGAGGGCCTCGGCCACTGCGGTACCTGCCACACGCCGAAAAATATTATCGGCGGTGATAAAGACAGTGAGTTCCTGCAAGGCGCGGTGATTGAAAACTGGGTCGCGCCAGACATCACCACCAATAAGCACACCGGAATTGGCAACTGGACTGAAGCAGACCTGACGCAATATCTTAAAACCGGTGCTAACCGTTTCGATATCGCCTCTGGACCGATGGCCGAAGAAGTTGATCATTCGTCCCAGCACTGGACCGATGCCGACCTCAAAGCCGTGGCGGTTTATCTGAAAGACAGCGGTCATGATAGCGGCTCTACCGCAGCAGAACCTCTGAAAGCCGATGACAAAGCAATGGTGGCCGGTAAGCACATTTATGCCGACCGCTGTTCAGCCTGCCACACGCCAGACGGTAAAGGACAGGAAAGCATGTTCCCACGCCTGGCCGATTCGGCGCTGATCAATCAGAGTGACGCGACATCGCTTATCCGCGTCGTTCTGGCCGGCAGCCGCCCTGGTGCCACCAACGCCGCACCAACCGCACCGGCAATGCCTTCGTTTGACGCCAACCTGAGCGACGACGATGTCGCCAACGTGCTGACGTATATCCGAAACAGTTGGGGGAATTCGGCCGCCGCAGTTTCCAGCGCTGACGTCAAAGACTTACGAACTGAACTGAAGAAGTAATTAAGGTTTTACCTTAATAATCCCAGGTATCGGGCGCTGAAAAGCGCCCTTTTTTTCGCTTAAAAGCGAGGGGAACTTTAGCGTCAAGGTCGTGGGCTCGCCGCACACACTGGCCTTAAAGTCAAAACCGTGGGCTCCGGCCCACACCGGTAGACCTTGGGCTGCCGCCCAAACTGGCCTTAGGGGCGGCCAATCGCCGCCGCGTTGCGGTTCCTTCTCTTCGGGTTACAACCCGCGAAAAAAACCACGCGGTTTTCCACCTCTCGTTCAGCGGTATTTCTGAATGCGGCCCAGGCTTTTTTAAAGATTAAAACAGCTTTAGCTTTAGCTTTAGCTTTAGTTTTGGATTTGGATTTGGATTTGGATTTGGATTTGGATTTTAAAGAAGCTTCGGCCGTATTCAAAATGTCACCGGCAAGTCGGTGGAGAGACAACGTATTTACCGTTGGCTCGAACCCGCAGCCGGGAAGCCCGCAGGGCTGACATTTTACGGCGATAACTAAAGTGCCTGAAACACGGCCATTGTGACTGGCGAAGCCTCGATCTTTCAGCGCAAAAACGCGGGATTCCAAAGGGGATTCGTTTAAATC
>BHES01000194.1 GCA_003864575.1 Enterobacterales bacterium
GCCCTTTCAGGGCGGGGATAAGTGGCGATTGAGGCGTTAGCCTCAAATGTTTTGACCGTATCTAACAGGAAGCCCCGTCCTTTCCGCGTAGCGGCTGGCGAAGCCAGAGGGCGGGGAGGATGTCCACGTTGTCAGGGGGCGTGATACTGATGGCGTGGTATGTGCGCAGCGCCCTGCGGAAAGTGCAACCCTTGCTGAATTTGCGGTTGGTACAAGATCCGCTGCTGCGGACAGGGATGCTTATCTACCAGTTTATTCCCGGTCTGTTTACCGGCGTCAGTCTGGTTGCCATGCTGTACCTGCAAAATCAGCTCGGCATGCACGCGGCTAACGTTGGCGCGCTGATGCTGCCGTGGGCGCTGGCCTCGTTTGTAGCGATCAGCCTGACCGGCAAACAGTTCAACCGCTGGGGACCGCGCCCGTTGTTTATTGCAGGTTGTGTGGTGCAGGGTGTGGGTATTGCTTTATTGACCCAAATTAACGTAGCTAGTGACGTTGTCACGTCCATTACCGCCTTTACCCTGATGGGATTTGGCAGCAGCCTGTGCAGCAGCACGGCACAAAGCTGTGCTTTTATTCAGATTGAAGATGCTGAACTGGCCGATGCCAGTGCGCTGTGGAACATCAATCGTCAGTTGAGTTTTTGTTTTGGCGTTACGCTGCTCAGCCTGCTGCTCAATTTGTTGCTCGGCCAGGGCGGTATCGCCCCGCAGCAGGCTTACCGTCTGTGCTTTGCGCTCGCCGCGTGCAGCGTGATCATTCCTATCTTATTCTGTCTGCGGATAGCCAACCGCAGCGTGATCCTTACCTTGAACCAGGAGAAACCATGAACCGCTATTTTCAGGAAGTCCTCGATGCGCATCAATTAATCCGTCGCTGGCTGGGAGAGGCCAGTGCGCCGCAAGAAGTCTGCGAATCGCTGCTCGGGCGTTTCAGTTCGGCCTTTTCTATGGTCGGGATCAGTGGGAACCGGCTGGACACCGCAGGGCTTAGCGCATTTTTCCGTACTCAAGGCGGAGCAAAGTCCGGGCTTGAGATCGAGATTGAAAACATGCAGTTGGTGGCTGAAAGCGCAACGGGCGCGGTAGTGACCTATCAGGAACGCCAGCAACTGCCCGGTCAGAACGCGACGCTGCGTTATTCCACCGCGGTGTATGAGCTGGACGAAGGGGGCAAGGTGATGTGGCGGCATCTGCATGAGACTGCGGCGGCCTGAACGGCGGCTGTCAGTCATCATGGCTCTGAAGGCCCGCGTTATTTGGCTAGCTGGCGTTTTTGCATAATGCGGTAGAGATTGTTTTCAACCCAGTCAGTCAGGCCGGTGAGCTGCACCTGCACTTCAACACCCATTGGCGTCAGGGTGTATTCGACGTGCGGGGGCACCACCGGATAGGCAATCCGTTCAACGAAGCCGTCGGCTTCCAGCGCCTGTAACGTCTGCGCCAGCATTTTCTCGCTGACGCCGCCAATTTTACGGCGCAGTTCACTAAACCGCATCGTTCCATCAGCCAGCGCAATCAGAATCAGCACGCCCCAGCGGCTGGTGATATGGGTCAACACTTCCCGTGACGGGCAGTTGGCGCTCATCACTTCACCCCGGCGCAGCCGTTCACTCAGGCTGTTCACCGCCAGCTGATCTTCAATGACTTCACTCTTGACTGATGTTAATTTCATACTAACCTTTTTGTGCGTACTTACGAAAAGTTAGTATATCGCATAAGATGTCTTCCACGGACGCGATTTTAAGATTCTTTCGTCATAAGACGGTCGTTCCCCCTACATTTATCACTTCGGAGAAACATCATGATTGCTATTACTGGTGCTACCGGCCAACTAGGTCGCCTCGTTATCGCTGCATTGTTGAAGAAAGTCCCTGCGAACCAGATCATCGCCGCCGTGCGTAACCCTGAAAAAGCCAAAGCGCTGTCTGATCTGGGCATTGATGTCCGCAAGGCGGACTACAGCCAGCCTGCAACGCTGGAGAGTGCCTTCAAAGGGGCGGAAAAATTACTGCTGATCTCCTCAAGTGAAGTCGGCCAGCGTGAAGCCCAGCATCAGGCGGTAATTGACGCGGCAAAACATGCCGGTGTGAAACTGGTGGCGTACACCAGCCTGCTGCATGCCGACAAAAAGTTGCTCGGCCTGAGTGCTGAGCACTTGACGACCGAAGCGGCGCTGCGCGAATCCGGCCTGCCGGTCGTGCTATTGCGCAATGGCTGGTATCACGAAAACTATGCGGCGAGTATTGCTCCGGCGCTGGCGCACAATGCATTTATTGGCTCTGTGGGCGAAGGGCGTATTTCGTCGGCCGCCCGTCAGGACTATGCCGAAGCAGCGGCAGCCGTTCTGGTGCTGGAAAATCAGGCGGGGAAAGTGTACGAATTGGCCGGAGATGAAAGTTATTCGCTGGCAGAATATGCGGCAGAAATTGCCCGCCAGTCAGGCAAAAAAGTGGATTATGTCAATTTGCCACAGGCTGAATTTGCCAAAGCGTTGGTGGGTGCCGGTCTGGGTGAAGGGCTGTCCAACATGCTGGCTGATTCCGATGCGGGTGCGTCTAAAGGTGGCTTATTTGATGACAGCCATACTCTGAGCAAACTGATTGGGCGCAACACGACGCCGTATCAGGAAGCCATTGCCGCCGCATTGAAAACTCAGTAATTCAGGGCCAGCACAATCAACCCGGCGGGCAGCGCCGGGTTTTACTCCATCACACAGCGGAAGCTGGTGGCGGCGTTTTTATCTCCATGCCCATCGTAGCGCGGGTACTGCGGATATTCGCACAGGGGCAATTCCCGGCCCGCCGCAGCAGAGTGGGTATCAATGATTTTTTGCGTCCCCGGCGCGATGCCTTTATCCACCCAATTATCCAGCGTACCCAGTGAATCCCAGCTGATCGGGAAAGTGCCGCCGTTGTGCGCAAAACCTGGCGCAATATAAAAACGCATAAACTGATGCAGGGCCTTGTCGCCAAAGCGCGCCTGCAATTTTTCATAGTAGGCGATGGTGTTTGCCGGAGGAACGGACATGTCTATCGAGCCGTGCAATAGCAGAAGCTTGCCACCGCGCTGTTCAAAAGCCCGAATATCCGGGTCGGCATCATCAGCCAGTGAGGCCAGCTCTTGTAAACGCGCTTCGTGTGCCGCAGGGTCGAACGATAAAGTGTCATATTTTGGGTTTTGCGTGACAGCGTAACGTACTACCTGATCGCCCATGATGTAAGGGAACGACATAATCAGATTCGCCGGAGCCGGTGCCGTACCGGCCTGTGGTCCCGTCTGACCGTTCAGCTCAGAGGCCATAATGGCTTTTGATTTATTGACGCCGGTACCAAACATAGTCACCAGCGTAGGAGCATCCGCACCTTGCAATATAGGCCAGGAAGCAAAATGGTTACCGGTCGGTAGAGTGATGCCCAATGGCTGAGGTTGGGTCATTTTGCGCACCAGCGACATTTGTACATCGGACAAACAGGCAGGGCCGAGGTCCTGACCGCCCGAACAGCGTAGGCCTTCCAGACGAAACGTTTTATCGCAGCCTTTAGTATTGGCGACAACACCGTCGGTCAGGCCA
>BHES01000195.1 GCA_003864575.1 Enterobacterales bacterium
CCTTGTTGTAGGCTGTCCAGTTGGTGATTTTGAACTTTTGTTTTGCCACGAGAGACCACGATGCCATCAGGAAGATAGAGTTTTGATTTTGATCACAGACAAAAGTTCGATTTATTCAACAAAGCCGTTCGCCAGGTTAAATCGCCTAACAAGCAAGCGGAAGAAGAGAAAGTATGAAGCATCAGAGTCATCCCATCGTTGTGGTGCGAAAGAAAAAGGGCAAGCACGGCGGCGGGCATCATGGCGGGTCGTGGAAGATTGCGTATGCAGACTTCATGACCGCCATGATGGCGTTTTTCCTGGTGATGTGGCTGATTTCAATCTCCAGCCCGAAAGAGCTGGTGCAAATTGCGGAGTATTTCCGCACGCCGCTGTCTGTGGCTATCACCAATGGTCCGCGCAGCAGTGATGCTACCAGTCCGATCCCTGGCGGTGGTGATGATCCACTGCAACAAGACGGCGAAGTACACAAAATGATTCAGTCGCAGGGTGATATGCGTGAAACCGGCGATCTCCAGCGTCTGCAAGAAAAGCTGGAGCAGATGCTTATTTCGGATCCACGTCTGAAAGACTTACGTCCACATTTGATGATCAATCTGACGGAAGAAGGGTTGCGCATCCAGATTATTGACAGTCAGAACCGCCCGATGTTTCAGCTCGGCAGCGCCACCGTAGAGCCGTATATGCGCTATATCCTGCGCGCCATTGCGCCGGTTCTGGATGACTTTCCCAACAAGATAAGCCTTGCCGGTCACACCGATGATATGCCCTACGCCATGGGTGAACGGGGTTACAGCAACTGGGAGTTGTCGACGGATCGTGCCAATGCGTCACGCCGTGAAATGATCTCCGGTGGGTTGAGTGAAGGCAAAGTGCTGCGGGTGATGGGCATGGGATCCACCATGCAGTTGAAAAATCATCCTTCAGGAGATGCTATCAACCGCCGCATCAGCATTCTGGTCCTGAACAAACATGCTGAACAGGCGATTGAGCGCGAAAACAGCGAAGGGGAAGCCATCAATATCAGCGACGCCGGTGAGCTGCAAAAAATGGTGCCGGGCAATGCGAACGCAGCCCCTGCGGTGCCGGACGCGCCCAATGCAAAATCGTCGCCTGCACTGACCCCGCACCTAACCTCGAAAGAGCCGGTGCCAACCACGTCAGTGCCAGCGCAGCCATTACCGGTACAGCCTTTACCCACGACAGAATTACAACAACCGAAGAGTGAGACGCTGAACCCGGTCGTTACTTCCTCGCCAAACAAACCGACGACGGCAATTCCTGCCGCCGCCGATGTGACGGCGCAACCGGCTTCATCGACAAGCCGCGATTCACAGCAGAGGTGATCACGTGAGCATGGATATAAGTGATTTTTACCAAACGTTTTTCGATGAAGCAGATGAGCTGCTGGCTGACATGGAACAGCACCTGCTGTTGCTTGATCCGCTGGCACCTGACACCGAGCAGCTCAATGCGATATTTCGTGCGGCGCACTCGATAAAAGGCGGTGCCGCAACGTTTGGATTCACGGTTTTGCAGGAAACCACGCATTTACTTGAGAACTTGCTCGACGGTGCGCGACGCGCAGAAATGAGCCTGAGCACCGACATTATTAACCTGTTTTTGGAAACGAAAGACATTATGCAGGAGCAACTGGACGCGTATAAATCCACCCGGGATCCCGATGCCGAGAGTTTTGAATACATCTGTGCTGCCTTGCGCCAGCTGGCGCTGGAAGTTCAGCAGCAGGGCGCACCGGCAGCCGATCTCCACGTGGTGTCTGATGCGCCGTCCATAAGCGCTGCCGCACCGGCAGTCAGCGGCGGAATGCGCATTTGTCTCACCGGGCTAAAAGAGGCGGAAATCCCGCTGATGCTCGAAGAACTGGGTAACCTGGGCGATGTCCATGACCCGCTACAGACACCGAACAGCGTCGAAGCCACACTTATCACCACGCTGAGCGAAGAGGATATCAGCGCGGTGTTGTGCTTTGTGATTGAGCCAGAGCAGATCAGTTTTAGCCGCAGCGCCGCCAATGATGCACCGGATGAAGAGGTCGAAACGGCCGCCGTCGCGCCATTGGCCGCCACAGCCGACATTGCCCCGCGTGTAGCACCCGTGCTGACCGCCGTACCGGACAGCGCTCCGGCCAAGGCTCGGGCACCGAAAGCCCCGGAATCGACCAGTATTCGTGTCGCGGTAGAGAAGGTTGACCAGCTGATTAATCTGGTGGGTGAATTGGTGATAACCCAATCGATGCTGGCGCAGCGTTCAGACCTGCTGGACCCAGTCGCGCACAGTGATCTGCTCAACAGCATGGGACAGCTCGAACGTAATGCCCGTGACCTGCAAGAATCGGTAATGTCGATTCGAATGATGCCAATGGAATTCGTCTTCAGCCGCTTCCCGCGTCTGGTGCGTGATCTTGCCAGTAAACTTAACAAGCAAATTGAGCTGACTCTGCTTGGCAGTTCAACCGAGCTGGATAAAAGCCTGATTGAACGCATTATCGACCCGCTGACGCACCTGGTGCGCAACAGCCTCGATCACGGTGTTGAAACGGCGGATGTACGTATCGCCAACGGCAAACCGGCCACCGGTAATCTGACCCTGTCGGCCGAACATCAGGGCGGAAATATTTGCATCGAAGTCATTGATGACGGTGCGGGTCTGAACCGCGAGAAAATCCTCGCGAAAGCTGCGTCGCAGGGCATGAATATCAGCGACAACATGAGCGATGAAGAAGTCGGCATGTTGATTTTTGCGGCCGGTTTCTCAACGGCAGAAAAAGTGACTGACGTGTCAGGCCGTGGAGTCGGCATGGACGTGGTAAAACGAAACATTCAGGAGATGGGCGGTCACGTTGAAATCCGCTCCCAGCAGGGCAAGGGCACCACGATCCGCATTCTGCTGCCGCTGACGCTGGCGATTTTGGACGGCATGTCGGTCAAAGTGGGCGAAGAGGTGTTTATCCTGCCGCTCAACGCGGTGATGGAATCGCTGCAACCGCTGGCAGAAGACCTGCATCCGCTGGCCGCTGGCCGGTGGCGAGCGCGTGCTACAGGTCCGTGGCGAATATCTGCCGCTGGTCGAACTTTACAACGTCTTTGATGTGACCGAAGCCAAGACGGAAGCGACGCAGGCGATTGTCGTTATCCTGCAAAGTGCCGGACGCCGCTACGCCTTGCTGGTGGATCAACTGATTGGTCAGCATCAGGTGGTGGTGAAAAACCTCGAAAGTAACTATCGAAAAGTACCGGGGATTTCCGCTGCGACCATTCTGGGCGACGGCAGCGTCGCGCTGATTGTTGATGTGTCGGCGCTACAGGCGCTGAACCGCGATAAACGCGCTGTGGATGCCTCCGCCGCTTAATAGACTATTTTCAGACATAGCCCCGGCGGATAAACGGTGGGGCCAAAATATTATCCGACCGATTGAAGGGTGAACAACATGGCAGGACTTGCAACCGTGGCGAAAATGGCGGGTGAAACAGTAGGGCAGGAATTCCTTATTTTTACACTGGGCGACGAAGAATATGGCATTGATATCCTGAAAGTGC
>BHES01000196.1 GCA_003864575.1 Enterobacterales bacterium
GTGTTCTGATTACAACGAACCTTCTTCATTCCTCAATACCATGCTCTCTGACAGCAGCAACAACACCGCTCACTATAAGAGCGCTGCCTTTGACAAAGCGATTGCTGACACGCTGAATGCGAAGACTGACGACGAGCGCGCAGCGCTTTATCAGAAAGCTGAAACCCAGCTGGATAAAGACTCTGCCATCGTGCCTGTTTATTACTACGTGAATGCCCGTCTGGTGAAACCATACGTCGGCGGCTACACCGGTAAAGATCCACAGGACAACGTCTACGTTAAAGATCTGTACATTATCAAACACTAATCAGTGAAAGAGCAGGGTATCCCCGAGCTGTCCTGCTCGTTATTTGATAAAGCTAATGGTCTTGGCCCTGACGTTGTCAGTGCCAAAGCAAAGAGCCACCGCTACGGCAATTCCATTTTGCCGTAGCGATCAAGCCAAAACTATCAAGCTGTAGTGCAGGCTTAGAAACAGGTACGGGCAATGTTAAAGTTTATTTTACGCCGCTGTCTGGAAGCGATTCCGACGCTATTCATCCTGATCACCATCTCGTTTTTTATGATGCGTCTCGCGCCGGGAAGCCCATTTACGGGTGAGCGTAATCTTCCGCCAGAAGTTATGGCGAATATTGAGGCTAAATATCACCTCAATGACCCCATCTATAAGCAGTATTTCAACTACTTAGGACAACTGGCCAAAGGTGATTTCGGCCCGTCGTTCAAATATAAGGACTACACCGTTAATGATTTGGTTGCAGCTTCGTTCCCGGTTTCTGCGAAACTCGGACTGGCGGCATTCATCATGGCGATTGTCTTTGGTGTGACTGCCGGTGTCATTGCCGCGCTTAATCAGAACACCAAATGGGATTACACGGTAATGGGGGTAGCCATGACCGGTGTTGTTATCCCGAGCTTTGTGGTTGCACCGTTGCTGGTGCTGATATTCTCCATCACCCTTAAATGGTTACCGGGTGGGGGCTGGAACGGCGGCGGGGTGAAATATATGATCCTGCCAATGGTGGCTCTCTCACTGGCTTATATCGCCAGTATCGCGCGTATCACCCGCGGTTCCATGATTGAGATCCTGCATTCCAACTTTATCCGCACCGCACGCGCCAAAGGTTTACCGCTGCACCGCATTATTTTGCGCCATGCGCTGAAACCTGCATTGCTGCCGGTGCTCTCCTATATGGGGCCAGCATTTGTCGGCATTATTACCGGCTCAATGGTTATCGAAAGCATCTTCGGATTGCCGGGCATCGGCCAGCTGTTTGTTAACGGTGCGCTTAACCGTGACTACTCCCTGGTACTGAGCCTGACGATTCTTGTAGGCGCGCTGACCATTCTTTTCAACGCGATCGTTGATGTGCTTTATGCCGTTATCGATCCGAAAATCCGTTATTAATGCTGGAGCTTGTCAATGATGCTAAGTAAGAAAAAAAGCGACGCTCTGGAAAACTTCAGCGAAAAGCTGGAAGTTGAAGGCCGTAGTTTATGGCAGGATGCTCGTCGCCGTTTTATGGGCAACCGCGCCGCGGTCACCAGCTTGATCGTGCTGGCTATCATCGCGCTGTTTGTGGCCTTTGCGCCAATCCTGTCGCAGTTCGCCTACGCAGATACCGACTGGAATATGATGTCAGCCGCACCTGATTTCGCCTCACATCACTATTTTGGTACTGACTCGTCAGGCCGTGACTTGCTGGTCCGCGTGGCCATTGGTGGGCGTATTTCCCTGATGGTGGGCGTGTCGGCGGCGCTGGTGGCGGTGATCCTCGGCACGCTCTACGGCTCGCTGTCTGGTTACCTCGGCGGCAAAATCGACTCCGCGATGATGCGTCTGCTTGAGATCCTCAACTCCTTCCCGTTCATGTTCTTCGTTATCCTGCTGGTGACCTTCTTCGGGCAAAACATTTTGCTGATTTTCGTGGCGATCGGCATGGTTTCCTGGCTGGACATGGCGCGTATCGTGCGTGGCCAGACCCTCAGCCTGAAACGTAAAGAGTTCATCGAAGCAGCGTTAGTCAGTGGGGTTTCTACCCGCAATATCGTCTTGCGTCATATCGTGCCAAACGTACTCGGTGTAGTGGTGGTTTATGCCTCCTTACTGGTTCCAAGCATGATTTTGTTTGAATCCTTCCTGAGTTTCCTTGGGTTGGGTACGCAAGAGCCGTTAAGCAGTTGGGGTGCGTTATTAAGTGACGGCGCCAACTCAATGGAAGTTTCACCGTGGTTACTGCTGTTCCCGGCAGGCTTCCTGGTTGTGACTCTGTTTTGTTTCAACTTTATCGGCGATGGCCTGCGTGATGCCCTCGACCCGAAAGATCGTTAAGGAGTGCGACTATGAGCACCATTGAACATTCCACTTTCGCCGCCTCTGCGGCTGTTGACGGCCAGGTGCCGCCAATTCTGCTCGACGTTAAAGACCTGCGTGTCAGTTTTGCAACGCCGGACGGTGATGTCACCGCAGTTAACGATCTTAATTTTGACCTGCGTGCCGGTGAAACACTGGGTATCGTCGGTGAATCCGGCTCCGGTAAATCGCAAACTGCCTTTGCGCTGATGGGGCTGTTGGCCAGCAATGGCCACATCGGGGGTTCAGCAAAATTCAACGGGCGTGAAATTCTTAACCTGCCGCCAAAACAGCTCAACAAGCTGCGCGCCGAGCAGATCTCAATGATCTTCCAGGATCCGATGACCTCGCTGAACCCGTATATGCGCGTCGGTGAGCAACTGATGGAAGTGCTGATGTTGCATAAGCACATGAGCAAAAGAGAGGCATTTGACGAGTCCGTGCGTATGCTGGATGCGGTGAAAATGCCGGAAGCGCGCAAACGCATGAAGATGTTCCCGCACGAATTCTCCGGCGGTATGCGTCAGCGCGTGATGATCGCTATGGCACTGCTATGCCGTCCTAAATTATTAATTGCGGATGAGCCAACCACGGCGCTGGACGTTACCGTTCAGGCGCAGATCATGACCTTGCTGAATGAACTGAAGGCAGAATTCAATACTGCCATCATCATGATCACCCATGATCTGGGGGTAGTCGCCGGGATTTGTGACAAAGTGTTGGTGATGTATGCCGGACGTACCATGGAATATGGCCAGGCACGCGACGTGTTTTATGACCCGTGCCACCCGTACTCTATCGGGCTTCTCAATGCAGTTCCCCGTCTTGATGCCGAAGGCGGCATGATGACCACGATTGCCGGTAACCCGCCAAACTTGTTGCGTTTACCTAAGGGCTGTCCGTTCCAACCGCGCTGCCAGCACGCGATGGAAATCTGTAACACTGCGCCTCCACTGGAG
>BHES01000197.1 GCA_003864575.1 Enterobacterales bacterium
TCACGACTTTGACGCTGTAGCTCTTCAAGGGCAATCTTCTGTTTTGCAGTCAGCTCTATTTTCATCGCGCTGAGCATGATATTTATCAGCTGGATAATCAAGCACTTTCAATGACCACGGGTATAGAACTATCTTTTGAGGAAGCATGATACTTTGATTTAACTACTGCTTTGGGCTTTGTTGAATAAATCGAACTTCTGGCCGCAATCAGGATCAGGTTGCCACATTCCTCCCTTCTGGCGGTATCACGTGGCAAAACAAAAGTTCAAAATCACCCACTGGAAAGCCTATAACAAAGCGCTCATCAATCGCGGCTCGCTGACATTCTGGCTTGATGAGTCGGCAATCTAGGCCTGGTACGACCAACCAAGCGCCACTTCGCGTGGTCGCCCGCAGCGTTATTCTGAGTTGGCCATTTCCACCGTACTGATGCTCAAACGCGTCTTTCACCTCACACTGCGCGCTGCTCAGGGATTTACTGACTCCATCTTTACGGTGATGAAGTTCCCGCTCCGTTGCCCTGATTATTCCTGCGTCAGCTGGCAGGCTAAATCCGTCAACATCTCGTTTAAAAACCCGACGAGAGGCGAGATTGCCCACCTGGTTATCGACTCCACCGGCTTAAAAGTCTTCGGTGAGGGGGAGTGGAAGGTGAAAAAACACGGTAAGGAAAAGCGCCGCGTCTGGCGAAAACTGCACCTGGCGGTGGACGCTAATACCCACGAAGTTATCTGCGCTGATCTGTCCCTGAACAACGTGACCGACGCGGAGGCATTCCCGGCGCTTATTCGCCAGACCCACCGCAAAATCAGGGTCGCTTCAGCCGACGGGGCTTATGACACAAAACGGTGCCACGACGAGCTGCGGCGCAAGAAAATCAAGGCACTTATCCCACCGCGAACCCGCGCAGGTTACTGGCCAGTGGAGTATGTCGATCGAAATCAGGCCGTCGCGAGGAAACGACTCACGGGGAGCAACGCCTACTGGAAATGGAACACAGATTACAACCGGCGCTCTGTGGCGGAAACGGCGATGTACCGTGTCAAACAGCTGTTTGGTGGGCATCTGACCCTGCGGGATTATGATGCCCAAGTCGGAGAGGCTGTGGCCATGATCCGTGCTTTAAACAAAATGACGCGTGCAGGTATGCCAGAAAGTGTACGGATTATCTGAGATGAATGACTGACAGGTGACCTGTTATCTAATTCGATTTATTCAACAAAGGCATTTCACGCCTTCAACAGCTTTACGTTGTTCTGGTATCACCCAAAGCGCTCTGTTGAAATCAATTTCATGCCAGCGGGCAAAACGGAGTTCACTTGACCGGACAAACACCAACAGCGTGAGTTGAATCGCTAATCCGATCAGTCGGCTGCGACCCTGATAATGATCAACCCGCTGTAAGAGATCGGGGATCTCATAAATATCAATGGAAGGGCGGTGTTCAGTTTCACCTTTCTGGATAGTGCCTTCCAAATCTTAGGCTGGATTGTAACGGATCAGCTTTTGCTGAACGGCATAGCGCATCATAGCGGTGGTGTATTGTTTCAGGCGCATGGCAATTTCAAGATAGCCCAGCGTTCCCACTTTTTTGTTGGTATAAAGAAAGTCTAACCAGCGATACCAACAAAAGTAGCGGATGTGGATGTTTTTTAGTGGACGTAAGTGAACAACGGAGGGGGGATAACTTGTTGTCTATAATGCAAAAAGGAGACGCCCGTGGACATCTCCTTTCTTTAAAATGGCTCCTCTGACTGGACTCGAACCAGTGACATACGGATTAACAGTCCGCCGTTCTACCGACTGAACTACAGAGGAATTGTCTGAACGGGGCGCATGATATCCAGAGCCCCGCAGGGTGTCAACGGTAAATTCGCACTATCTGGCTGACTGCTCACCAACTGAGCGAAAAGAGCTGAAATACCTCGCCCATACGGCGTAAAACCCCTTATGACGCTAAATTAACAGTCGCAGGGATGGTTACGGTGCAGCCTTGCCAAAGGGTCTTGTTTATAAAAACGGGTAAAATGACCATAAACGAGCGGGAAACGGTTAGAAAGCAGTTCTGGCGCACTGAAAAAATATTCGGACAGCACGGCGAAACACTCAGCAGCATCACTGGCAGCATAAGCGTCCATACTGGCCGCCTCTTCGCCGACCATATCGATTTCATCCTGCAAATTTTCCATTGCGGCGTGCAGATCGTGTTCCCATGCCACTACGTCGCGCAGCGCGATAGGCGGGATCCCACTCACTTCGCCTCCGTTTCGGAGATCCAGCTTATGAGCCGCTTCGTGAATGATGAGGTTGAAGCCAGAGGTATCAAAAGAGTCTTCAATATCCTGCCAGTTAAGTACGATGGGCCCCTGATCCCAGCTCTGCCCAGCGTGGATTTGTGAACCAGCATGCACCAGCCCGTTCTGATCCTGCCAGGGGGAATCGACGACGAATGGTGTTGGGTAGAGAAGAATTTCATGGAATCCGTCGAGCCACTCAGCCCCAAGTTCCAATACCGGCAGCGCAAACAGCAGGGCAATCCGTGCCTGCATCTGCTCATTGAGAACGAGCCCCTGTAGAGGGACTAACCGCTTTTGATGCAATAACTGGCTGGCAATTTGCACCAGACGTTTTTGCTCCTGGTCATTCAATGACGCAAAAAGTGGGATATTCAGCGCGTCTTGCCACGCTTCCCACTTATCTGCCTGGAGGTCATTTGTTTTCCACGGCCACTTAATCATCGGATTGCTCGCACAGAGATCATTTGGACTGCTCGCTGGGGTGAACGGTAAACTTGCCGCAAAAGGGGATCACTTTACAACCCTCATTTGCAGAGATGACAAAATTGCGGAATCTTCTCTTCGCGTAACCGATTGAACTGTCTCGAGAATATTTCGCTTTAAAACGGTTTGTCTACTTTACTATTCAAGCACTTACCGTAACAAATGTCTGTGACCAAAACCACATTGAGATAATGCGGGCTGAATATGTCTGATCTCTGAACATCAGAACCGTGACGAAGGGTATAAGGGTTATTATTAATGTATTGGTACCAGGAAGACGATAAAATTTAATGAATATTAATTCTTCTTGTCGATATTTTGGAATAATATACCCATAATTAATGAAGATACTTGATGTTGTGAACCATGAGGACCATGCTACTCGTCATGAAAATACATCTGACTTCGGAACAACGGATAGCCCTGAAAATGCTGCATAAGAACAACCGGGAT
>BHES01000198.1 GCA_003864575.1 Enterobacterales bacterium
GTTCCGGGAGGAGATAAGACGATTTTTTAGTGAAATATTACCGGGACTTTCTGGTGCGTTGCCACGCCGAATTAATGACAACTTCCAGATGCTGAAAAATGCATCTTCAAGTTAACTGTGTATAGACTGCCGTAAAGCCCAGGATGACCCAAATCAGCCAACCACCGTACAAAACCATCATCACAATCAGGCCGATGGACATAATGCCGTCGATGATGCTGTTGACCACGTTGGTGGTCAGCGTCGTTCGCAACGTGTCGAGCGAGGTAAAGCGAGACTGAATATCCCCGAGCTTACGTTTTTCAAAGTAATCGAGCGGTAATCTGAGCAGATGATCAAACAGCCGCGCTTTCCACTGCACGTCGATAAGCGTACTCATTACCAGCGACGTCCACGCACGCAACATGCTGACGCCGGTACGGAAGATAATAAAGAACAGTAATCCCAGACAAATAAGCGTCAATAAGTCTGGATCTTTGGCCGGGATCACATGGTCCATCACCAGTTGCATCCCCACCGGCAACAGCAAATTGACCGATTCAATCATCAACGACAAACAGAAAATTTTGGTCAGCGCCGGTACCAACCCGCTGACATTGCCCATCATCTTGCGCAGGTTTAGTCTTACCCGCGGTTTTTCCGAGGTAAATCCATTGTCAGGCCACAGCTCAAGCGCGACGCCGGTAAAATGCTCCGACACTTCGCGCATGCCTAACGAACGGCGACCAAAGACCGGATCGTGAATGATCACCTTGCCCTGTTTAACCGCCACCAGCACCACGAAATGGTTGAGGTCCCAATGCAGAATACAGGGTGTTTTCAGCGCACTCAGTTCATCAATATCCAGCTTCAGCGCACGGGATTTCAGTTCGTTAGCGTTACCGATATCCATTAGCGTACGCAGCGTCGCCCCGCGCGATGAAATGCCATAACGCTGACGCAGCGTTTGTAAATCGACATGTTTGCCGTGATAACCACAGACCATTGCGAGACAAGCCAAACCACACTCCGCGGCTTCGGTCTGAATAATCTGCGGCACTTTATGGCGAAAACTGAAATGCAGGCGGTCAGCCAGTTCGCGGACGTTATCGAGATTCATTGATTGGCCCCACCACGCTTTTCTTCATGCTGTAATACGGTGACAACATCCATTGATAAAGTGGACGTTTTTCCAGGAACAGGGTCGATTCCGCCTTCATCCCGCTGGACAAATTCAACGGCTCGCCGTGCCAGTTAAGTTGGTTTTTATCCAACGCCACCATCACCTTGTAATAAGGCCCATTGGTCTTTCCGTTGGCGTCACGAGGTGCGCTGGAGTAAGAATTCAGCTCCTGTTCGGAGACCGGCGCTGATGAAACTGACTGAACCTGGCCAGGGAATTGCCCATACTTCTCAAACGGATACGCTTCATAGCGGATATTGATATGCTCCCCCGGTTTCACATAAGGCAGACTTTCGTTAGGTAGCCAGGCCACCAGGAAGAACGGAGAGTTTTTGGCCGGAACCAGCTGCGCCAAACTGTCGCCTGCATTGACCATCTGGCCAGGCGTGACGCTGAGGGAGGAGATTTTTCCGTCGGTTGGCGCGGTGATGAGCAGTGAGCCTTTGGCATCCGCCTGCGCCAGCTGTCGTTCAAGATCATTACGCTGAAAACCATACTGAGAAATTTGGTTGTCAAAATCGGCGGCTTTGGTCACCAGTTCGCTACGCAGGTTAGTTATCTGTAACGACTCCTGAATAGACTGGGTATTGAGACTCTGGAAAGAGGTTTGTTGCTGATAAAAGAGATAGCGCTGGTTATTCAATTGGTCAGTATTTATCAGCCCTTTCTTCTGATAAGCGCCATAGTTCTGCATACTTTTCTTCATGGCATTCAGCCCTTCCTGCGCCGAATCCACCATGCTTTGCGACACCAAATGGGCCTTTTCATATTGATCCAGTTGCTGTTGCAGGTTCTCCAATGTGGCGCGCTTATTGTTCTGCAATTGCGTAATGATGGTGTCGATTTGCTCACGTTGTTTTTTAATGGCTGCAAGCGTGGTGGTACTGACATTCCCGGCCTGCGTAACCCGGCTGACGTCAATCTGGTAAAGCGGCTGGCCTTTTTTGACCGGCTTACCGGTATCAACGAACAGCCCGGTGATCACGCCCTGCTCGGGGCTGAAGAGATTAATGCTGTGCGGCTGAGTGATGATCTCGCCGCTGACATTAATGCGCCGCGTATAGTTGGCTGAGATTAAAAATGTCATCAGCGCGACAAAAAACAACGCCGTCAGAGAAGCGACAACCCACATCGGCCACCCTGCCAGTAAAAGAGCTTTGCCTGCCCAATGGCTTTGCTGATGTTCATTCACCTCTTTACGAAAGAGCATAGCGGTCAATCTCGATCAGCATAATTATTGCACCTAAGAATAATAGTAATACGAAGATAGTCAGCCGACATAAAGCTGACAACGCGATTACTCTGAAATAGCTGAACACGCTGGGTAAAATAAATCACGAAGAGGGATAGTTACTCATGGTGAATATATATCCCACGGAAAAATTGGATATATCAGAACAAAAAAATTGACAAAAAAAATGATAAATCACAGGATTTATTTTCAAAAAATATATTTACCAGCAAGTGGTTTCTTTCTGTAGAAATAGAATTTTTGATGGGCAAAATCTGAGGCAGAAACCCACAAAACAACCAAAACCTTTATGACATTAATTTTAATTTCAATAAATTCAATATGTTGAAACTTCATTTAGCTTAAGGAGATTAATCCTAATCACCTGCGCTCTGGTCTGTTCTAGTCTTAAGTCTCGTGAAGACATCAGGCAATAATATTCACCCGATGTCTTCATAAGATCCCAGGAGTACGGGATCGTTATTTAACAGACAAGAGGATGACCCAAGATGAAACAATTAACAGAACGTGACATTGAAATGGTTAATGGTGCTGGCTGGTCTGAAGACGTGAATAAAGTCGCTGACCGCCTGTCAAGCTTCGGTCAGGATGCTGTGAGTGATACCGGTAATGCGGTGAATAAAGCCTATGACCAAATTTCCAAAGGTCTGGCTGACGCACAAAATTATCTCACCACCTAAATAACTGCGCTTAATAGTAGATCACTGGAGGGAACTCAATCCGATTTGAGCGATCTGATCAATCGCCAAACACCACAACCGGACTGAGCAATGCCGATCATAGCTCCGATACCCCGAAG
>BHES01000199.1 GCA_003864575.1 Enterobacterales bacterium
AGTGGAAAGTTCGGGGCGCTATAGTGAACGCCTCGATGAAGATGACGTAACTGTATGATTTCTGGTTATAGAAAACAGTCGACCTCATACGGTTACAGCAGGAAATATGTTTATGCAACAACGCCCCTCGCTGGATGTTTCTAAAGATTGAAACAGACGAAGGCATCATTGGCTGGGGTGAGCCGGTGATAGAAGGGCGCGCGCGCAGCGTTGAAGCGGCGGTGCATGAACTGAGTGAATATGTTATCGGTCAGGATCCGGCACGCATTAACGATATCTGGCAAACGCTTTACCGCGGCGGATTTTATCGCGGTGGCCCAATACTGATGAGTGCGATTTCGGGCATTGATCAGGCGCTGTGGGATATTAAAGGCAAAGCGCTGGGCGTACCGGTCTATCAGCTTTTAGGCGGTCTGGTTCGGGATAAAATTAAAGCTTACAGCTGGGTTGGTGGTGATCGGCCAGCTGAACTGATTGATGGCATCAATAAATTACGCACCATTGGTTTTGATACTTTTAAGCTTAATGGTTGCGAAGAAATGGGCATTATTGAGAATGCCAGACAGATTGATGCGGCCGTGGCTCAGGCGGCGCAAATACGCGCTGAGTTTGGTAACGAAATTGAATTTGGTCTGGATTTCCACGGTCGCGTCAGTGCACCGATGGCGAAAGTGCTGATCAAAGAGCTGGAACCCTTCCGTCCCTTGTTTATTGAAGAACCGGTACTAGCTGAACAAGCTGAATATTACCCACGTCTGGCTGCACAGACCCATATCCCCATTGCTGCGGGTGAGCGTATGTTCTCACGCTTTGATTTCAAACGGGTTCTGGCCGATGGTGGCTTGGCGATTGTACAACCTGATTTGTCTCACGCGGGTGGCATTACCGAATGCTTTAAAATCGCCTCGATGGCGGAGTCATATGACGTCGCGCTGGCGCCTCACTGTCCGCTGGGGCCGATTGCGCTCGCTGCCTGCCTGCACATTGATTTTGTTTCACGCAATGCCGTTCTTCAGGAACAGAGTATGGGTATTCATTATAATCAGGGTGCCGAATTACTGGATTATGTGATTAATAAAGATGATTTTAAAATGAATGATGGTTATTTCTATCCTTCAAATAAACCGGGGTTGGGCGTGGAAATTAATGAGCAATTAGTCATTGAACGCAGCAAAATGGCGCCAGACTGGCGAAACCCGCTATGGCGTTATTCTGATGGCGCTGTCGCTGAATGGTAATTACCTGTCATCCTTCAAACGCTTTCTGCGTTGGCTGCTTTCATTCACCCAGGTCACTTACCTAAGTAAGCTCCCAGGGATTCATTCAATTGCCGCCTTGATAACGTTCGAATGATTTAAGGTAAATATTAAAATTATTACAATATCAGGAAAGCTCCTGAGTCTCACTTACGTCTGTTATTATAAAATAACCATTGATAGGAAATGAAAATGGATACGACCCTACAAGTCAAACCCACCAAAAGACGTTACGTTACCTTATTTATGATTTTTATCACCGTGGTGATTTGTTACGTCGATCGTGCAAATCTTGCGGTGGCCTCAGCACATATTCAGGAAGAGTTTGGTATTACTAAAACACAGATGGGATATATATTTTCTGCGTTTGCCTGGACTTATACCGCGTGCCAAATACCCGGAGGCTGGTTCCTCGATCGCGTTGGCTCACGTGTCACCTATTTTATTGCTATTCTCGGCTGGTCCGTCGCCACGCTATTCCAGGGTTTTGCGGGCGGGCTGGCTTCGTTGATCGGTTTACGCGCCGTCACTGGCCTGTTTGAAGCCCCGGCTTTCCCCACCAATAACCGCATGGTCACCAGCTGGTTCCCGGAACAAGAACGCGCTTCAGCCGTAGGTCTCTATACTTCCGGGCAGTTTGTTGGCCTGGCTTTCCTGACGCCGCTGCTGATCTGGATCCAGGAGATGCTCAGCTGGCACTGGGTGTTTATCATCACCGGGGGCATTGGCATCGTCTGGTCTCTGGTGTGGTTTATCGTTTATCAATCCCCGCGTAAAAGCAAAGGGGTGAATGCGGCAGAACTGGAATATATCCGCCAGGGCGGCGGCATGATTGATGGTGATGTCCCGGCAGAAAAGAAAGACCGTGTTCCTTTCACATCAGCAGACTGGAAATTGGTTTTTAACCGCAAACTGGTGGGCGTTTATTTAGGGCAATTTGCAGTGGCATCCACGCTGTGGTTTTTCCTGACGTGGTTCCCAAATTATTTAACTCAGGAAAAACAGATTGCCGCGCTCACCGCAGGCTTTATGACTACGGTACCTTTCCTGGCAGCTTTCGTTGGCGTATTACTGTCAGGATTCGTGGCCGATAAACTGGTACGCAAAGGGAAATCTATTGGCTTTGCCCGTAAATTACCGATCATCTGCGGCTTGTTATTATCCACCTGCATTATGGGTGCGAATTATACCAATGACCCGATGTGGATCATGATATTAATGGCGCTGGCATTTTTCGGTAATGGCTTTGCTTCAATTACCTGGTCGCTGGTTTCATCTTTAGCGCCGGTTCGGTTAATCGGCCTGACCGGTGGTGTATTTAATCTGGCTGGCGGTCTGGGGGGTATTACCGTACCGCTGGTAGTGGGTTATTTAGCACAAGACTACGGTTTTGCGCCTTCGCTGGTTTATATTTCTGTCGTGGCGTTATTAGGTGCACTTTCTTATATACACAGTTAACTTGAAGATGCATTTTTCAGCATCTGGAAGTTGTCATTAATTCGGCGTGGCAACGCACCAGAAAGTCCCGGTAATATTTCACTAAAAAATCGTCTTATCTCCTCCCGGAACTGCTTTGCTGAAGCGAAGTAACGGTTGTTTCTTACCTCCTCATTCATCACCTTCCACAGTCGTTCGATTGGATTCAGGTTCGGGCTGTAAGGCGGCAGGTAGTGAAGGTCGATATTCATCACGTAAGCCCAGTCTTTCACCAACCCACTGCGGTGATAACCTGCTCCGTCAAGGATAATGTGAATCTTCTGCCTAACCGGATAAATCTCACGGATAGCAATGAAAAA
>BHES01000200.1 GCA_003864575.1 Enterobacterales bacterium
CTTGTTGTAGGCTGTCCAGTTGGTGATTTTGAACTTTTGTTTTGCCACGAGAGACCACGATGCCATCAGGAAGATAGAGTTTTGATTTTGATCACAGACAAAAGTTCGATTTATTCAACAAAGCCCCATTATTGATAATGCGTCCGCCCATCGGGTTTTGCTTTTTCATCAAACCGACCGCTGCGCGAGTACACAGGAACGCCCCGGTCAGATTGGTATTGATCACCGCCAGCCAGTCCTCGACCGCCAGTTGCTCAATCGGCCCCTCTTTGACGTTGGTTCCCGCGTTGTTAAACAACACATCCAGCCGCCCGAAGGTGGTTTTAATCTCGGTAAATAATGCCTCTACCGACTGCGGGTTGGTGACATCCAGTTGCCGCGCCACCGCTTGCCCGGCCGGAAACTGCGCCAAGGCCTGTTCAAGTTTATGCAGATTGCGCCCGGTGATGACAACCGTAAAGCCGGTCGCCGCCAGCGCCTTCGCCGCACTCAACCCAATGCCACTGCCACCGCCGGTAACCAATGCAATTTTGTTCATTTCAGTTCCTTTTACACCGCCGCTAACATGCCGCCATCGATAAACAGCAGATGCCCATTAACGAAGTCAGACGCTTTGGATGACAGATAAACCGCGCCACCAATCAGCTCTTGCGGATCACCCCAGCGCGCTGCCGGAGTACGTTTGCATAACCAGTCGGAGAACTCTTTGTTATCGACCAGCGCCTGCGTCATGTCTGTTTTGAAGTAGCCCGGCGCAATACCGTTGACCTGAATGTTATAACGCGCCAGCTCAACGCACATGCCGCGGGTCAGCATTTTTACCGCCCCTTTGGAAGCCGCATAAGGTGTGATGGTGTCGCGGCCCAACTCGCTTTGCATCGAACCGATATTGATGATCTTGCCTTTTTCACGTTTAACCATATAGCGGGCCACCGCCTGCGAGACTAGAAACACAGATTTCTGATTAACGGCAATAATGTCATCCCAGTCTTTTTCCGGGAATTCGGTAAACTTGTGGCGTCGCTGAATACCGGCGTTGTTGACGAGGACATCAATGGCACCAATCTCTTTCTCGATATGGTCAATCGCCTTGTTCACCGCCTGACTGTCGGTCACATCAAACGACACAGGATGCACAATAAAACCGTCGGCCCGCAGCGCTTCTGCGGCTCGGGCAGTGGTGTCCGGTGATGTCCCATTGACAATAATTTCAGCACCGTGCTGCGCCAGGCCTTTTGCCAGCAGAAAGCCCAGACCGCGCGTAGAGCCGGTGACCAGAATTTTTTTGTTATCGAGGGAAAAGAGATTTGTCATGATGAATGTCCGCAGATAAAAGTTACTTCACACTTAAACGGTTTATCGGCGGGCAAACTGTGATAGAGATCACTCTGTTCCGTGTTAACAAACTCTGTTACCACAAGCGTGATCCCCATCATTTTGCTAACATGTTATTGCCATTTTTGCTGCATAATCAGGCTTATTGCTTCACCATCTTCTTTCTTCACACAGGACCCTCGCGGATGAGAAACCAGCGCGTCACACTGCAAGATATCGCGTTACTCGCCGATGTGACCAAAATGACCGTCAGCCGTTTCTTGCGTACGCCTGAAAAGGTGTCGCAGGAAACTCGCGAGCGCATCACCAAAGTCATGGAAGAGGTGGGGTATCCGTTGGAAGACGCCGCACGACCGCAGAAAACACCGCGCATCGGTATTCTGGTGCCGTCTTTTAATAATCAGATTTTCTCGGATCTGCTGGCCGGCATTGAGTCCGTCACCTCGCAGCAGGGCTATCAGACATTGGTGGTCAATTACGATTACAGCAAAGAGCGCGAAGAAGAGCACATCATCAATTTGCTGACCTATCAGCTCGCGGGGCTGATCCTGACGGACTCCGTCCACACGCTCAAAGCCGACAAATACCTCAACGCCGCCGCTATTCCGGTCGCGCAGGTGATGGATCTTGATGATACTCACGGGCGTATTGCCGTCGGTTTCGACAACTTCCAGGCCGGATATGACATGGCGACCACCCTGCTCGCCAGCGGCAAAAAACACGTGGTCTATTTCGGCTCGATGTCCGATGCCCGCGATAAAAAACGCTATCAAGGCTACAGTCAGGCGATGCACGAAAACAATCTCGAACCCATGCATATCACGCCGAATAAAGTCTCTTCCGTCTCCATCGGCGCCGGGATGCTGTCTCTGGCCAGACAGCTTTATCCGCAGGTTAACGCCGTGTTATGCACCAATGATGATATTGCCGTCGGCGTGTTACAGGAGTGCCTGAAATCAGGCATTAGCGTCCCTGAAAAGATGGCGATTTCCGGCTTCCATGGTCTGGACATCGGCCTTGCTACCACGCCGCTGTTAGCCAGCGTTATCACCCCACGCTATGAAATGGGCAAAGTGGCCGCAGAGATCATCCTCAAGAAAATCAAAAACCTGCCGACCATTGAACGGGTCGATCTGCACTACCGAATCTCTCTCGGCGGGACAATTTAGTCCCAGGTACGCGATCATCTCCACAGTAATATTCATGGATGGATTGTGGTTTAGGATCACGTTACAGGTAACACTCTTTTTTAACATGATCCAACGTGACTCCGGTCACGAAATAGTTTCCTGAAAATGCTTTTATTAGAACATCGATTCTGAGCAGCAAACTTTGACAGGTAACGACAATGACCCAACAACAAAAACCCCGCGTATTAATTTTGGCTCCGGTCATGGATAGCCTGACGGAAAAACTGGAACAGCAATATTGTGTGGATAAATATTTTGACCAGCAGAATAAATCTGAATTTTTAACCCACAAGGGAAAAGGCATTCTCGGTCTGGTGACGCGCGGTGATGTGGGTGTCGATAATAGTATTCTTGAATGCCTTCCTGATTTAAAAGTTATTTCTGTTTTCGGCGTCGGCACCGATGCTATTGATCTGGACTACGCGAAACAAAATAATATTCAGGTTGAAATTACCCACGGCGTATTAAC
>BHES01000201.1 GCA_003864575.1 Enterobacterales bacterium
TTTTTCATTGCTATCCGTGAGATTTATCCGGTTAGGCAGAAGATTCACATTATCCTTGACGGAGCAGGTTATCACCGCAGTGGGTTGGTGAAAGACTGGGCTTACGTGATGAATATCGACCTTCACTCCCTGCCGCCTTACAGCCCGAACCTGAATCCAATCGAACGACTGTGGAAGGTGATGAATGAGGAGGTAAGAAACAACCGTTACTTCGCTTCAGCAAAGCAGTTCCGGGAGGAGATAAGACGATTTTTTAGTGAAATATTACCGGGACTTTCTGGTGCGTTGCCACGCCGAATTAATGACAACTTCCAGATGCTGAAAAATGCATCTTCAAGTTAACTGTGTATATAGGCATCAGTCATTCTCTCTTTTGGATAGCCATCAAGGAGTCCAGCCAGAAAGGACTGGTTGACCTCAATATCGCCTGATTCATAGCGATAAACAGGCCTGCGCCATGTAGCTACAAGATGAAGCAAATACGCATGGGCGACGCGATCACAGAAAAAATCACACAATTGAGAGTTACTTTTCATGGCTAATAGCTCTCCCGCCACCCATCAGAGAAAAGGCCATCTGACTAAAATTTTGGAACGTGCTTCACTTCTTAACGTGTAAATTATTTTTAAAGATGAGATATCTAACTGCTCGCACAACCAAAGCATGTCATTCCACTGTTGAGCGTAGTTCTCTGCCCAGTTTGTTTTACTGACACCAGACAACGAAGCTAATTCTCCTGGTGAATACGCTCGAGCCATCCGACCTGTATCAGCCGCGGCATACGTCTGCACAGACAACCAAATGAGCGAGGATAAACGAGCACGTTTTTTAGCTGTGATCTTCTTCCCAGCCCACCGCTTTAAAAATTCAGACCAAATGAACTGGCATATTGTAACCTGATGCTCATACGTCAGGTCATACCCATAGCAGTATCGGATCCACGCAAGATTCTCACCATCCATTGAAGCTAACGCACGCCGCCAGCTGCTCGAGCAAAATGTAATTTCATGGATAGGAGGGAAAGGATTAATACGAGAACGTGTCTCAGCACAACCAACAGGATCAATATCCGCACTGACTCGGCTTTTTTCCAGCGTGACAAAGTGGATGCGTTTACGCTTCTTGCTCGATGTATCAGCCGGTGCATGCTCTTCAAATGCCGCCAATTGCCCCTTTGTGGCACCACAGTAATCGGTTAGTGCGGTTACGACTCTTTCTCTAATGCGATCAATGTTCATATCGTCTCCACACCTTTACTTAGCTTTGCCGGTAGCGATAACACCCATCGCCAGCGCGCTGTCTATTGTCTTCAGTGCCAGAAGCATCTGATCGCCGTTCTCTTCTTCCCAGCCCTTGGTATTCGCATGTAGTGCGTCGTGGCACCGCCTGCACAGCGGGATCACAAACATGTCATGCGGTTTTGTTGCCATGCCACCAAACCCATTGCCGGTGATGTGGTGCGGGTCGTCGGCCTGACTTCCACAACCGCAACAGGGCTGGCGCTTTATCCATTGGGTGTACTTAGCGTTTTCCCATCGGCGGCGTTTCGGTCGCAGCATGAATGACTCAGGCGATTCCGGATCAATAGCCAGCGCCAACACTGGCTTAACCTTTTCGGCTTTATCCACCAGGACTTCCAAGGGGGCCGCCTCGGGCTGAATATCAGACTCACGACCTACCGGTTTAATAGACTCTGCTGGCTTCCAGCGCAGGGCATGGCGCGCTGCTGAATCTGGCATGACGTCGATCACCTCTGCTGTAACAGCCCACCAGCAGAGTTCAAAGAAACTGAGCTGGTGACCCTGCGGTAACTTCAATCGGTGCAGCGCCGTATGCACTACCCACATGGCAAGATTCTGGTACGCCAGCCGGTCAAGCTCAGGCAGGATCATTTGTCCAAGTTTGTGCTCGTGATGCCAACACAGGCGAACGGCACTGTTGTCGTAGTCCAGTATCCCCAGATTGTTATCGTGATAGCCGTCCGGCGCGTTCTCCCACTGACAACACGGCATAGCTTCTAACCAGCCTTTCATGCCCCAGACACCACCCGCTGCATTGATCACCCGATCATTGGTGAAGAAGCCGCGAAGTCGTTCATCATCCACCAGCGACTGGCTCACTGCCGGGATCTCGCCGATGGGAAAATCTTTGAGTTCGTAAGGTACAGTCGAGATCAGCAGCCGTTTATGCGCAAACAATCCCATCAATGCGTTACCGGGCTTGAATATCACAATGCTGGCGTCACGCTGCGGGTATGGCGTTAGTAATGCTCTCACGCTGCGTTCTCCTGTTTCTTCCGAATCGACATCGTTACCACTTTTCCTGACATCGTTACCACTTTTCCTGATAGCAAACTGTTCGACATAAATACTCCACACGTTAAGCCGGCTGCACACGTTAAGCCGGCTGCACACCGGCGGGTTTGAAATCAATGATTCTTACTTCTGCTTTCCCTTCTTTCGTTAAGTCTCCCCACTCAACGGTCATTCGCTTCACCTGGCTGTCGTCGGCCCACACTCCGGCATGCGTCAGGCTGTCGAACAACGCTTTTTGGAAGTTATCCAGATCCCTACGGGCGCGGGTTGGCGGGAACAGAACAACATGCACTTCGAGTTCGGTGGTCAGTGGCTGCGGCTTGCGCTTCAGTTGCTCATACACAGCGGCGATAGCATTTGACCGGTAAACCCGACCGCGTGCGCTGATCAGCATGCCTTTGCTGGTGGCCCGCCAGTAGCCGTT
>BHES01000202.1 GCA_003864575.1 Enterobacterales bacterium
TCGGGCAAACATTGGCGCAGGGCGCATCTTCACACTGACGACACATTACGGCCGTGCTGAGATTGACGCCTTTAATCACATGCAAACGCGGCGCAAACGTGGCGACATTCAGCAGCGAGATATCCTGTGATTCACTGTGAGCCATGACGCAGGCAATTTCACAGGTACGGCAGCCGATACATTTCTTAGGATCGGCGATGATGAACCGGTTCATAATTTCGTCTCCAAATCCCCGTCGTCCTTGACATCGCAGGTGCGTTGGCTGCGTTCATTCGTCCGAATCACTGACTCATGTCAGCTCATCGGGACGTCTTCGCTTGCCGCCTTCCTGCAATGCCAATGCCTTAGGGGATTTCAGTGTGCTTTTAATTGAGGTGGTTAAAAGTTTTCATCTACTTCTATACATAAAGCGTGCCAGTTCCTGTTTTTAATTTTTTATCATTAAATTCAGCAGGTTATTTTTATTCTGTGCGTCGATGACGAAATTTTTCACTGACGTCATGTCTGCTTCGTCACTACCTCGACAGTTGTGACGAAAGTCAGTGTCAGGCTATTTCTGCGACGTAAGGCGCGATGCCCAGCCCGGTTTCAAGCTGCGGTAATTGCTGATGCAAACGGCTGACCGCCCGTTCCACCACCGGGCTCATCGGGTAATAAAACGCCACGACATCGGGCTGGATGCCGACAAACGTGATTTGCGGGATGTCTTCACGCAGTTGCTGGATAAGAAACGTCAGCGGCAAGTTGTGGGTGGTCATCATGAACATTTCGCCGATGTCATTTTCGTCGATGATGCGCATCTCGCCCGGCGCCAGTCCCATGTCGGTGGCATCGACAATCACCAGATGGTCGGGGTGCAGTTCGCGCAAAAAACCGATGTCGTTTTCTGGCGCAGCGCCGCCGTCCACCACCGTCCAGCCGGTCAGCGGCTGTTCGGCGCAGAGTTCAGCCAGTCGGGGGCCAGCGCCGTCGTCACCCATCATGCTGTTACCGACGCACAGCAGGGCGAAGCGGGAAAAGTTGGAAGGAGTATCAGGCATCGTATCTCCTGACCATCAGGTACATGGCGGGGTCGTTTTCGATTTGCTGAAGCAGGGTGATAAGTTGTTCGCTCCAGCCTTGTTGTTGCGTCGTCATCTGTTCGCGGGCGCGGCGTAGCCCCAGCGCCAGACAGTGCGTGTGGCTGCTGTCGATGTTGATTTCGCCAAAGCGAAGCACGCCGGCCAGTTTGCGGCGCGCTTCACTGTTGTCCGCCAGGCACTCAATCCAACGCCCGTAGTCGTCGAGCGGGCATTCGAGGCGGGCTTTCAGACAGTCAATCACGCCGAGGTGATGGCCGATGGCCAGGCTGTAGTAGATCACTTCTTTGACCTGCTGCGAACTGCGCTTCTGCGCGCTTTTCTCATCGACAAACTTGCTGCTGAGCGAATAAAAAACCACTTTGTTCTTCTCTGGCCGAATGCCCGTCGGGTGCTGATGCCGGGCATAACGCTGGTCGTTGGCTGGCGTCATCACAGACGAATCTCCCCGTGCAGTACCTGCTGATAAATCTGTTGCAGGTTGCCGACAATCTCGTTGAGGCGCAGATCTCCCCGTTCTTCGAGATACGTCGACACGCGTTGCTCCACTGGCTCGAGCCCGGTCGCGGCGATGAGGTGCATAAACTCATCGGCAATCTGACGGCCATAGCGGTAACCGGCCATGCGACGGGCTTCTCTGTCGATCAACACGCGCAGCGGCTGCGGCAGGTCCGGGTGCAGTAACGTTGCCGGAACGGTGGCTGCCTCATCGTGCTGCTGACCTTTGATTTTCTGGTCGAGCAGGCCGAGCGCCATCGCGAAGCCGTAAATGGTGGCGGCTGGTGTCGGCGGGCAGCCGGGAATGTACACATCGACCGGCACAATTTTGTCGGTGCCGCCCCACACGCAATACAGGTCGTGGAAAATGCCGCCGCTGTTGCCGCAGGCACCGTAGGAGATGCAGATTTTCGGGTCTGGCGCACTTTCCCAGGCGCGCAGTGCAGGCACCCGCATGGCGCGGGTGACGGCCCCGGTGAACAGCAAAATGTCGGCATGGCGCGGTGACGGCACCACTTTGATTCCAAAGCGTTCAGCGTCGAAAAGCGGCGAAATGGCAGCAAAAATCTCAATCTCGC
>BHES01000203.1 GCA_003864575.1 Enterobacterales bacterium
ACCAACTGGCCAGTCAATTCTATGGACTCTTGTTCAACCCCCATAAATTGTGAGGCCGGGCGTAAGCCAATCCGCTTGTTTTGCGCCCAGTTGTAATCGACCGTTCGGTTCACACTTTGATAGGGCAAGGTGCTTAACTTAAAAATATATAAACCCAGTGTCATCATCATGAGTAGGCCCTCTGATAGAGGTACTGACTCATCAGGCTATCTTCGTCATCACGTTTTTGTTTGCCCTGGAAATCGGCTATGGTCCGGACATAGTCATGTGGCGAAGCGCCAGCCGGAACATTGACCGTATAATTTTCCGTTTTTACGCTGTTGTCTGACAGATTATTGATGGCGGATTGCGGTGATTTAGCCGGTTGATACCCCAAGGAAATAGCACTCTGCGGTTGCAGATTGATCTCCGGACTGTCTCCTGTCTGGGAAGTCTGTTGTGCATCATCAGACGGCGTGTTGCTCAGGCCCAACTTTTCCAGGATCCAGCCGTACTTCTCTTTAAAACCATTCAGTTTCGACAATAATTTATTAATAACCGAAGAGATATTGGCTCCCAGGTCAGTAAAGATGTTGCTCAATGCGCCCATTTTTTCACTCACAGCCGTCTTCATGTCACTGAAGAAATTCCCCAGTGAATCCCAGTTTTTGATGATGGCGGTAATAGCGATGGCGACAACGGCCACTAACGCAATAATCGGAAGTCCAATAGCGGTGATCGCGGCACCTACAGCGCCGGCAACAACAGTAAATACCGTACCTAATAAACCTGCGCCTGCCATCAGCATACTGACCCCGCTCAATACCGGGGCAATAACCGAACCAAGAACGCCCAATCCTCCGATCACGCCCGTCACGCCCAGAGCGAGTGCCAGTAGCGATGACACCAGTTGCGGATTATCGGTTATCCAGGTGTTGAGCGTGGTCAGCCAACCGGTCGCCGTTTGTGTTAGTTCGCGCAGCGCCGCACTTTGCCCGTCAAACAGGTTGATGCGGACGGTGTCCCAGGTGGCGAACAGTTTTGTCATATCACCGTCCAGATTGTCACCTTTCACCCGTACTTCGGTTTGCGCCGCTGGCGTGGCACCGTTCAGTGCCGCCGGCGTTTGCGCCAGAATTTGATCTGCATTCAGGCCACTGGCCGCCATTTTGCTTTGCTGAGCAAGCACCTCTGCGGGCCGATGGCCGCTGTCCGCCATGGACAGCGTTTGCTGATGCAGCGCCGCCAGACGCGGATCATTTTTTTGTAGACCAAGCCTGGCCTGAATCTCGGATAATCCTTTTTGCAGGTCAGCGCCGGGTTGCAAAATGCTTTTCGCCAGCTCAAGTTTTGGCTGCGCGAAAGCGACCATCGATGTGCTGGTGTTTTTCAGCGCGTTAATTTTCTGGGCACGGGCTTTATATTGCTGGCCCACCGCGTTGCCTTTCTGCTCCAGGCTTTCAGAACGAGGTTGACGAAGCATTTCCCAATGCTCAGTCGCGGGCTTCTTCTGACTGCCGTTCTGTGCGGATTCAGGAAGCATGAGGGCGGTGGAGATGCCAGCCGAGAACTTACTTTGGGTATCAGATAAATTCTCCAATAGCTTCGACCCTTTCTCTAACCCTCGAAATTCTCCAGCTGCGCTGTTGATGTCCTCTGACATCCTGCTAAACAAGGTGTGCTGAGGGAGTTGGGTAAAACGCTTCCAGAGATCAGAGGTGGCTTTTTTCAGTGGCTGAAGTTGCTGAATGATTTTCCCCAGTGTCGCGGGGATTGTGTCGAAATTACTCATCTGTTTTAACTCCGCTGCGTTGCAACGCTTTATATCGCCAGTTCATCAGTTCGGTGAGTGACATGCCGTCCATTTCGGACGGCGGCCAATGAAAGATCACCGCGATATCTGCCATCAGATCATCGATGGTCAGCCTAGGATCGATGTTTACCCGTCCTGCTTCGGCGATAAAAAACCGATCACCTTGCCAGCCAGCGCAATCAGATCCGGTAACTCGAGGCGTGCGCACTCCTCTTTCGTCAGATTCGGATAAGTGATGCGCGGTAAAATGGTGATGAGCGCGTCCACGTCGGCATTGGCCAGCGCCGCCAGACCAATCCCACGCAGGCTGCCAGCATTAGGTTTGATGACCTGGATTT
>BHES01000204.1 GCA_003864575.1 Enterobacterales bacterium
TAATCGACGCAGTGTCGGCACTCTGACTTGGATTAGGAGCACTCATACGGCGAACTCCTTAAACGGACAGACTTTGTTGTTGTTACCCAATTGGCTTTATTCCTTCACTGACTCACCAGAGGCAGAAACTGCCTCTGTCATACCGTTTTTGCTTATTGCACCGATCAGAACGTTTCCCAGTTCTCCGTCATGTTGGTTTCTGCCGGGCGCGTACCTGAAAGGTTCGGGCTCAGCAAGGGCGGACGCGTTGAACCTGAGCCAGGGCGGATCACGTTGACCTGATGTTTACCGAGGGTAAATACCGCGACGGATTGCGTCAGTAAGCTGGCTTGTTCTTCCAATGCTGCGGACGCTGAAGCGGACTCTTCAACCAGCGAGGCGTTCTGCTGGGTGACGCGGTCCATTTCAGTGATGGCTTGTGCAACCTGCTCGATACCGCGGCTCTGCTCGTCAGAAGCGGAGGTGATTTCACCCATGATGTCGGTCACGCGGGTTACCGCGCTGACCATGTCGCTCATGGTTTCACCGGCGCTTTCGGCCAGTACAGAGCCCGTATTGATGCGGCTCACCGAGTCATCAATCAGGCCTTTGATCTCTTTCGCAGCCTGGGCGCTGCGCTGTGCCAGACTGCGCACTTCTCCGGCCACCACGGCAAAACCACGTCCCTGCTCACCGGCACGGGCGGCTTCCACGGCGGCGTTCAGCGCCAGAATGTTGGTCTGGAAAGCAATACCGTCGATGACGCCGGTAATGTCAGTGATTTTTTTCGAACTGGCGGCGATGTCGCTCATGGTTTGCACCACGTTGGAAACCACTTTGCCGCCCTTCTGCGCGGTTTCAGATGCACTTAACGCCAGTTGGCTAGCCTGACGAGCGTTTTCGGCATTCTGTTTCACGGTCGCGGTCAGCTGTTCCATGCTGGCGGCAGTCTCTTCCAGAGAGGAAGCCTGCTGCTCAGTACGTGAAGAGAGGTCGTTGTTACCGGCGGAGATTTCACTCGCACCGCTGTAAATGGCATCGGCCCCCTGACGCACGCCAGAAACGGTACGGATCAGTTCGTCCTGCATATCGCGCAGACTTTCCGCCAACTGGCCGATCTCGTTACGGCTGGTGACGGTGATCTCTTGCGTCAGGTCACCACGGGCGATGTGGCGGATGTTCTCCACCAGAGTACGCAACGGGTGGACGAGAATGCGTTGCACGCCGAGCCAGGCCAGTGCGATGAACAGAATCAGTATCGCCAAGATGGCACCCAACACCCACACCGCGTGGTTGAAGGAGTTCTCGCTAACGTGAACAGCAACGTTGTACAGCTGATCGTTCTGATTAATGTAATTCACGAAGGCTTTTTCGAATCCGTCCTGATATTTCTGGGTCGGTTGTTCGAAGAAGTCATTAATACGGCCAATACCAATCAGGCTAATCAGCTCACTCAGTGCGCCATTGAGCACTTCGTATTGCTTTTTAACGTCTGCCGCATAGGCCGGATTCTGGCTGGCATCCGCAGGGATTTTCAGGTGATTGGCGTAGTGTTCCGCCGCGACTTTAAGGTTTTTTTGCGCGGTTTCCGTCAATTCTTTTACCGTCGCGCCGCTGCCCATCTGGTTGGCATCGAGCATGAAACGGATACCCGCACGGTTTAACGTGTTACGGGTCTGCAACAGGTAAACCCAGCTGGCGTTCAGCTCGGCCTGTTGTAAACGAATTTGTTGCGAGGTAGAGAAGTTGTCTTTATCGGTTTTCAGCGACTTGAAGAACAGTCCGCCAGAAATCAACTGTAAGGCACCGAATACCACCAGTAAGATCACGATGGCCGTGACCACTTTCATACGGTTAAACA
>BHES01000205.1 GCA_003864575.1 Enterobacterales bacterium
TAATCGACGCAGTGTCGGCACTCTGACTTGGATTAGGAGCACTCATACGGCGAACTCCTTAAACGGACAGACTTTGTTGTTGTTACCCAATTGGCTTTATTCCTTCACTGACTCACCAGAGGCAGAAGCTGCCCCTGTCATACCGTCTTTGCTTATTGCACCGATCAGAACGTTTCCCAGTTCTCCGTCATGTTGGTTTGTGCCGGGCGAGTACCTGAAAGGTTCGGGCTCAGCAATGGCGGGCGCGTTGAACCCGAAGCGGGGCGCACCACGTTGACCTGATGTTTACCGAGGGTAAATACCGCGACGGATTGCGTCAGTAAACTGGCTTGCTCTTCCAGTGCCGCAGACGCTGAAGCGGACTCTTCAACCAGTGAGGCGTTCTGCTGGGTGACGCGGTCCATTTCTGTGATGGCTTGTGCAACCTGTTCGATACCCCGGCTCTGCTCGTCAGAAGCGGAGGTAATTTCACCCATGATGTCGGTCACACGCGTCACCGCGCTGACCATGTTGCTCATGGTTTCACCGGCGCTTTCGGCCAGTACAGAACCCGTATTGATACGGCTCACCGAGTCGTCGATCAGACCTTTGATCTCTTTCGCGGCCTGGGCGCTGCGCTGTGCCAGACTGCGCACTTCTCCGGCCACCACGGCAAAACCACGTCCCTGCTCACCGGCACGAGCGGCTTCCACGGCGGCGTTCAGCGCCAGGATGTTGGTCTGGAAAGCAATACCGTCGATAACGCCGGTAATGTCGGTGATTTTTTTCGAACTGGCAGCGATGTCGCTCATGGTTTGCACCACATTGGAGACCACTTTGCCGCCCTTCTGCGCGGTTTCAGAGGCACTTAACGCCAGTTGGCTGGCCTGACGAGCATTTTCAGCATTTTGCTTCACTGTCGCGGTCAGCTGTTCCATGCTGGCGGCGGTCTCTTCCAGTGAAGAAGCCTGCTGTTCAGTACGTGAAGACAGGTCGTTGTTACCGGCAGAGATTTCACTCGCACCGCTGTAAATGGCATCGGCACCCTGGCGCACGCCAGAAACGGTACGGATCAGTTCGTCCTGCATATCGCGCAGACTTTCCGCCAGCTGGCCGATTTCGTTACGGCTGGTGACGGTGATTTCTTGCGTCAGGTCACCGCGGGCGATGTGGCGGATGTTCTCCACCAGCGTACGCAGCGGGTGAACGAGAATGCGTTGTACACCGAACCAGGCCAGTGCGATGAACAGAATCAGGATCGCCATGATCACCCCCAACACCCACACCGCGTGATTGAAGGAGTTCTCACTAACGTGAACGGCAACGTTGTACAGCTGGTCGTTCTGATTAATGTAATTCACGAAGGCTTTTTCGAATCCGTCCTGATATTTCTGGGTCGGTTGTTCGAAGAAGTCATTAATACGACCAATACCAATCAGGCTAATCAGCTCGCTCAGTGCGCCATTGAGCACTGCGTATTGCTTTTTAACGTCTGCCGCATAGGCCGGATTCTGACTGGCATCAGCAGGAATTTTCAGGTAATTGGCGTAGTGCTCCGCGGCGACTTTAAGATTTTTTTGCGCGGTTTCCGTCAGTTCTTTTACCGTCGCGCCGCTGCCCATCTGGTTGGCATCGAGCATGAAACGGATACCCGCACGGTTCAGCGTGTTACGGGTCTGCAACAGGTAAACCCAGCTGGCGTTCAGCTCGGCCTGTTGTAAACGAATTTGTTGAGAGGTAGAGAAGTTGTCTTTATCGGTTTTCAGCGACTTGAAGAACAGTCCGCCAGAAATCAACTGTAAGGCACCGAATACCACCAGTAAGATCACGATGGCCGTGACCACTTTCATACGGTTAAACA
>BHES01000206.1 GCA_003864575.1 Enterobacterales bacterium
CCGGCGGCGCCGTCATTGCCCATTCCCGTCAGGATCACCCCGACGGCATTGCGTCCGGCGAACTGCGCCACCGAACGGAATAACACGTCAACCGACGGGCGATGGCGGTTGACCGCCGGTCCGTCGTTTAACTTAACCTGGTAGTTCGCCCCGCTGCGCGTCAGCTCCATATGGCGGTCGCCCGGCGCAATATAGGCATGGCCCGGCAAGACGCGCTCACCGTCTTCGGCCTCTTTCACCGTGATCTGACACAGTTTGTTCAGCCGGTCGGCAAACGAACGGGTGAATCCCGGTGGCATGTGCTGCGTTATCATCAGCGCCGGACAGGTCGGTGGCAAAGGCTGTAATACGTGGCGAATCGCTTCCGTCCCGCCAGTCGATGAGCCAATCGCAATCAGCTTTTCGCTGCTGAGCAGCGGCGTATGGCTGAGCATACGCGGCTGGTCGAGATTTACGCTTTTGTTCAGTCGCGCTTTCGACGCGGTGCGGATCTTGTCGGCGATCAGTTCGCTGTAGGCCAGCATCCCTTCACGGATCCCCAACTGCGGCTTAGTGACGAAATCAATCGCCCCCAGTTCCAGCGCGCGCAGGGTGATTTCCGACCCTTTACCGGTCAGTGAGGAAACCATGACGACCGGCATCGGACGCAGGCGCATCAGTTTTTCGAGGAAATCCAGCCCGTCCATGCGCGGCATTTCGACGTCCAGCGTCAACACCTGTGGGTTGAATTTCTTAATCAGGTCACGCGCAACCAGCGGATCCGGTGCGGTGGCGACCATTTCCATATCGGGATGGCTGTTGATGATTTCGGTCATCAACTGGCGCATCAGCGCCGAGTCATCGACACTCAACACTCTGATTTTATTCATTACCTCTCCTTGGCGAGACCATAAACTGTCTGGCCACGCAAATAAAATTCCCGGCTGATCTGGCTGAAGTTCTCGGAATGCCCCGCAAACATTAGGCCGCCCGGTTTAAGTAACGGAACAAATCGGCGTAAAATTGCTTCCTGCGTCTCTTTATCAAAGTAGATCATCACGTTACGGCAAAAAATGGCGTCGAAGGGACCGTTGAGATGCCACTGGCTCGCCAGTAAATTGAGCTGCTGGAAGGCCACCATTTGCGCCAGTTCCGGACGGATACGCACCAGACCCTCGTGCGGCCCCGTGCCTTTGAAAAAGAATTTCTGCATCTGTTGCGCGCTCAGCGTGCGCAACTCTTCCTGGCGGTAAACGCCGGCAGTCGCCTTTTCCAGCACTTGCGTATCGATGTCGCTGGCCTGAATTTTACACGTTGCCATGCGCGGCCCGAGGGCTTCGCTCAGCGTCATTGCGATGGAGTAAGGCTCTTCTCCGGTGGAGGCCGCGGTACTCCATACGCTGTAATTATTCGGTCGCGAACGGGCATGTTCAGCCAGAATCGGGAAGTGATGCGCTTCGCGAAAGAACGCCGTCAGGTTAGTGGTCAGCGCATTGATGAACGCCTGCCACTCCGCACTGTTGGCATCACTTTCCAGCATCACCAGGTACTGGCCAAAATCATTGATCCCGAGTAACCGCAGGCGACGCACCAGACGGTTATAAACCATCTCCCTTTTGTGGTTTGCCAGCACAATGCCGGCACGCTGATAAATCAGTTCACTGATGCGGCGGAAATGGGTATCCGACAGCGGTAAACGCTGGATCATCTGCGCCATAATCGACGCAGTGTCGGCACTCTGACTTGGATTAGGAGCACTCATACGGCGAACTCCTTAAACGGACAGACTTTGTTGTTGTTACCCAATTGGCTTTATTCCTTCACTGACTCACCAGAGGCAGAA
>BHES01000207.1 GCA_003864575.1 Enterobacterales bacterium
TGCACAGGTTACCAAAATTTTTTTCGCGACTTGAGCCATAGTAAGAACTTGCTTTCTGCTGTTGAAATCAGGGGCATTGATGTTAACCGAAAGGGCTATCCCACGTAAACAAGCGGGGCTGACGCCGCACCTTCTGTTATGCTATGCCTCGAAAATAATGTCATTTAATAACACGTTTCAAGGAGCCGGGATGACATCTCATTCCCCTGAGCAGAACACCCCCGAGGGGCTGCGCGCCCTGGTGACCGGCGTACTGGCCACTTTTACCCATTCCACCCTGCAAAAAGATCTGTTGTCGATTAAAGCGCTGCACCACTGTGCGCTGATGGACAACGTACTGCATCTTGACTTGACCCTGCCATTTGCATGGCAAAGTGGTTTTGAAGCCTTAAAAGCCACTACCCGCGCTGAACTGCTACGGATAACGGGCGCAAAAGCGGTTGAGTGGCGTCTGAAACACGATATTGCGACGTTGCGCCGGGCGAACGATCAGCCAGGAATCAAAGGCGTGCGTAATATTATCGCCGTCAGTTCAGGCAAAGGCGGAGTTGGGAAGTCAACGACTGCGGTGAACGTCGCATTGGCGTTGGCGGCCGAGGGCGGTAAAGTCGGTATTCTGGATGCCGATATTTATGGTCCATCGGTACCCAATATGCTCGGCACTGAAGATGAGCGGCCAACGTCGCCTGACGGCCAGCACATGTCGCCGATCATGGCGCATGGCCTTGCAACTAACTCAATTGGTTATCTGGTGACGGATGATAACGCCATGGTGTGGCGTGGCCCGATGGCCAGCAAGGCGTTGATGCAGATGCTGCAGGACACGTTATGGCCGGACCTCGATTATTTGGTGATTGACCTACCACCGGGCACCGGTGATATCCAGCTTACGCTGTCGCAGAATATCCCGGTGACCGGGGCGGTTGTGGTGACGACGCCGCAGGATATCGCGCTGCTCGACGCCATGAAGGGCATCGTGATGTTTGAGAAAGTTAAGGTGCCGGTGCTCGGTATTATCGAAAATATGAGCATGCATATTTGCAGCCAGTGCGGTCACCACGAGCCTATTTTTGGTACCGGTGGTGCGCGGAAACTGGCGGAAAAATACCGCTGTGAGTTATTGGCCCAGATGCCACTGCATATTTCGCTGCGCGAGGATTTGGACCGCGGTGAGCCAACGGTGGTCTCCAATCCACAGAGCGAATTTACGTTATTGTATCGTCAATTGGCCGCCCGTATGGCCGCGCAACTCTATTGGAAAGGTGAAGCTATCCCAACGGAAATTGCCTTCCGCGCAGTTTAACCCCAAAAGTCTGCGAATTATTGCTGATGCCAGCGAATGAACTGCCTTAACGCTGGCATCAACAAGGTGTTGTACCTATAATTGGCGCGATCAAAGCACTGTCTGCGTGCTTTAGCCCCTCAAACCTCCAAATCAGGTCTTTAATTTTATGTCTGACAAGCTCCATCAGTGTGTCATCGTCGGTATCGC
>BHES01000208.1 GCA_003864575.1 Enterobacterales bacterium
GTATTCGTGGCTTGTTCGAGCCCTCAAGCATTCTGGTCTCCACGCTGGTGTTGACGTTGAAGCCGACCGGACTGTTGCCGCTGGTGACTGACAATCTGCCGATGCGTCTGCTGGCCGACCAAATCCTCAGCGGCAATGTTTCGCGTACCCGTGAATTCCGCCTTGGCGACAGCCAGCCCGGCATCAACGGTTCTATCTGGGATATCAGCCGCATTGATTTTACCGCGCAGCAGGGAACGTGGGAGCGCTGGAATGTGCGCGCCGACATGCCACAGTCGTTCCACGTGCAGGGCGTTTCCTTCCTGGTGAAAAGCGTCAACGGCGCTGCGCCGCTGGTGGAAGATGCGGGTTTCAAAGATACCGTGTGGGTGGACGGTGACGTCGAACTGCTGGTCTACCTTAACCAGCCCTCCTACGACCATTTCCCGTTCCTCTATTACAGCGGAGCACTGGAGATGGCAGACCGTGGCTCTACCGGGCAGATGGTCATCACACCGTCGATGTAACGGTGCAGCATAAAAAAACCCGCCTCGGCGGGTTTTTTGCTTTTAGATAGCTCAGAAATCAGTGCAGATTAAAATGTTTCCGGGTTCGGCCCTAAGCGCTTACCGGCATCCAGTTTGGCGACTTCCGCCAACTCTTCTTTCTCGAGTTTGAAATCAAACACCTCGAAGTTTTCGCGGATGCGTTTTGGCGTCACGGATTTAGGGATGACGATCAGCCCGCTATCCAGGTGCCAACGGATCACCACCTGCGCCGGAGTTTTGCCATATTTTTTCGCCAGTTTTTGAATCAACGGCTGGTCGAAGAGCCCTTCGCCACCTTGTGCCAGCGGGCTCCAGGCTTCTGTCGCAATATTGTGCGTGGCGTTCCAGGCGTGAAGCTGACGCTGTTGCAGTAACGGGTGCAACTCAATCTGATTCACCACCGGGAAGATCCCGGTTTCATCTTTCAGTTTTTGCAGATGCGGAATATGGAAATTGCACACGCCGACGCTTTTCGCCAGCCCCTGTTCTTTTAGTTTTTGCAGCTGCTTCCAGGCTTCAACAAAATTGCCCTGATCGGCTTTGGGCCAGTGAATCAGATAGAGATCAACGTAGTCGAGGCGTAACTTCTTCAGGCTGGTTTCCAGCGCGTCGTGCGCATTCAGCTGATCGTCATTCCACAGTTTGGTGGTAATGAACAACTCTTCGCGCGCAACGTGTCCGTCGCGCAGAACGCCGCTGAGTGCTTCGCCCACCCCTTCCTCATTTTTATAAATGGCGGCGGTATCAATGTGGCGATAACCGGTGTTGATAGCCGTCGTAACGGCGCTGCTCGCCTCTTCGTTGCTGGCCTTCCATACGCCGAGTCCTAACTGAGGCATCTTGTTGCCATCGTGAAGTTTGATGATGGGTTGCGTTGCCATGAGTTTCTCCTTCAATCAATTGCGCTTACGTTCTACGTCAGGTTAACGAAACCGGACTCCGGTTTTTC
>BHES01000209.1 GCA_003864575.1 Enterobacterales bacterium
TGGTTAGCGAGCTGCCGGATACCTCGGTGATAAGCGTCGCGCACCGTAACAGCGTGGCTAAATATCATCAGCACTGCTGGCGCTTCAAACGTCAGGAAGAGGGCGGCAGCCAGTTCTCTTCGTCAGCCTTGCTGCCTGAATAAAGCCTGAAACCCAACTCCATCCGGAGTTGGGTTCTTTTCCCTCCCGCACATTGCTCAAAACCCCTCCCAGTGCACAGTTCCTCGCGTTAAATTTGTTCAAATGTATACCCCGCTATACAATTTAAGCAGCTTATCGGAGGGCTGATGAAAATCGACAAAACCTCGTTCGTACCACTCTATTTACAAATAGAACAGCAGCTTACTGAAAGAATTACCGCCGGAGAGATCAAACCCGGCGATCCTATTCCCACCGAAGCCGCGCTGTGTGAAATTTATGGCGTCTCACGCATGACCGCCCGCAAAGCGGTGGATTACCTGGTGCGTCAGGGACGGGTGGAACGTTTTCGCGGGCGCGGAACCTTCGTGGTCAGGAAAACCCGGATCAGCAAAGTCAATCTGCCGCTCGACCGCCATCTGACGGCCAGTGAACTGGCGATCGAGATCAATCAGCCGATTGAAAATCGCGTGTTGGAATTTAAACGCATCAGCGCGGATACCGACATCGCTGCAGCGTTAGAGGTGCCCGTCGGCACAGCCCTGCATTTTATGGTGCGACTGCGCCTGCTGGGCCAGGAGCCTTTTGTTTATGAACAGTGCTGGCTGCTGGCTGATATGTTCCCCGACCTGACCCGCAAAGATCTCACCACGTCGAAATATGCCTATTTACGCTCGAAGGGCTTTGAGCCGGTGGGAAGCAATAAGGAGATTTCAGCGGAGCTGCCTTCCCATCAGATCCGATTGGCGCTGAATTTGTCACGGGATGAACCGGTATTACACTCGCGTGCCGTGACTGAATTCACGGACGGGATGAAGTTTGAAGTTTCAGATGTCTATTACAATCAGCAGCATTACAGCTTCAGCATTCGCGCAGAAGTCAAAGGTAAGAAAAGAGGCTGACCGCTGCGTCAGCCTCCTGACTTCACCCAACCGCCGATTTAACTGATCCCGGAGAGTTCTGCTTTCACCAGATTCAGGGGAAATAATAGCAAGGAAAAAAAGCAGGTATAACCTTTGATAGATTTCATTTCCTAAGGTTTTCGATCTGTATTCGAAGATATTCCAGAGCGCTGCCCAGGTCTTGGCAAACTTGCAAATTAGTAAAGCGCAGGATGGTCATCCCCAATCCTTTTAGAAAAAACGTTCTCTCTTCATCAGCGGATATCCCTTCTGCGGTGAAATGACTTTCCCCATCAATCTCAATAACCAGGCTAATTTCAGCGGCGTAGAAATCCACAATATATCCTCCAATAC
>BHES01000210.1 GCA_003864575.1 Enterobacterales bacterium
CACATCCGGATATTTTTCCGTGGCCGCCTTGTGAAAGATGTCACGTTGTAGAACATCATGGCGAGCATCTCAAACCCTGAGATCCGCCGCATGGAACTCATGAGCACAATCGCTGGGATTGAAGGCTATGCCGCTCAGGCCGGTGACGTCGGCATGTTTATCACGATCACCACGCCTTCAAAATTTCACCCAACCCGGACAGTCGGCAAAGACAAAAATAAACACGTGCAGTTTAACCGCGCGTGGGACAAAGAAGTTTATACGCCGAAAGACGCTTTTCACTAAGCCACATCAGCGCCAGCGCATTATTGAGATCATGCGCAAGCGCGCAATGGCAGAAGATGGCGAAGCCGCAAAGAATCGCTTTGACTGCAAACATATGAACCGCGGCGGTGCTGCGGGTTATATTGCTAAATACGTAGCCAAGAATATCGATGGTTACGCTCTGGAAGGCGAGCGTGACCACGAAACCGGCGAACTTCTTACCGACTCTGCCGCCGCTGTTACTGCATGGGCCGCAACTTGGCGCATACCGCAGTTTCATCCGATTGGCTTACCTGCAATGGGCGCATATCGCGAGTGCCGCCGTATTCGTTCGATCAGCTTGACTGATACCTTTGACGACGAAGTGGAGGCCGTGCGTGCTGCGGCTGATGCCGGTGATTTTGCTGCTTACATCGCCCGCAGGGTGGTGCGAATGTTTCCCGTAAAGACCAGACTGTGCGTGTTGCCCGCCGCGTTGCTGATGAGCTGAACGCATATGACGAAGACGTGCAAAAGGTTGTCGGTATTTTTGCGCCTCACCTCGGCGATTCTCGCATTTATGAAACCCGGATCTATTCACATAGCCTCAGTTGGCTTTGTCAATCTAACCCTCATTTATTAGCATTGAACTGCCGGTTAGATCTGATTTTGCCCAGAGCAGTGGGGGTGACAGATTAACTATGAGCTAAAACATGAAATCTGTTCACTCTGCACCCTGTTCAATTGTTCTTAATTTCCGCCGTATATGCAGGCGACATAGCAGAGTAACTCCTAAAGCAAGCAAGGCTGAAACAACCATCGCTGTATTTTGGTATAGGTCTAATATTCCCTCTGCATCATGGATGCCAAAGAACGATGCGAAGTTGCGTATTGCGTCATCAGTGATGAAGTTATCAATCACCTGAGTGAGAACAGTAAACACGACGATGAATACCAGCAAGTAACCCATGGTAGCTAAGAGCAATTTTACTAATTTCATTACACAGTTACTTTCATTATGCCGTGAGCCCTCAATGAGCCCCATTCCCAGTCGAAACGCAACAAAAC
>BHES01000211.1 GCA_003864575.1 Enterobacterales bacterium
CTTCAAGGGCAATCTTCTGTTTTGCAGTCAGCTCTATTTTCATCGCGCTGAGCATGATATTTATCAGCTGGATAATCAAGCACTTTCAATGACCACGGGTATATGAAGATAGTGTGAACGGAAACAACATTCTTAATTAAGACAGCATCATGATAATAAAAATAATATTATTTTTATTATCATGATATGCAGAAACAGCCGCCCTTCAAGCTATGAAATCGGGAAAATAGTTACATTCCTGGTTTGCGCGATACTCTCCATTTTTAGTTGTGACAGCTTATTGTCCACTGGGCTAAGATATGCGACAGAAAAATCCTTAAACCCATCGCGTCGCAAAATGGATTAATAAGATCAAGTCTATGATTGACAACAAAATTTCAGATGCCCATACGCCGATGATGCAGCAGTACCTGCGCCTGAAGGCTGAAAACCCAGAAATCCTGATGTTTTACCGCATGGGAGACTTCTACGAGCTGTTTTATGACGATGCAAAAAAGGCATCGCAACTGTTAGATATTTCCCTGACCAAGCGTGGCGCTTCCGCCGGTGAACCCATCCCGATGGCAGGTGTGCCTTATCATGCGGTAGAAGGCTATTTAGCCAAGCTGGTACAGCTGGGTGAGTCGGTCGCCATTTGTGAACAAATTGGAGATCCAGCCCTCAGTAAAGGCCCGGTTGAGCGCAAAGTCGTGCGCATTGTCACGCCGGGTACCGTCAGCGATGAAGCTCTGCTCAACGAGCGCCATGACAACTTACTGGCGGCTATCTGGCAGGACGGACGGGGCTTTGGTTACGCGACGCTCGATATCAGCTCCGGCCGTTTTCGCGTGGCACAGCCCGAAGATCTGGAAACGATGGCAGCAGAACTCCAGCGTACCAACCCGGCAGAGCTGCTTTATCCAGAAAGTTTCGACGCCATGCCGCTTATTTCTTCCCGACGTGGACTGCGCCGCCGCCCGATGTGGGAGTTTGAGCTGGAGACAGCTAAGCAACAGCTCAATCTGCAATTTGGTACCCGTGACTTGAGTGGTTTTGGCGTAGAGCAGGCACCTCAGGCGCTGCGCGCCGCTGGCTGCCTGTTGCAATATGTGAAAGATACGCAACGCACCGCCCTGCCGCACATCCGTGGTGTCACGATGGAACGTTTACAGGACGGCATCATTATGGATGCCGCCACCCGCCGTAATCTGGAACTGACGCAAAACCTGTCCGGTGGCGTTGAAAATACGCTGGCGGCGATCCTCG
>BHES01000212.1 GCA_003864575.1 Enterobacterales bacterium
TTTTGTTAGTCGATGACGATCTCGAACTGGGAACCATGCTGAGCGAATACCTGATTGCCGAAGGCTTCAATGCATCGCTGGTATTGACCGGTAAAGCGGGTGTGGATGGCGCAATGTCCGGCGAATATTCCGCGATGATCCTCGACATTATGTTGCCTGACATGAGCGGTATCGACGTACTGCGCCAGGTCCGTAAAAATAGCCGTCTGCCTATCATCATGCTGACGGCCAAAGGCGATAATATTGACCGCGTGATCGGACTGGAAATGGGCGCAGATGACTACATGCCGAAGCCTTGCTATCCGCGTGAATTGGTAGCGCGTCTGCGTGCTGTACTGCGCCGTGTGGAAGAGCAGCAGGAAGCCCCGTCGGACTCTTCAACCGTTAACTATGGCGATCTGACTCTCAATCCGGCCACCCGCAGCAGCGAATGGCGCGGTGCGTTGTTTGATCTGACGGCGTCTGAATTTAACCTGCTGGAACTTTTGCTGCGTGCGCCTGAGCGTGTTGTATCAAAAGACGAGTTATCGGAAAAGGGGCTGGGCCGCCCGCGCGAAGCCTACGATCGCAGTATCGATGTGCATATCAGCAACATTCGCCAGAAACTGGCGTCGCTGGAAGGCGGCGATATCCTGACTATTGAAACGGTAAGAAGTATTGGCTATCGCATCAGGTAAGCGCCTTCGCGGAAGGTTATTCTGGAAAATCCTGTTCGGATTCTGGTTCACGTTTATCGCCATCACCCAGGTTCTCTGGGTGGTATTCACTTTTTATAATCACCACGAGCCGCCTGAAAGCGGTATCGCGCGGCGTTTTGTAAAACTGCAAATTACCTCGGCAGTTTCGACCTTACGTTCGGGGGGAATGCCTGCGCTTAACGCGATGATGGCTGACTGGCCGGACGCTGACCGTCAGTATTTTTCCGTGACAACGTCCATGGTGCCCGCAGAGGGCGACACCATGGAAGCCCTTGAGCCTGGTAAGATCCCAAAAGAAATTGTGGAGTTTGTCCAGGGGCCGAAAGGGCAGGGCTACCGTCTGCGTTATGACGTCGAGGGCTTGATGAGTGAATACCGGCCCAAGCACCGTGAGCACATGCTCAATATTCCCACGCCGCTGCTGTGGATCGGCGGTTTAGGCGGGTTGTTATTCAGCGCGGTCCTTGCCTGGAACCTGACTCGCCCCAT
>BHES01000213.1 GCA_003864575.1 Enterobacterales bacterium
GATTGAAGGGTGAACAACATGGCAGGACTTGCAACCGTGGCGAAAATGGCGGGTGAAACAGTAGGGCAGGAATTCCTTATTTTTACACTGGGCGACGAAGAATATGGCATTGATATCCTGAAAGTGCAGGAGATCCGTGGTTATGATCAGGTCACCCGAATTGCCAATACCCCGGCTTTCATCAAAGGTGTTACCAATCTGCGTGGCGTGATTGTGCCGATCATCGACCTGCGGGTGAAATTCGCCCAGAAGAACGTGGTCTACAACGAAAACACCGTGGTTATCGTGCTGAACTTCGAAAACCGTGTAGTCGGGATCGTGGTTGATGGCGTCTCCGATGTCCTGTCTCTGACCCAGGAACAGATCCGTCCGGCACCGGAATTCGCCGTGACGTTATCCACCGAATACCTGACCGGTTTGGGGTCATTAGGTGACCGGATGTTGATCCTGGTCGACATCGAGAAGTTGCTGAGCAGCGAAGAAATGGAACTGATTGAAAGTGTGGCAAAAGTATAACTTTTGCCAGTGGGGGGCATCTGTGGGGGGGCGGCCCACAAGCGCTTTTAAATTCAACTTCAAAGTCAAGGTCAAGGTCGTGGGCGTCGGCCCACACCGACCAGAAGGCGGCCTGAGGATTTACAACAAAAGCCGTCTTGCTCCCTCCCCTGCGAAGGGGAGGGTTGGGGTGGGGTATCACATGTAAGTCTCGATTTTTTATGCCAAACCCCCTCCCAACCTCCCCCTTCGCAGGGGGAGGAGAAAAGCCAACAGCCAACCTTTCTTTGATTTACATAGCCAGTTTGGGTGGCAACCCAATGTCTTGAAATTGAATTAAAACGAAATTTGCCAGCTTTCCCAAAGCTGAAATAAAGTTTTCCACCGCTTTTTCAAAAGCGGTATGAAGTTCTTACTTCCCCTGCCGATAACCCTTCTAGATGAATCACATTGAAAAAGGGACAACATGTTTAACCGTATGAAAGTGGTCACGGCCATCGTGATCTTACTGGTGGTATTCGGTGCCTTACAGTTGATTTCTGGCGGACTGTTCTTCAAGTCGCTGAAAACCGATAAAGACAACTTCTCTACCTC
>BHES01000214.1 GCA_003864575.1 Enterobacterales bacterium
TAAATAACTGCGCTTAATACCGCTCCACTTTTGTTAACCCATGTTTGTTGCCAGGGAAAGGTGAAGCGGCTTTCATAAATTGTCTGACATTGTTCAGTAATTGCCACATCGTTCTGCAGCGATGATTACGTGTGACCGTTTCGTGCAACGACAGCCATAAAAGCTCTATTTTATTTACCCATGGCGAGTAAACCGGCTGATAAATAACTATAAATTTCGGATTACTCTTCAACCATTTCAACGTCTTTTCGCTTTTATGGATGATGTAATTATCAACGACTAATGTGATTGTCTTGGCACTGCGGTATGTGCTTTTTAACTTGCGTAACATGTCGATAAATAATCCCGAGTTCTTACTTGTCCCGCTGACGTAGTCCACTCTGCCTGTTCTCGCGTGAAGGGCTCCGGCAAGGTAGTGCTTTTGATTTTTACCTGGCGTAGGGATCCGCTTCTGTTGACCTTTCTTTTGCCAGTCCGCGCCAATCTTAGGGTTGAGATCAATATCAACCTCATCTTCGTAAAAGACGGGATGGGCTGCACAGTTTTTTTCTAGCGCTTCACCGATCGCTGCTAGTTTTTCCTCTTTGTAAGGGTCGCGAATATGCAATGTAGGAGCTGCCCTACGCCAGACAATACCCGCACCGGGTAGCCAACGGCGAAGCGAACCAGGATGTAATGTAGCGTTAAATAACTTATTGATTTCAATCGTTAACATCTCCGTACTCCATCGGGAGCGCAGATAGCCGAAATCTTGAGGAGAGCGCTGAACAAGTAAATCCAACATGCGCAGCATCTCCTCAACAGGCCACTTTTTTTGACGTCCAGCCGGAAGGCTTTTTAGGCCATCAATGCCAAATAATGAGAACCAGTTAATCCAGCGACCGACGGAGGAACGCGCTGCACATAGGGTTTTAGCGACATAAGTGAGTGATTCACCGCGGTGTAACATCAACATGGCAATAAGGCGTCTGGAATGATTTTTGTCTGTTGTTTTATGGACAATTTTCTCCATCTGACAACGTTCGCTTCGGGGTAT
>BHES01000215.1 GCA_003864575.1 Enterobacterales bacterium
TACGAGCCATCACGCCGGCAACGCCAGTGCCCATCCCCTGAACGGCGCTCGCTACAATTAACAGCGTCAGGCTTTGCGCCATCATGGCACCCGCCGCACCCACCAGGAAAATCATCATGCCGGTCAGGATCACCGGTTTGCGGCCGACGTTGTCAGACAGCGGACCATAAATCAGCTGCGATGCCCCATATGAAATCAGATAGGCCGCCATCACTCGCTGCACCGCACCCGGCTTAACCGACAAACTCTGCGCCATATCCGCGATATTCGGCACATAGATGGTTTGCGCCATCTGCCCTACAGCAACCAGCAAAACCAACATCACAAGCAGGTGAATATTTTCCAGTTTTTTCATTTTTCAGTTCATTAATCAATCGGATCACCAGATATCAGCATAAATAGCCGGTATTGGCGCAGGGAAGCCGTCGGGCGCATAAATTAACAAACTGGTGTGAATAAGCGAGAGTCTGGAGGAAAACAACCTTTACATCACTGGCGGACTTTAGTGCCATTCTCGTAAAGATAACTGTACGACTGCGAGGCAATCTAACCACCCATGATCAGCCTGATAACATTTAATCGATAATCGATTCTGAGAATGTGAAATAAAATCAGCGGGGTAAATCGGGCGGCGGATTTCTTCCCCCGGCACAGACCTGCAACAGGAGCACTTCGTATGGCGGATTGGGTTAACGGTAAAGTCACCAACATTGAAAACTGGACCGACAGTTTGTTCAGCATCACGGTGAGCGCTCCGGTCGATGCGTTCAGCGCAGGGCAGTTCGCCAAACTGTCGATGGAGATTGACGGAGAACGCGTGCAGCGTGCCTATTCCTACGTCAACGCACCCAGCGATCCCAATCTGGAGTTCTATCTGGTGACCGTCCCGGAAGGCAAACTCAGCCCGCGCTTGCATGACATACAGGTAGGTAGCGAGATTCAGGTGACCAAAGAAGCCGCGGGCTTTTTTGTTATCGACGAAGTGCCTGAATGTGACACCCTGTGGATGCTGG